>JAFPYS010000001.1 GCA_017412085.1 Alphaproteobacteria bacterium
ATATTCAATTGCTTTCACAACATTCTTACTGTTACCAGAGCCGCTGATACCAATCACATAGTCCCCTGGTTCAAAGAAATTTTTCAGCTGTTCCACCATTGCATCTTCATAAGCCACATCGTTGGAATAAGCCATCATGGTGGCGGTATTATCATTTAGACAGATAAATTTAAAACGTCTGTCATATCCATAGGAAGCTCCCTTGTTAAAATCGCAACAAAAATGGGAAGCTGTTGAGGCAGAACCACCATTACCCATAATAAAAATAGTCCTTCCTTCGTCTCTTGCCGTAATTAACATATTAATAAAAACACTGATTTCATCCCGCGATAAACGATCAATCGTATTTTTTAACTTTGTTAAATAACTTTCAATATCTTCCTTAAAATCTATCATCATTATTCTCCAACATTTTTGCTTTATTGTAATAAATTACATTTGTGCCCTTGTAATCAAACATAAATGGCATCTCTTTTAAATCAGAAAGTGTCTCACGAACTTTTTCCTGATTGCTTTCATCAACATAAAACAACAGGAATCCCCCACCACCAGCACCCAATAATTTTCCACCTGCAGCACCGGCTTTTATGGCCCTTTCATAACATTCATCAATGAATGGATTGGAAACACCGCTGGCTAAACTTTTTTTCAAATCCCAGTTTGTCTTCAAAATCTCCCCCATAGCGTCCACCCGATCGTGAAGCAATTCTGTTCTTAAATCTTTTGCCAACTGAACCATCTTGTGTAAGTTCTCTATCTTGCGGGCATCCTCGGTTGTATTTTTCTTTTGCTCCTGCAAAATATCACCCGCTTTATGAGTTTTTCCCGTATAAAATAATAATAAATTTTTTTGTAATTTTTCATATCCATCTTGGGGCAGATAAATTTTTTCTACATTCACTTGACCATTCTGTTCAAATTCTATAAAATTCAGCCCCCCGCACGCACAGGCATATTGATCTTGCTTTCCAATAGGTTCTTTTAACAAATCAATTTCAACCTGACAAGCCTGAGCAGCAATTTGCTCCTTCTCCAAATATGTCCCATTCCACGCATTACATAGGTGAATCAGCCCAACCGCAAAGGCCGAAGAAGAGGCCAACCCGGTTCCAGCAGGAATGTCGGCATCAGAACTTAAATTAACCCCTTTTATATTATACAGTTTAAAAACTTCTCTAATAATAGGATGCTCAATTTCTTCTAGGGAAGAAACATGTTCTGTCTTGGAATATTTTAACAAATACTCATTTTTGAAAAAATAAGGATGCATAGACAAATAAACATACTTATTAATAGCTGTTGAAACAACAGCACCCCCAAATTTTTCATAATAGTTGGCCAAATCACTACCACCACCCGCGAAACTGACACGAAAAGGTGTTCTAGTTATAATCATTTTGTTCCTTTCATAATCAAATCGATCGCTTCATTTAAATTGGGACACACATAATCCGCAGCATCTGTTTGCAAAACATCATTGTTCACCAAAATCGTTTTGCATCCTGCCGTTTTTCCTGCCTTCATGTCCGCTTCGCGATCACCAATCATCCACGATCTTGCTAAATCAATATTAAAATCTTTTTGAGCTTTCAAAAACATACCAATCTTTGGTTTGCGACAATCACAATCTATTTTTAATTCAGGAACTTCACCTTCAAACCCCTTTTCTGGGTGATGAGGGCAATAATAAATTCCATCCAGATAGGCATGATCTTTTCCCAGCACCGTCTCCATTTTTTTATGAACATTTTCCACATCTTCAAATGTCACAAAACCTTTAGCAATCATCGGTTGATTTGTCACAACTATACTCAAATAATCGCTATTATTTATTTTAGATATCGCCTCTGATACGCCCTCTAACAGCTGAAAATCATTAACGTTGGGATTCTTATCCATATCTTTATTCAATGTCCCATCACGATCCAAGAAAATTGCAGGCCTTGCATTTTTTCTGTTTAAACGGGCCACCTTTCCGCTTTCTAAATCCTGACACACCAACGGGAAACGATCCTTTGTTCCCATATCTTTAATATATTCTGGCGTTTGATAGGCATAAATTTTTTGATTTTGCTCAAGTAATTTTGGGAAAATATGCTTTCCAAAATCACTGGAAACACCCGACTCAATATAATCCATCACTTTAGGCGATAAAATATAAACGGCCGCATTAACTAAATTTCTGTAAATCAAATCATCCGGATGAGGCTTAGGAAGAAATGACTTAACAGATTGGTCCTCATTAATTTCTACCAAATCACTATCATAAGGATGGCTGTTTGGATGAACTAAAATATCTGCAATTCCATCATGGCACACATCAAACTTCTGAAAAGCTTCAATATCAAAATCCATAACAACATCGCCATAAAAAACCAAAAAACGATCTGTTAATTGACCTTCCAACAACTTCAACGCCCCCGCTGTTCCCAAAGGACAAGGTTCCACTATATGATGAATCTTCATTCCCCATTTAGAACCATCACCGAAATAATCACTAATCACATGTGCCAAATGCCCCGAAAGAATAAAAACTTCATCAATGCCATAACTTTTAGCCAATTCAATTTGGTGCTCTAACAACGGCTTTCCCGCCATAGGCACCATCGGTTTGGGGATGTCAGTCAACCCCAAACGTGTTCCCTTCCCGCCGGCTAAAATAACTAATTGCATGTTGACTCCTTAGAACGAGAAACTTTAATGATTAACTCCACCAACTTTTTTGAGGCATCCCCTTTGTCGTAGACACCTCTATCCTTTAAAAATTTTTCAACAGCGCGTAAATACTTTTTCGAATCAAACTGAGTTATATTATCAATCAATTTTTTATTATTATATGCAATCGGGAAAGGAGTTCCCTCCAAAGGAATCTTAAATCCTCTTTCTGCCTCATATCGTTTTTTATCCAGAGCAAAAATAAAACCGGGACGTTTGGTAATCAAAAAATCAAATATTGAAGACGAATAATCCGTGATTAACAAATCTGATACGCACAATAACTCCTGCATATCCGGATACTTTGATACATCAAACAACCACTCATAATTTGGTATGATATTTTTTTCCTTAATCATGTTTGGGTGTAATCTTGAAAAAATAATCCATTCCCCTCGAAACTTTTTTTGCAAAGCTTTCTTCAGCCCGGCATAGTCTATCTGATAAACGCTCTGGTCATGGCTCTTGCGAAAAGTTGGCGCATACATCGCTATCTTAACGCCCGGGGACAATTTATATTTAGAAACTATCTTTTTCTTAATATCTTTTGGATTTTTGAACAGAACATCATTTCGCGGATTGCCCCCTCTAAAATACTTTCCCGCATACCAGAAACTCCCTTTAAATAAGGCATTTTCTGCCCATTTTGAACCAGACGACAAATAGTCAATATTTTTGGAATCATTTTTTGCGCTCTTAACATATCCTTTTGACAAATTCAGAGCATCCGCTTCAATTTTCTTAAAGCTAAAGGAACCATGCCATGTTTGAATATATATTTGTTGTTTTTTCTTTTTAAAACCTTTTTTCCAGAAAGAAAGTCTCATATTAGAAATCAGCACGTGGCATGTTGACATATAATATAATCCCAACAATGAATTCAATTTGATCAATTTTATATCTTTTGGAAATTCCGAAAAATCTATATTATTATTGGAATCATACAACCACACCAATTCAAACTCTTTATGTTTCAACATCTCCAAAGCAATATATTTCGGATTATCCCCAAATCCTTGACCACTATAACTAACAAAGCAAACTCTATTTTGCCTAATTGGAAAAAGATTAAATATGAAGCTTGACAATCTACGAGACATACACCCTCCTTCTATTTGATTTTGGAGAGGCAAAATTTTCTGGAATCATAACTAATTGTTCTGGTTTTACACCCAGTGCATCAGAAATTTTTTTTAACGTTTTTGTGGTTGTCCCCGCCTTACCACATTCAATCGTCGCAATCGTGATTAATTGCAAACCTATCTGGGCGGCAAATTCTTTTTGAGAAAGTCCGGACAACTTGCGATAATACGCGATGTTTCTGCCTACAATACGCAAAAAATCATTTTCTGTCATTTATTTTCCATTAAACTCGCATACAATGATACACATTTGCATACAATGATACACAAACGTACCTTTAATGTCAATATATTTTTTGTACCTTTTTAAGTCTAGATATTAGGGGCTAAAATCAAAGAAAAATGTATTAAATTCAATAACTAACTTATATTTTAAAATTATTTCTAAAAATTTTTAAATTTCACCGACATAAAGGTACCTTTAAAATATATGGTTTTTCCCATATTTTAGGGCTTTACTTGTCCAAATTAATTTTCCTGAACTAAAGCGTTCGCCAACTCTGTCAATTCCGTCTCCTGAGATGGAGCCAGCGCAGATTTTATGCTTATTACCGGCGAAACAACTTGCATATCTTTCATTGTTTCTAACAATTCTTGCATTTTTTTTGCCGCCACAGATGCCCAAGACCCATTTTCAATCAGCGCAACCTTTCGTCCCTGCACACCGTGTGATTTCATTTCACGCAACAAATATTCCATGGGCTCAAACAACTCACCATCATGTGTTGTCGCCGCCAACACCAAATGAGAAACACGAAATACTTCGCTCAAAACAACACTTCTATCCGTTTTTGACAAGTCATATACACATACAGGGCAACCTTTCTTAACCAAGGTTTCTGCAATTGTTTCTGCTGCTTTCGCTGTATGACCATACATAGAAGCATACGCCACCACAACGGCCTTTTCTTCTGGTTGATACGTGGACCAGTGTTGATATTTATCCAACAAAAAAGATAAATCTTTTCGCCACACAAAACCATGTAACGGACAAATCATTTGAATATCCAGACCAGCTGCCTTCTTCAAAACAGCCTGAACGGGCGCTCCATATTTGCCGACAATATTCGCATAATATCGGCGCGCTTCCATCAAATAATCTCCTTTAAAATCAACCTCATCTGCAAAAAGAGCCCCATCCAGCGTGCCAAACGAACCAAATGCGTCGGCCGAAAATAAAATTTTAGCCGTTTGATCATAGGTCATCATGACTTCTGGCCAATGCACCATTGGTGCCATTGTGAATTGTAATATATGCTGTCCTAATGGCAACGTGTCTCCTTCTTTAACAATCTGACATTTAAAAACCAAATCCTCATGAAAAAACTGATGAATCATTCCCTCTGTTTTTGCATTACACACAACCGTTACATCTGGATATCGACGAATTAAATCCATCAACGTTGCGGAATGATCCGGCTCCATATGTTGCACCACAACATAATTCAACGGACGACCATTCAATGCAGCATCAATATTTTCAAAAAAGAGGTCTGCTACGGACGCATCTGCTGTATCCATTAACGCAGTTTTCCCGTCCAAGATCAAATAACTGTTATATGAAACACCCTTTGGTAAAGGATAAATATTTTCAAACAACTCCAAACGTCTGTCGTCTGCTCCAACCCACACCACATCCTTTAGCGCATTTTTCGTATTTGCCATGGTCTTCCCTCCCATTAAAAAATATAACCCAGTGCACCCGGGGCAATACTAGACAGCGGATGAAATTCCACGTTTGGATTTGTGGGGCGTCCCGTAACAGAATATTTTACACCAATCAAGCCCCCACCTTCACCTTCGCGGAACAACGCGCCAATCAATGGAATTTTTCCCGGCAAACTGTTCACAGCATAAGCTGGGATCACATCCCCCTCTAAGTCAAGAGCGTCAAGATTAATTATTCCTCTAAACGTAACACCGATGTTGGAACTTGCCGCATAAGCATCCCTTAATTTAAATTCTCCTTCCGGCGCAAATTCAAATGGAATATGAATTTCATCAAAAACAATATTTTTGCCACGGATTGCATCCACAATTCCCAAGATAGATACAGCTTGCAACATAAATCCCGTTTCATTTAGTTCGGTATTATCCACTTTGATTTTCCCTTTAATCAAACCTGTACTATCTTGTTCAGAATCCAACCGTAATTTCCCGCCCGAGAAACGATCTGAAACACCCGCATAAGATAGCAACGCCCCAAGATCACCAAATTCCCCTTCAAATCTTTTTTTATCGGGGTCAAACACTATTACAAATGGTTCTTTCGCCACAGCCTCGGCATGGAAATATTTCCAAATATTATCCTTTCGCTCCCCATTCAAAATAACGTTTTCCATGGGCTTTTCTTTATTCAAAATCAATCTAGTCAACGAATTTTCAAATTTAATATTCGGCGGCAAAATCGTTTTGTTCTCTTTATCCACACTTTCCTTTTTCAACAAAGGCATGTTTTTGAGTTCAGACAAATCCCAACTGTCTCCTTTAATGAGAAGGGATAATGTTTTTTCTTTTTGTTCTATACGCCCTGAAAAGGAATTTCCGGGCATTTGAACGTCGTCCAAACTGATCATCCACTCTGATCCCCAAGTGGCGTTGCCTGTAAAGTGTAACTTTTCTCCATTTATTTTTCCATCCAATTCAACACCCCCAACACCTTCGGAAAAATCTGGCGTTCCTTTATCCAATTTGACCTTTAACAGTGCTTGATTTGCCTTTTCTTTGGTAAGACCAAAAGGATACAACATCGCTTTGCTATCTGTCAGGTCAAACTCTGCCATCCCTTGCCACAACCGATCGGGTGCTTTCCTTGTTAAATCTACCTTAAATGGCACCATCCCCGAAATATATTGCTCAATATCCGGCACCAATTCATTCAAACTAACCGCATCTACAACACCCGAAACATTATACGTTGCCGTTGTTCCGCTTGTTGGCGTAAAATCCTCCGTCCAAACAAAGGCCATTGGCTGATCCTTAAATCCAACCTTTCCTTCCAATTTTAGGCCCACACGATCCACAAATAATTCTGCTTTCCCATCCTTTATCTCAAGTTTTGGCGTATCCAACGCTATTCCAATATTTTCTCCCGTTGCAGTTACATCAACCTTTAATTCTGGCACCAAGCGCTCTTCGACTAATGGGAAATTTAAATGGACACGCGTCTCGGCATTCCCTTTGATTTTGTTCCAATCAAAATCCACATTTTCTAACAATTTAAGAGGCTTTTTATTAATTGCCAACAACATTTCAGAAATTGGGCCATCCAAATCAAGCAAGATATCCAGGAAGGTTGTTTCCTCGCCTAAGGGATTGAACAATAAATGTGCATTCATTAACTTAATTTTATTTGCTTGTCCTTTGTCCGCAATAATTTCAACTTTGTCTGGATACAGCAAAACCTGCGCCGACGCATTTTCTATTGCTGGCATCTGTGGTAAATAATCCACCCGAGCCCCCTCCACACGCACATCGCCAAAAACGTCTGTCAACTCCGACCCATTAAAAGTGAGCTTAAAATCTGCTTCATATACACGTCCTTGACTTAAGTGTTTTTTTACCCATTCATGTGCTGACGTTCCCTGTTCTTGTGGCCAAACTTTGGGCACATCCGACATCGGAACATTTTGAACTTTCGCCGTCAGTATCGTCTGAAGATTTTCGACCTTTTGGTCTTCCAAAAATTGTGGCAAACCTTTTAAAACAACTTCTATATTACCATCAATATTATTTGCTAACTCCAATTTTGATTCTGCAATTTTAATAGTCTTAAACCCGGCTGATGCCGCTCCATTTATTTCCGCGCTCTTCACATCATACGAAGCTTTGATAGGGCTGGGCAAATTTAAAACGCCTTCTGACAATGCCTTCACCTGAAACTTCATTTTTTCCAAACATTCTGCAAAAATTTTATACTTCTTGCGCAAGTTAAAATCCGCAACCAACGATACAGCAACAGGCAAGTCAATACCGTCCAACACAGGTATAAAACGTCCCAACGGAGAAAGATATAAAGGCGTGATCCCGGCTTCAATTTTTAAATTTTTGGTAATACGCCCGTACATTGCCTGAGCTTTGATGTCGGTTAAATGATCATCCATCTTAGCAACCGCCGAAAAACGAGCCATATGTCGTAACCCACCGTAACGCCGATGTAAATGTAAATCAAACTGTGGCAAACTTAATTTTTGCTTCATCGCCAAATCTTCAACAATCATAACACCATCTGTCACCGAAATATCATAGAATGATAAGGCGTGTCGCAATAACGTGCGCATTGAAATTGGTTTTATTTTTTTAATGTCATCATCCGTGCTTTCCTTCTCATCCAAAAACCGCCACTGTCCTTCTTCATCAATCACAACACGCACATCCGGATGTTCAATTGTTAACTTATTCGGCATATAATTCAGCGTAACAATGTGCCAAAAACCATACGACAAATTGACTGTTGGTAGATTTATCGCCACCGTTTGATCTGGCCTAATAAGTTGTAATCCCTTCATATCCAAATGAAACAGCCCGTCCTCTTTAAAGCCGGCACTCAAAATCGCACTATCCACATTCAAATGATATCCCGAATTTTTAGGCAACAACTGTTCTTCCAATGTGGGCAACATAAACTTGGCATCCATTGGTTCGGTGTAAAGCTTCCAAAATGCCAATCCAAAAATTACCAATATGAAGGCCACAATGGCTTCAAAAAAACGATAAAGCCAAACAGTTGTTTTTTTAGATAAACGCCACAGCTTCTTTTTCAAAGACTCGCCCCTCCATTTATCAAGATAGCCAATATCGCATAACAAATCAAGCCCGAAATCACAGGAACAAATACCCATGACGCAACAACTTTCATCAAAGCCGGCCAATGAATACCCGCGTGTCCCTTTGCCATACCAATACCAATGATGCTACCAATTAACACGCTAGAGGTTGGAACGGGAACCAAAGGAAATGCTGGTAAATTATAGCGTAGCAACAATCCTTCCAAACCGCTGCCCGAAAAACAATACAAGGTCACTCCACACGACAAGACAACAATCAACGCTTCCATTGGCGATAAAGGATATAAGCCAGAGCTCACCGTCGCAATAACGCGCTTATCCGCCATCAACGCCCCCAAAGCAATAGCCAAACCAACACCGACAACCACAACAAATGGATTTAAGGCGCCAACGCCCAAGTAAGGCCCCGCAATAGCCGGCATATTATTTGCCCCTAAAAAATACGCTGAATAGATACCACTTATGATTAACAGCGTCCGAACCCACACATCTCGATATAACAAAGGAATTTTGATTTTTTTCAATAATGCTCGCGTCCCATAAAAACCAAGCACAGATAAAAGTGCGGCAAGAATTGGGCTGTAAAACCACGCTCCAATCATGTCCACTACGACACCCCAATTATTACTTATTTGAAAGAAAATATTCCAACCAATCAACGCCCCCACAGAACTTTGTGCAATAGAAACAGGAATACCAAAACGCCCAGCCATTAAAATCGTTAATGCGATAGAAATACTTACCAAAAGCGCACCAAAGGCCGAAGGGATATGTGCTAATTGCAACATCGAATCTGTCGTTTCGGAACTAGATAATAATGCACCCAACAAAATAAAAAAGCCCGCCAAGATGGCTGCCGTCTTGAATTGCACCATACGCGTCCCAATGGCTGCCCCAAATACATTGCTCAGGTTATTGCGTCCAAAGCTCCATCCAAGAAACAGACCGCCAAGTAAAAATAAATATATCATAGTGCGTGTTTCACCGAAATAATTTTTAATTTATCCGCCGCGTCTTCCGCCAAATCTGATATTTTTTCCAACGTTGCTATAAACTCTCTTAACTGTAATTGCTTGGCTAATGGTATTTTCTTTTTAAAGATATTTTCTTTGATTGCAAAAGCCAGTTCGTCCACGGAATGTTCTAAGAAATAACATTCTTGAACTTCCTCTTCCACGTTTGACGCCCCATCAAAAAACTCTTTCGCACCAGTGGTCAAGACGCCCACACAATCTCGGGTAATTGCCACCAACTTTAACACATCGTCAAATAAATCTTTTGGCACTTTCACTTGTTCAATTGACCACATCAACACCACATGTTCATACTGATTGATAACATGATCACACGCCTCCATCAAATCCAAAATATCTGATCGAATCCCGGGTAAAATCATTTGACGATAAAGAGCGGCTTCAATCTCGCGACGCAATTTATCGTTCTCCGATTCCAATGATTGAATCTTGTTTTTCAATTGAGTAAAACGTTTATCCGCTTGTTTTTTCAAAAAAACATCTGTCGCTTCACAAAAGATAACAGCCGCTGTTGTAATGTTCATCAAAAAAGTTTTGAACTTTACATCCAATTTTTGTGCGCGTTTAAAAAATGCAATTTTCTTCATTTATCCCCCCTTTTTCCTTGCTAATCCTGCCAAACTAGCCCGCATAAAATCATCCAAATCTCCGTCTAAAACGCCCGTTGTATCCGATGTTTCATATCCGGTTCTTAAATCTTTTACCATCTGATAAGGTTGCAACACATAAGACCGAATTTGATTGCCCCAACCATTGTCGCCCTTTTGAGCTTCAATAGCCCCTTGAGCCGCACGACGTTTTTGCAATTCCAATTCATATAAACGAGCTCTTAGCATGCGCCAGGCCTCATCTCGATTCGCAAATTGACTGCGTTGCGTTTGACAGGCCGCCACAATCCCCGTTGGAATATGTGTAATACGTACAGCGCTTTCTGTTTTATTCACATGCTGTCCACCGGCACCACTAGACCGATAAACGTCTATGCGACAATCCGCCGGATTGATGTCTATTTTCACACTTTCGTCCACCACAGGATACACCCACACAGAACAAAAGCTTGTATGTCGACGCGCATTTGCATCAAATGGTGAAATACGTACCAAGCGATGAACCCCCGATTCAAATTTCAACCATCCATAGGCATTCAAGCCAATCACTTTTAATGTAGCAGACTTGATGCCAGCTTCTTCTCCGTCTGACAGTTCCATGATTTCCGCTTTATAACCCGCTTTTTCCGCCCAATGTTCATACATACGCAAAATCATGCTGGCCCAATCTTGTGCCTCTGTGCCACCCGCACCCGAATGAATTTCCAAGAACGCGTCGTTGGAATCGCCTTCCTGACAAAGCAGTGATTCCAATTCAAATTTATCCATTTCACTTTCCAATGCGGCAAAACTTTTTTCAGCGTCCGCCAACAAAGTTTCATCCTCTTCGGCTTCAGCCAACTCGATCATGCCATACCCATCCGCCACGGCGTTGCTTAAATCTTCAATTTTTTTGATTTGATTAGATAATCCCGTGCGTTCACTCATTAATTTTTGAGCACGTTCCGCATCATTCCATAAATTAGGATCCGATGTTAAATTATCTAACTCTTTTAAACGACTTTGGGCTTTCTCCCAGTCAAAGACGCTCCTTGACAAGTGCAAGCACATTGTCGAATTTTTCTTTTAAAGCAATCATTTCTGCCTTCATGTCCTGCTCCTATCGTTAATAAATGCCGCCCAAATCCGGTGTGGTATCATCATTCGAATGTAATGTAATATCTTTGCCCAATACTTTTTCGGGTTTCGTTAAATCTGTATCCAAACGGAAAGCCTCCATAATCACATTGGCATCTCCTGCCTTTGCGGGCTTGCCCGTTGAAGCGTTGACACGCACCAATTTCACACTATCCGGCACACGGAAAGGCACATCTGGTTTCCCGGCCAACGCCATTTTCATAAAATCACGGAAAATTGGCGCAGCCACGCCACCACCTGTATCATGCGGGCCCAATGGCTCTGGATTATCTTTACCAACCCAAACACCAACCACTAAATCCGGCGAGAATCCAATAAACCACGCATCAACGTTGTCATTACTTGTCCCAGATTTACCGCCCAAGTTCCGTTTCAATGGACGCACCACAGAACCAGTACCGCGTGTAATCACACCCGTCAAGATGTTGACCATCTGATATGCGCTTGCTGGATCTTGAATCTGTTCGCGATCATCCGGAATAATTGGTTGATCTTCTGCGGAAGCTTCCGTTCCAGAACAATTATCACATGCGCGCTCGTCTGCTTTATAAATTGTTTTACCATTTCTGTCTTGAATACGGTCAATAAATATCGGTTTAATTTTTTTACCACCATTAACCAACATGCCATAGGCAGTTGTTAACCGCAACAAGGTTGTTTCACTGGCTCCCAAGGCTGTTGCTAAATTTCGTTCCATTTTATCCGAAATATTAAATTTCTTTCCATATTCCAAAACTTTTCGCATACCAATAGCCTGAGCCAAACGAATCGTCATTAAGTTTCTGGATTTTTCGATTCCAACACGCAACGTTGTTGGGCCATAAAATTGCTTGGAATAATTCTCTGGCTTCCACTTGGTGCCATCCACATTTTGCATCACAATCGGTGCATCCAAAATGATGCTAGATGGTGTATATCCGGAATCCAAAGCCGCAGTATAAACAAAAGGTTTAAAAGATGAACCAGGCTGACGCAAGGCCTGAACTGCACGGTTAAATTGATTGCGTTCAAAAGCAAAACCACCCTGCATTGCCAGCACGCGTCCGGTGTGCGGATCAATTGCTACCAACGCTCCTTCCGCGGCTGGAATTTGATGTAATGTGTAAACACCATCTTTTTTGCGACTTGTTAAAATGATATCACCCACGCTTAAAACATCAGAAACTTTTTTCACATCTGTAACTGAAATTCGCCCTCTTTCCAAAGCCTTTTTGGCCCATGTCATCTCAGACAACGGGATAAAAACTTCAGAACCATCTAATAAATAAATACCCGCTTTATCGTCCGTCACGCTTTCAACCAACGCATATTCCCAATCCTTTGGCGCATATTCTTTCGCATACTGCTTTAATTCTTCGCGCCCATTGGCATCAACATGTGCAACGGGGCCACGCCATCCATGTTTTTTGTCATGGCTAATTAATCCATCTTGCAAAGCTTCCACCGCGTAATTTTGCAAATTCGGATCCAAACCTGTACGAATCGATAATCCCCCCAAATAGATTGAATTTTCGCCCATCTGGTTCACCACAAAACGCCGTACTTCCTCTGCATAATACTGACCATCCTGTGTTAATTTTTTGATCCTTCGTTTTAATACAATGGGTTCTTGAATGGCCTGAGCCGCTTCCTGTGCTGTAATATATCCATTTGCAAACATTTGCTGCACCACATAATCTCGCCGTTCTTTAGCTGCCTCTGGGTGCCTTTCGGGATGATAGTTGTTTGGCGCTTTGGGTAATGCTGCCAAGTAAGCCATTTCGCCCAATGTTAACTCGCTCATTGATTTATCAAAATAATTCAGGGCGGCACTGGCCACACCATAAGATCCCATTCCTAAATAAATTTCATTCATATACAGTTCCAAAATGTGATCTTTTGAAAATGTTTTTTCAATTTTACGCGCCAACAAAGCTTCTTTAATTTTACGAGCTAAAGTCCGATCGGATGTCAACAAAAAGTTTTTGGCAACTTGTTGTGTAATAGTCGATGCCCCAACTGGGCGACGATTTTTCCCAAAATTTTGAATATTGATAAAGACTGCACGTATCAAACCCGTTAAATCAATACCACCGTGTTCATAAAATGTTTTATCCTCCGCGGACAAAAATGCTTCCTTCAATTTCTGAGGAATCTTATCTACCGGAACAAATGTTCGTTTTTCTGTCGCATATTCCATTAATAAAGAACCGTCATTTGCATACAAACGCGTCGTAATGGGTGGTTCATAATTTTCCAACTGATGGTAATCGGGCAATCCAATAGAATAATGCAACACCACCAAAAATGCGATGATTGCTACGGCCAAACATCCAAAGAAAAACAAACTCACAAGCGTAGATAAAAAACGCATTCCTTTCCCTTTCAAAAAGTGAGATTTATTTTACCATTTTTTTTGAAAAATTTCAAGGTTCAATTCCTTATTTTCAAAAGCCCCTCTCATGCGGGGCTTTTATCTTTATATCGTTGGCCTTAAAATTTCGACCTTCATCTTTTGGCGTTCTTCCATTAAAACCGCCGGCAATTGCTTTTCCATCACGGCACGTTCAATATCATCACGCACATCTTCAAAGGCCGGAGGATTGGCCAAACGTTTGTCTTCCACAAAAACAACATGCCATCCAAATGGCGTTTTAATAGGAGCGGACAATTGACCTTTTTTCATATCAAACACAGCATCGCCAAATTCTGGGATCATCATTGATTTTGTGAAATATCCCAAATCACCACCTTCTGTATTCTCGTCCAATGATTTCTTGTTCGCCAATTCCGCAAAATCGGCACCAGCTTTCAATTGAACGATCACATCTTTTGCCTCTTTTTCTGTCTTCAACAAAATATGTCTTGCATGAATTTCTTCATCTCGACGGAAATTTTTTACTTCTTCATCATATAAAGCACGCATTTCTGCCTCGGTTACATGAGCCTTTAACAACTCATCTAAGTATGTTTGTCCAACAATCTGTTCCTTTGCTAAACGAAGTTGTCTTTTAATTTCGGGACGATCTAAAACACCCGCCTTTTGGGCTCCCTGCATAATAACCCGATTATTAATCAACATTTCCAGCAGATTTGGATAAATTGTTTCAAATGGCAACTCTGCTAATTGAGGGGCATCTTGGATCATATCTTTTACTTCTGACAAAGAAATTGCCTCCCCGTCAACAACAGCTACGGCATCCAATACAACGGGTTTCTTTTTGGCTTTCATACGCATCAAAAGAGTTTGGCGTTGTGCCCGTTCTGCATATTCCGAAGCATCACAAATCACCCGGACACGATAACTAAAATAAGCCCAGATTGCTGAATTGACCACAATCAAAATAACGACAAGCAACAGATACCCAAATTTACAACCTTTTTTTTCGGGCTTCTTTGTATTTTCCTTTTTCTTTTTAAACATATTTCCCCCTTTCTCATTCCTCTTGTTCACATTTTAAAAAACTTTTTTATAAAAAGCAATCTTTTTTTTATTTGCGAATCATCAAACTTAGTTCATTCAAAATTACACCAGCTAAAGACGGGTGCAATGCCATCATCCGATATAACTTACCACGCTCAACAACCAAAACAATAGATTCTTGCTGGGCGACGACATCTTTTCCCGCCTGCGCCATCAAAAAAACACTCTCTAATCCAACCACAGCATGCGCCGTGATATTTTTCTTGTTGTTTTTTTCAGACTCTTCCAAACTGCCAGACAGCAAAAAATATACATAGCGATTTTGTTGATCTTTAACAATCAAACGTTCTCCTTTTTTGATGGTTTTTTCTTCCGAAACAGCCATTAAATCGGATAAGGCCATATTTGAAACAGTTTTAAAAACAGGTATTTGTTTTAATAATAACACTTTTTCAATGGTGACTAACATATTTTTCCTCCAATAATTTTTCAAAATCTTGTTGTAGTAAGTATTGCGTGGGTATATTCAACACCATTTCTTGCGCCTTTGCTTTGTCTTTTTCCAACTTACCCAATGCAGACAATGCCGCCTCCAACACAATCCAATCTCGCGCCTTTAATCCCTCTTTAACAGCTATCAAACCAGCGGCATCCTCCAATCTACGCCATCCATATAAAGCTAACGCCTGCAACCATGCATTGGTCCATGTCACTGGATTTAAAATAAAACGATTCAAAAACACACCAACAGGCATCTTATTATCTAATCGCGGAGGTTCATTCACTGTAGGATATAATAAAACCTCATATACCTCCTTATATAACACCCTTGATAAAATATCTTGTAAGCAGCTTGCCGCTCCGGCATATATATTAAAATCCGTACCTTTTAATGCCTCCACGGCCTTCAGCGCCAATGGTTCTTTGGTGTACAACGCTATTTGATCCAAAATCAGGCAACGCGTCCGATTCAACTCTTCGCGCAGAGCCTCTTGGAAAAGTATTTTTGTTTCCACCAAATTTTTATCCTCTAAATTTTCTGCGTGCACTAGCATTTTATTTATTTCTTCCCATTCCAAAACGGCGGTTCTTATCGCTTTTTCCAAAATGTTTCTTCGATCCTTATGAACCCATACAATCTCTGAATCGCCCAAGCTTTCAATAATTGTTAGACGCAACAATCTGTTGGCGCTAAACAAGGTTCGCAACAAAATTTGTTTTCCTTCTCCGCTTGGCAGCCGTCCTAAAAACAGTACTAATTCTCTTTGTCTTTCTAATGGCGCTGTTTCGCTTATAATCATTTTTTCGATAATTGGAAATGCCTGTTTTCCATATTCGTTCAGCGTTTCTAAAACGGGATCCCGCCAACGCACTTCATCTAACATCGGCAAAAAACGATTTAACAGCGCCGGCGCTTTTAACTTGCCCGCCGCCACCAAGGCGGCCCTCACAACAGAGGCATCAGATTTATTCAGCAATCTTTCAACAGGATCAATCCACTCTGTTCTCGGGTGAAGATTCATAATCGACAGGGCTATTAAATTATCCTTTTCTTTTGTTGAATTAGCCAATTCTAAGACCTTAGAAATAATTTTATCCAACCAGGCGCCGCGTCCCGATAAAAAGCCCGCACAAGCACCCCAAACCCATTTTTTGTCCTGCAAATATTCCTTATATTTATGCCAAGCGGCGTTTCCTTGACTTTCCAAAGCATCCGTTATTAAAAGAGCCAGCGCCATATTTTTCACTTCTTCATTTGAATCCGTTGTCATCAGGTGAGAAAGTTGACGTTTTTCCTTCAGCGTCAAACCCAATTTCATCATTTTATTTAAGGCCAATAAACGCACAGAAACTGCCGGATGATTTAATGCTGAAAACAATAATCTTCTGTAACTCCCTGTATAACCAGCATGCAACATGTTTAAAAAGTAAATGGCTTCGGCGGGATTTGTCTTACTAAGCCCTTGCTCGATCATTTGCTTTAAAGGCGGATAACTTAACATCACTGGGGCACCACACCACATCCGAAGGCTGCACATCTTTAAAAGTTGTCTGCCATACAAGTGCGCAGATACAACAAACAACATAAGCAGGATAATCATCCCTCCCATTAAAATCCAATCCAATACAAATGCGGGCACGGTTAACAACAAAGATCCCAACAAAATAAACGCACAAGGACGCATGATTAACCAACGCATTTTTTTCAAGCGCATTCCCTTTCCTTGTGCTAATGGACGAGGCAATAACGATAAATATGGTAAAATATAAAAATTACTTGTCACAAAAAACAAAATTGCACCGGCATAGACCAATTCATCTATGTGTACAAGACTTCCCAATGCACAGATACCCGACGACACTGCACACAAACAAAGCCCCAGTCGCATTGTGTATAAAAATCTTGTCTGTGATAAAAAAATCAAGCCAATTAAAGTGCATACGGAACAAGCCTTAAAGATCATGCCTAAAATCTGTTGAGGATTTTCGCCACTTTCCACAATCCGCGCATACACTTGAAATTCAGCCAATGCATACAAAAAGGTCCAGCAAAAACTAATCGCCAAAATTGCATCCACAATAACTCGTTCTGCGACATCTTGTACCCCACCAATTTTATGAATAAACGTTTCCTTTGGTACAACAATCATCAGCCCCAAAATTTTAAATAAAATCGTCACAAAAAGCACACAAATTATACTTGCTTCCAACACGATTATCGGCATCCCTTTTTGTGCTAAAATAGCCCCCAAACCCATTCCCAATGTTTGGAAAATCAAAACACCCAAGAACTTCAAAGAACTCATTGATAAATCGATATATCTTTTGGCTAATGACCAAAAGGCTATATTCCATAAAAATATCACGCCATATTTTGCAGCAAATATAATATCTAATCCTATTTGAGACGGGTAATGCTTTATCCAACAAACCATCATCCCCAAAAGAACAGTCATAATTAAACTGGTACGGGCCACACCAAAGCCCCGACGACGTTCCAACCTTAAAGCAACAACACCCGATGCCGCCATTCCAAAAGCAGCCAACAGATAATTAAATCCCAATCCTGTGATATCTTTTCTTTCAAGTAATAGTGAGGTTACTGAAATATCCAACCCCGTTAAACCTGCCGCTAAAAGAAATGCCGTCAAACACAAGACCATCAATCTTCGAATGTCTTGCCACTTTAAACGTTTTAATCTGGCCCAAATGTGCAGAAGTTTTTTCATTTCTCCCCCAATAACGAGGACACATAATCCTGGGCCGCAAAGGCATTTAAATCTTCCACATCTTCGCCCACACCGACGGCATATACGGGAAGATTATTTTTGCTTAGAGCAACCAATACCCCTCCCTTTGCTGTGCCATCCAATTTTGTCATAATTAATCCAGACAAACTACATACTTCATTAAAAATTTTCACTTGTGAAATGGCATTTTGTCCCACCGTCGCATCCAAAACCAAAATCGTTTCGTGCGGCATGCGGTCGTCTATCTTTCGAATAACGCGTACAATTTTTTTTAATTCATCCATCAAATCCGTCCTGTTTTGCAGACGCCCAGCCGTATCAATAAACACGATGTCTGTCCCCTTTTGCTTGGCCGTTTTAATGGCATCAAAAATCAAACCCGCGGCATCGCATCCTTGTGCACCACAATAAAAATCTGTCCCTGGCTTTTCGGCCCATTTTTTTAATTGTTCCACGGCACCTGCACGAAAAGTATCCCCCGCGACACACGCAACTGTTTTACCTTGTTTGCGATATTGTGCCGCCAACTTGCCAATCGTTGTTGTCTTGCCCGCGCCATTAACGCCCACCATCAAAATAACCACAGGCTTTGAATCAGGCAACACCAATGGCTTCGCGATGGGGTCAATCTTTTTGTTTAATTCTCGCTTTAAAATAGCTTTCATTTCTTCCGGCGTTTTAGGTTTTTCATTTTTTATAATATTCACCAACTCAGAAACGGTTTCCACGCCCATATCTGATAAAATAAGCGCTTCCTCTAATTCATCCACATCCACAGATGCAAATGACAACACGGAAGCTGTCTTCTTTAACCCTTGTTTTAATTTATCCAACCAACGCATGATCTTTGATTCCCTTAACAGTAACGTCCACAATTTTCCCCGGGACATAATTTTTGCTCAGTATAACATGTAAATAGTTTTCTGTCCAGCCCATCCCATCATTTTCCACCAGAACAGAAACATTTTGCCCCAACATCTTTTTTAAAAGCATTGCATACATCTTATCGCCTAGTGATCGTAAATCAGCCGCTCTGGCACGACGTTCTTGCATGGGTACTTGGCTCATTTTTGCAGCGGGTGTTCCTGGCCGCTCCGAATAAGGGAACACATGCAAATGCGTTAACCCAGCTTCTTCAACCAATTTTTTCGTGTTTTCAAATTGTTCTTGCGTCTCCGTCGGGAATCCAGTAATAAAGTCTGCCCCAAAAACAACTTCCGACCGTACCGCACGCAACTTTTGAGTCAACTCAATAACATCTTCCCGCGAATGCCGACGTCCCATGCGTTTTAAAATCAAGTTGTCTCCCGCTTGAATTGATAAGTGGAAATGAGGCATGACTTGCGGATAATTTTTGACCAACGACACAAAGTCATCTTTTAATGCCGCCGGATCCAATGATCCATACCGTAAGCGCTTAATCGCCGGCACTTCATCCAAAATACATTTCGTTATTTCAACAAGCCCGTGTGGATATGAAGCAACATCTGCGCCTGTTAAAACAATTTCCTGAAATCCCGCCTGTGCAAACGCTTTAGCTTGCTCAATCACTTGATCTACAGGCAATCCTTTATTGTGGCCCCGCGCAAATCGAACCACACAGAATGTACATTGATGGTCACAGCCTTGTTGAATTTGTAAAAAAGCCCGATTGCGCCCTTCAAAATCACTGACAATTGGCAAATCAAGGGGTTGTTCAATATCGCCCACCATTTTCTTTTGAGCACTTGCTAATATTTCTTTATTCAGCTTTTCATGATTGCCCAGCACACGATCCACCTCTGGCATGGAAGCATATTTTTCCGGATTTAATTGTGCCGCACATCCTACCACAACAACCGTTGCTTTTGGATTTTCGCGTTTTAATTTTCGAATCGTCTGACGACATTGACGCTCCGCTTCGCCGGTCACAGCGCAAGTGTTCACTACAATCACATCATCCGGAATATCTTTTCCCAACCGTGCCATCACGGCCGATTCAAAAGTATTCATCCGACATCCAAAAGTAACTATTTTCATGGGCAACATTATACCTTATTTTGCAAGAAAAAGCAATTCCGCCTTCTTTTTCCACTTGCACCCACTTTGAAAAAGTGCTATAAGGTTTTCATCAAGGAGATGTGAAATGACACAGTTCGTCCAAAAGGACTCTATCTTAATTTCGAAAAAGAATTCCGAATCGGGTCGTACCATGCTGGAAGTATTGGCGGTAATTGCTTTGATTGCTTTATTGTCCATTGGAACGATTGCGATGTATCAACGCATTATGAATTCACAAAAAGCTGAGTCACTTTATAACGATTTTCGCCTGCGCGCATTGTTGACGGCTGAGCAAAAAGATCGGGGCAACAATATTTTTACCACTGCGTTCAAAGAGAAATCAACCTATAATCTGCCGATGACCGTTCTGCAAGATCTTCCTTCTTCTGGATATTTTTTAATTCAAGCACACAACGTCAAACCCACTGTATGCAATATGTTGCTTAAAAAGGGGTGGTTAAGTGATTCCGTGAATCAATCTCTGATACCTGCCCGTTTTTATATTGATAACACACCTTATGAACCAAACGCTCTGCCCAGCACATGTCCCAACAGAGATATTACCTTCAAAGTTGCCTATCGTTCCAAAAAGGCCGATCAAGAGGATCGGTTAGGTAACATATGCACCAGTGACAGCGATTGCGATACAGGATGTAGCACATGTTACAAAGAAAGCGGAGAGACTCGGGGTGTTTGTACAGGGCGCTGCTGTGCTTTAAATGAGTCTTTATCTTCTGGTTGCACCTGTCCTGCACACAGAGATACAACAGGCGGCCAATGTGGAGGTTGTGTGGCGGAACAAGTCTGGGTTCCATGGACTCAACCAGTCCTTGCTGGGTACGGAACGATGGGGGGAAATAGCACACTTGCAACTCGGGCTTCATCCGAACAAGACACCAACAGAAGAGCATGGAAAGCCTTTGATGGATTAAATAGAAACGAAGGAACTGATTGTTGGCATAGTAGTAATTTCTCACCCTCTTGGCTTGCGTGGTACACCAAAAACCCCATCAAAATCAGCTCCATTACTATCACAAACAGATATTGTACGACTGGAGATCAAAATCTAAGCTATACTGTGAAAGATTTTACGATACAATATTCAGATAATGGCTCTAATTGGCAAGATGTACTAAGCGCCACAAATCAAAAAGGGCACTTAAAATCTTCAACATTTAATATAATATATGATGCAGCTCA
This sequence comes from Alphaproteobacteria bacterium, assembly GCA_017412085.1. Classification (GTDB taxonomy): domain Bacteria; phylum Pseudomonadota; class Alphaproteobacteria; order CAAHEQ01; family UBA3637; genus UBA3637. Next base: position 21,318 of record JAFPYS010000001.1, read on the forward strand.
TCAATACTGGAGATTATATATCACCTCCAATTACCATTCCACAAATAAATATGTATCTATCGGTGAATTGACCATTGAGGCCGTCGAACAACAAACGGTGGAATACACCTTCAATTCCTCTACACGTTTGTGTGAATGAGAACTAAAAAAACGACCTTGCAAATAAACTGGTTTTCTGTTACGCTATACACATGAAAAAATTAAAGACTTTTTTGACATCACGATTATTTTTATTCCTGTGTGGATTGGCCAGTTGTTTGGCTTTCGCGCCTTACTTTATATTCCCTGTTTTATGGTTTTCGTTCGCCCTGTTGGCGGTTAAAAACAATCAAGCGGGACACAGGGCCTGTTTCTTTAATGCCTTTTGTTTTGGAGCGGGATTAGGTGTCACGGGGATGAACTGGCTGGCACACGCCATGTTGTTGGGCGATGGTTATTATGCTTGGCTTGTTCCCTTGATTTGGATCGGATTTGGTTTTGTATTTGGGGCTTATTATGGCGTCACTGCGTGGCTTGCCAGTTTTGCTAAACCCGGTGTTCCCCGCTGGCTGGCTTTTGCCGGATGGTTTTGTGTGATAGAATGGGTGCGCGGATGGGCCTTTTCCGGCTTCCCATGGAATGTCGTTGGCAACATTTGGAATGGGTACCTGCCTATCTTACAAAGCGTCAGTGTTATCGGTGTATATGGTTTGGGCTTTTTAACTGTCCTTTTGTTCACCACCCCTTATTTTGGACGCAAGCTGCGGCCAACACTATGGGCACTGCTTGCACTTACCGCCCTCTATGGGCTGGGGGCGTGGCGTCTATATGATGCGGCGAATGAGGCCGTTTGGGGAATTAAGGTACGCGTTGTCCAACCTAATGTTCCCTGCACTCTTAAATGGGATCCGCGTGAAGCACAAAACAACATCAACAAAATGATCCGCCTTTCCAAAACCAACAACGATGAAATCACACATATTGTTTGGCCAGAATCCGCTGTTTCATTTTTAATTAACTACAACGAGCCGGCTCGGCTGCAACTGATGGCTGCCATGAAACAAGGCTCTGTTTTGATTACAGGTGCGATGCGCGGAATTGATCCCGTTGAACAATCTGTAGCCAACAGTTTAGTTGTGCTGGACGATTTAACCAACATTACCGCTTCATACGACAAAGCTCACCTTGTGCCGTTTGGCGAATATACGCCTTTGCGAGGCATCTTGCCTCTGGAAAAGTTTGTGCCATTTGACTCTGATATTGTGGCTGGACCTGGACCACGAACGATCCCCGTGGAACGCGCCCCAGCTGCCGGACCTTTGGTTTGCTATGAAGCTATTTTTTCTGGACAAGTTGTTGAAAAAAAACACCGGCCACAATGGATAATTAATGTTACAAATGATGGGTGGTATGGCTTGTCCGCTGGACCCCATCATCACTTTGCTATGGCTCAAACACGCGCCGTGGAAGAAGGATTGCCACTTGTTCGTTCTGCTAACACGGGCATCAGCGCTGTTATTGACCCTTACGGACGAATTTTGGGCAGTTTAGGGCTTGAAGACGAAGGCGTTATAGATTCTCCACTTCCAAAAGCGATCCCGCCGACACCCTTTGCACAATACGGAAATATCATCCCCTTGTTACTGGCTGGATTATGCATTTTGCTGTCCATTCGCCACAAAAAAAGTACTTGACATCATATCAAAAAAAGGTTATAATGCCCGCAAGTTTAATTAAGGAAAGGAAAAACCATGAAAGTTCGTTGTTCATTAAAATCTGCCAGAGCGCGCGATAAGGATTGCAAAATCGTGAAACGCAAAAACAGCAAAGGCAAAACACGCGTTTATGTGATTAACAAGAAAAAGCCAAAATTAAAGGCTCGTCAAGGTTAATTACCTTTACACTCTTATAAGAATGAAACTCTCCGTTTTTTCGGGGAGTTTTTATATTTTTTGTTGACCTGGCTTATGAAAAAGTATATGCTAAAGTCATGAATAAAAATTTAGAGCAAATCGCAGAAAAAGATTTACATTTAACGGGCGCAAAAAAAGACCGATTTGTGCGAGAAGCCGAGGCTTTGCGTGCAAATTTGCTGTTGCGCCAAAAACAAAAGAAAGAGAGAGATAAGAAATGTACGCATTCAAAATAAACGGGGGTAAAGTTTTACACGGCACGACTGAAATCAAGGCTGCAAAAAATGCCGCCCTTCCGTTGTTAATTTGTGCTCTTTTAACAAAAGAAACGCTTACAATTCACAATGTGTCTCAATTGAGCGATATCAAAGTATTGATTGATTTGCTGCGTGGTATAGGCTCGGACATTCAAATAGATGGAGATACAATTCATTTGACAACACCCCAAATCACCAGTGTTGAAGCTCCGTATGAATTATTAAGCAAAATGCGGGCCGGTTTTTGGGTGATTGGTCCTTTATTGGGGCGCATGCATAAAGCACATGTTTCCTTACCTGGCGGCTGTGCAATTGGCGCCAGAAAATTGGATATTTACTTTTCTGCTTTGGAAGCCATGGGGGCACAGATCGATATTGATGGCGGATATGTTTCGGCAAGCGGCCAATTACATGGTGCAGAAATATTCCCGCACCGCATTACTGTCGGTGGAACAATCACCACTTTAATGGCTGCTGTTTTGACAAAAGGTACAACAATTATCCATAACGCCGCAATGGAACCCGAAGTTGTAGATGTTCAAAAAATGTTGGTTCAAATGGGCGCCAAAATTCAAGGCATCGGAACCAATACTTTAACCATTGAAGGTGTTGATGAATTACACGGGACACAGTGGTATCCCGTCCCCGATCGAATTGAAACAGCCACATTTGCAACCGCTGCGGCCGTAACTCATGGCAATATCTTTTTAAAAGGTGCTCGATTAGACTTAATGGGCAACACAGCGGGTATCTTGCAACATAGTGGCGTTATTTTCACTCAAAAAGAAGATGGCTTGCAAATAGATGCAACCAATGCCACTTTGATCGGTCAAACTATTCAAACCGCCGAATATCCAGGACTTGCAACGGATGATCAGCCCTGCCTGACCACCATGTCTTGTCTGGCACAAGGAGAAAGTTTAATCACAGACACTATTCATGATAATCGTTTCATGCATGTACCAGAATTACAACGCATGGGCGCTCATATTGATGTCATCAACAATCAATCCGTTTTAGTGCATGGTGTTGATCATTTAACGGGTGCTATTGTAACAGCCTCGGATTTGCGTGGTGGTGCTGCGTTAACGGTGGCGGCCCTTGCTGCACACGGAGAAACAACCATTCAACGTGTTTACCACATAGATCGTGGTTATTATAAATTAGAAGAAAAGTTGACCGCCCTTGGGGCGGACATCCAGCGAATTTGGCAAGAATATCCGTAGGTTATTCCTTTTCAATTGACTTTTTTTGGAAAGTGTGGTATAATATTCCTTACCTAGGAAGGAGTTCTATATGTCGTCATTGCCGTTGTTAAAAAAGTTATCCATGCTTGCCCTTCAAGTTGGTGCAGCTTCCACGTTGCAGGCCACACAACCTGCTAACACACAAAACGCTGGCGCACAACGGGCTCCAGCAATCACGGCGCCTTTTGATCGGCACGCTTTTGAACGGGAACAATTGGTTACTACCTATGCCCCTTTAAACGCCGATTTTGAAGGAATGTTTCCAGCACTTTATGATGATCATGGAGAAATAGCTGGTCCTGGTGGCGTTCATTTGGACCCCAAAACTGTTTTAACATGTCAAAAACTGACCCCTCTTAATCCTAATATCCCCGTAACGGTTATTTCGTATAAAAAAGCAATCCGCGACGAATTGGATGAAATGGCCGCGGGACGCTTACCACAACGTTTAAAAGGAATCTATGCTTTAGAAGAGGTTACCATTACCGTCGGTGATTTGAATATTAAAGACTTGCCCAAACAAGGGGTAAAAACACATCCCAAAGCCGTTTATTTAATGTCACTTGCTGATCGTAATAAGTACCATCTTCAAGCCGTGCGTGAACATTTACAACGCGTTGAAAAGAGTTTTGGCGGCGCGGATAATTTTTATTCTATGCCATTCCTCATCCAGGCCGTTGCCTTGGATTTAGGATATACACGTGGTTTGGAAAACATGAAATGTGGTCGGGCTTTATTACAAATGAACCTCGATGCTCCTAGCCCAGAAATTCCCGGCAAGACAAATCGTCAGGTCTTATTTGATGAAGCTTATACCTCCAGCAAAGAACACAACGCGCGGCGTCATAGAATTCGACAATTCTTCACCGACAAAAAGAGCTTGTTCGCCGAGTTACCAGAAGAAGATCAAAAAAACGATCGTTCAGCATTAATTGCAGTTCTAGGGCCCGGTGAGATACATCTCATTGACTTGGCCATTGCGGTCGCAGATTTTGCAGCCGAACGTGAAGCCAGTCAACCAAAACAACCATTACAAATCAGGGGGAGCAATGGATTTACAAAATAAAATTGTTTTAACAGGGGTAAAACCAACAGGAACCTTACATATCGGCAATTATGTTGGGGCTTTGAAGCCCGCGATTGAACTGGGGCATGAAGTCCTAGCTAACGGTGGCAAACATGTCATGTTTATTGCTGATTACCACGCTGTCAATTACTTGAAAAATCCGGAAGAAATGCAACAGTTTACCCGACAAATTGCCTGCGCATATTTGGCATGTGGCGTCAATCCAGATCAAACCATCTTTTACCGTCAATCGGACGTACCTGAGGTGTTTGAAATGACAACGCTTCTAACAAACTTTACCCCAAAAGGATTCATGAACAAAGCACACGCCTACAAGGCTGCTGTGGATAAGAATGTGGCAAAGGGCGAGCCAGCAGATGCCGGTATCAACATGGGCCTTTATAACTACCCAATTTTGATGGCTGCTGATATCTTAACATACGGATCCGATTATGTACCCGTTGGCAAAGATCAGGTGCAACATGTGGAAATTACAGCCGACATTGCTGGCGCTGTCAATGCCTGCTACGGTAAACAAGTTTTAAAAATTCCACAAGCCATCACTCAAGAATTTGCTGCTGTTTTGCCTGGAATAGATGGACGGAAAATGAGCAAAAGCTATAACAATGTGATTCCTTTGTTTGGCAGTGCTGAAGAAATTAAAAAAGCTGTGATGTCTATTAAAACAGATTCACAAGACATCAATGCCCCTAAGAATCCAGAAGAAATTTTATTGTTCCAAATCGCGCGCGGTTTTTGTGCGCCCGAGTTGGTGCAAGAAATTGAAGAAGGCCTTAAAAAAGGCGGAATGGGATATGGCACCATCAAAAAGATGTTGGCCGAAGCCATTGCCACCGAATTAGGGCCCATTCATGATAAATATGTGGACTATATGGCCCACTATAACAAGGTAGAGGAAATGTTGCGCGAAGGCGCCCAAAAGGCCCGAGTCTTAGCTCGTCCTGTTTTGGACAACTTCAAAGCAACTGTGTTAAACCAAAAATAAACCAAGAGGAAACTAACATGAAAAAAACTTTATTAATTTGTGCTCTCGCAGCTTGCGTTGCCGGCTGTGTGGAACAACAACGTCGTGACGAATACGCCATGGGTTATGAGTTCGTGCCAGCTTATACAACTGGCTGCTCTACATGCGCTCAACCTGTCACAACATGCAACACATGTAATACATGCTTACGTCCTGTATTACACCAACAACCAAAACAAGTTGTTGTCGTGATGCCTGCTCCTCAACCAGTTGTGGAACACGAAATCGTTTATGAACCACAACCGACTTGTGGCTGCTCCACATGCAATTGTGGCAAGAAAAAAGCTAGCAAATAACAACTAGTTATTTTATAAAACCGCCCCCGAGCACCAAATCACCGTCATATAAGACGGCAGATTGGCCGGGGGTTAGTGATTTCTGAGGTGTTTCAAAATCAATTTGAAAAACGCCATCCTTTGTTTCAAAAACATGTGCTGGAACCAATTGTCCCGCTGAACGATATTTTACCAAACACTTAAAGTCTGTTTTGCCATTTGCCAACACACCCCACACAGGACGCACGATATTACATGAGGTGCGTTTTGTTTCGGCCTCTGTTCCAACAATCACACGATTATGATGCGGATCCAAATCAACCACGTATAAAGGCTCTGGATAGGCGATTCCTAATCCCTTTCGTTGCCCAATTGTATAATGCCAAAAACCATTATGTTTTCCCAAAACTTTTCCATCTGTTAAAACAATTTTTCCCTCTTTATCCTCCACCTGCAACAAATCCGCATAGTCGCCAGCATAAAAATCCTGACTATCTGGCTTATCTGCCACCGCCAAGTCGCGTTCTTTTGCCATCTCGCGAACTTGTGCTTTGGTATATTGTCCCAACGGAAAAATAGTGTGTGCCAATTGCTCTTGTGTTAAACGATACAAAAAATAGCTCTGATCTTTTTTTGCTTCCACGCCTCTCATCAAAATAAAACCATCTGGACCTTTTTCAATGCGTGCATAATGCCCCGTAGCAAAGGCATCAAAATCAGTTTGTTTTTTAGCTTCATCAATTAACAAACCAAACTTCATACCCGCATTACACATGATACAAGGATTTGGGGTTTCTCCTGATAAATATGTGTCACGAAAATATTTTAAAACAGTACTTTTATAGGCTTCCGACAAATTAATAACATGATGTTCTATTCCAACAGATTTACACCACGCTGCCACTTCTTTAATATCTTGTTTTTCTGTTGGTCCATAACACGCATCACCGGCAACCTTTAAATTGGGAATATCTCCGTTGTATAAAGCCATTGTTAATCCCACAACCTCGTGGCCCTGTTCTTTTAATAATAACGCCGTTAATGTTGAATCAACACCGCCTGATAAACCAACTGCAATTTTCATGATACTCCTCAAATATTATTATGCTTTCAATGCTAAATATGCAATGTACACAACATACAGCGCACAAAACAGCCAACCGCCGCGTTTTGTTAACTTGCCTCGGCGACCAAAATACAACAATAGCGCCGTTACACCAACCATAATAAGCGTATCTATCATAACATTTTTGGGCACTTTAACAGGAACAAACAATGCTGTCACACCCAAAATAAACAAAGCATTATAGATATTAGACCCAACAACATTTCCCCAAGCTAAATCACTATGTTTCTTTAATGAAGCAATAATAGATGTTGCCAGCTCTGGTAAACTTGTTCCTAATGCAACAATTGTCAAACCAATAATCGTTTCTGAGACTCCCCAACGTTCAGCCAGCACCACAGAGTTTGTTACCAATACGCGAGCACCAATAACCGTCAAAACGATTCCTAAAATTGTTTTAGCAATAGAAAGGCCCAACTCAATATGATTGCTTTTCTTGTTTCGCACGACCTCAGTTTTTGTGGGATCTAATTTGGCCTCTTTTTTCTCTGTTTGATATGAATAGTACACATAATATCCCAACGTAGCACACATAATAAAGCCTAAAATAAATCCAATACGCCCCCAAAATAGCGCCAAAACCAAAACACCGGTTGCTATTGACAAAAACAAGCTATCACGCTTAAAAGAAGTTTTGTTCACAGAAATAGCCCGTATAACCGCCGCCACACCCAAAACAAGCAAAATGTTTGCAATATTTGATCCAACAACATTTCCCACCGCAATACCTTCCGCATCTATACTGGCCGCGAACAAACTTGTCATCAATTCCGGCGTGGATGTACCAAAACCGACCAACGTTAATCCAATCAACAATGGAGAAACCTTCATGCGCCGCGCCACAGAAACAGCGCCATCCACCAATATATTCCCCCCATAAATCAACATTGCAAACCCAATTAAAATCAATATATAAATCATGTTTTCTCCTTTTTTTATAATTATACAGCCTTTTTCAATGAATCGCAAGCCCCCTTTTGTGACACTTTTATGACACAAAAAATACACTTATATGACATTTTTAATTCAAGCGCTTGATTTAATTGCTATTCGTTTTTTCCCGTGTACAATGGGTTACTGGAACGAAAGGAGTTCTATAACTATGAAAAAAATTATTTTATTATCAGCTGTAATGATGTCCTCTTCTGCCGCATTGGCAGCCGGCTATCAATTACAAGAATATTCTGTTACCGGTTTGGGCCGCGCCATGGCGGGTGCTGGCATTATGGGCGACGACTACTCTGCCCCAGCATTTAACCCCGCAGGAATGGATTTTGTAGAAAAATCAGGCGCACAATTTGGTTTAATCGGCGTTGATTTGCGCAGCCGCGTAGAGGGATCACAAACGACCCCATTAGGCAAACAAGAAGGAAAAGACTTTACACATATTTTCCGTTTGTTACCAAATGTATTTGGACAATATAAGTTAAACGATAAAGCCACATTGGGTATCGGTCTTTATACACCGTTCGGATTAGCAACCGATTACCGTAACAATTGGTTTGCCTCTGCACAGGGTCAATATTCCGCTATTACTGTTGTGGACTTAAGTCCTTCTTTGTCGTACAAGATAACAGATAAAGTGACATTGGGTGCAGCCATCAATTTACAATATGCTGTCGCACATTTAACTAGCGCGACATTCGATAATGGCTGGACAAACATGAAAGAAGCCGACGATATTAACGCCGGTTATACCATCGGTATTACATTCCAACCGTGGAAAACAACCCGTTTAGGCGTTTCTTATCGCAGTAAAGTTGATCACAAATTACACGGGAAAAACTCCGGACGTGCCGGCATTTCTGGTCAAACTGGATTTTTGGATGGCACACACAAAGTTCATGCAAGCATTACAACGCCTGAAACAATTATTTTTTCAGCCGCCCAGGATATTGGTTCTCAATGGACATTATCCGGAACCGCACGTTTTACACGTTGGACACGCTTCCATGATTTGGTCATTTACCAAGATAATTACCCTATCCCGGGGCAACCTTTAAGCGCTGTTCATGAGCACTGGCGCAATACGTGGTTCTTTGCCGCCGGCGCTGATTACAAGTTCTGCAAAAACTTAACCTTCCGCTTTGGCACAGCTTACGATCAAACGGCGATTAAATCCCCCAAATATCGCACAGTACGCATTCCAGACGAACGTCGTATTTGGACAAGTATTGGTGCAAGCTATCAACGTGACAATTGGCAAGTTGATGTCGGATATGCGCATTTGTTTGTTCGCAAAGCCAGGGGCGAAGCCCAAACAGGTCTTGTCAAAGTGGATAGCACGTGGAAAACACAATCCAATATTTTAGGGCTGCAATTCCAATATAAATTTTGATTTTCACCAAGCAAGAGGAAAAATTAAAAAAATCCTCTTGCTTTTTTTAAAAAACTGTTTTATAACAAAAATGTTTTTATAAGGAGAACTCAACATGACAAAACAAATTATTAAAAAACATCATACAGTCGTTAAAAAGGAAACAGCCCACGCTTGTAAGTGTGGTTGCGAAAGCGATGGCCAATGCTCTTGCTGTAAATGCGGACCAGCCAAGGTTGCTTTATTTGGCGTCTCTGCATTAGCTTTGGTTTTATCCATTTGCGCATTGGTGAAAAAACCATGTGACAAAGCTATGACAGAATGGGTCAACAACAATCCAAAAGTAATTGCTGATTCTGTTGAAAAATATTACAAAGAATTAGATGCAAAACAACGTGCCGCAGAAAAGGCTCAACCGAAGGTAGCTCCTGCCGATTTGGTGGCAAAAATTTTAAATGACAAAGCCAATTACTCTTTGGGTAATCCAAATGGGAAATACGTCATTATTGAATTTTTCGATTATAACTGCGGTTGGTGCAAACGGACCAACGCTGCTTTGAAAGAAGCTTTGGCAAAACCAGAAGCCAAAAACATTCGCTGGGTTCCAATTGATACACCAATCTTTGGCGAAAATTCCGAGATGATTGCTCGTTATGTTTTGGCCGCCGGCAAACAAGGAAAATATGCCGCAATGCATGATGCCGTTGGCGAATACAAGGGCAAAATTGACGAAGCTGCTTTGATGGAAATGGGCAAAAAAGTTGGCGTAAATGCTGATAAGATGAAGAAAGATGCCAACAGCCAGGAAATCAAAGATAAATTGGTGGCAAACCGCGAATTTACACGTGCTTTGAACATTGGTGGCGTTCCAATGTTGATTGTGAACGGCAACATTCACCCAGGTGCTTTGTTCGGCGACGAATTGAACGAAGTTGTGGCTGAATCCGCCAAATAAATCTTCTCTAGATTTAAAACAGGGGCTCTTCGGGGCCTCTGTTTTTTTGTGCTTGATTTTTATGGTAAAAAATGTCACTCTTAAACTTATGAATACAATCAAATATCACCTATTGGCCTCCACCCTCCTTTGTTGTTTTCTAGCAGCGTGTAATGTCGTGCGCGTCAACAAAGGAGATACACTGTATAGCATTGCCAGACGTGAAAATGTATCCGTTCGAGCCTTAATTGAGCGCAATAATTTAAAAGCGCCCTACCGCATTTTTCCGGGACAACGGCTGGTGATTCCCAAGCAGCGTTATTACACCGTACGTAAAGGCGACACATTATACAGCATTGCCAAAAAGAACAATATGTCCGTCGCTCAATTAGCACGTATTAACAACTTAAAATATCCTTATACACTCTCTATTAAACAACGTTTACAACTAACAGAATGGGATAACACAAAATCTTCCAACACCTCTTCAAGCAAAAACACTTCTGCACAAAAAACCGCAAACAAGCAGACACCAACCACCAAGGCTGCGACTACAACTAAGAACATCACAATCCCCAAATCTGCACAATCAAAACGTTTTGATCGACCCGCTAGTGGTAAAATTATTCAAGGATTCAGCTCAACCGAAAATGCGCACAACGAAGGCATTAATATTGCCGGAAAAATTGGTGATCCAATTAAAGCCGCCGATTCGGGCCAAGTGGTGTATGCAGGCAACGAATTAAAAGGCTATGGCAATCTGATGCTTATTAAACACAAAGACGGCTGGATCACAGCATATGCGCATAATGATAAATTATTAGTGAAGAAAGGCGACCAAGTGGCTCGCGGGCAAAAGATTGCCACCATGGGAAAAACGGGCAATGTTAAAACGCCACAGTTACACTTTGAAGTGCGGTATAAAACAAAAGTTGTGGATCCACAGAAATATTTGAAATAAAAGCTCCTCATTGAAACGAGGAGCTTTTATTAAGATTTATTAAGGAATACAGCGCCAATAGCCATTTTGTGCAAAGAATTCATGATCCACACCCTTCTCACAAAAAACGGTCTCATTGTCTACGTTAAAATCCCAATAAGCTTCTGTTGAGCCAATTGGGCCACAAGCACAGCCGGAAATTCTGTCAGTATAAGGATCGTACTTGGGCACAGCAACACTTCCTCCCTCGCAACAACAACCGGATGTGACATATCCCCCTGCATTATATATTTCGGTGCTATTACAACAATCATCATAAGAAGACAGATTATAGTAGTGATAAGGTGTTTGATTTGGATGGCAACAAAGAGCAATCTGACCATCGGTCTCATCCTGAGCATACCCATCACAACATTCATAGGCATCAGCGGTGGCATCTGGATCTGAAGTATAAGCTCTATATGGCACCTCTCCCTCTGGACAAACTTTGCCAGCCCTTGTACACCTGTTTGTTGCTGCATCACATGTTGAACCATTTGTACAGCATGTCTCGCCACATTTTACTCCCGCGCAGGATTCCCCTTCATCACTTGAACCTGTGTTTTCGCTTAAATCATTGTTAAATTGGAAGGTCATATCGCTTGTACCAGAACAAGATTCTGGTGTAATCACGGGAATCTTCCATTCCATCGTGATAATTTTACTGCACACACTCTCTGGTATATTTTGGATTGTCAATTTAAACTTTCCTTCCGTATTTGTATCTACATTATTAGGAATTGTATAAGCTCCATCATTTTCGTTAAATCCAGAAAGCGAGGCCGTTTGTCCTAGCTGACGTTGACCAGATACTACAACCGCCCGATTCATAAGCCGCCCAATTGTTTCATTAGCTCTATGTTTGTTCATCGCCATTGTATAGCCAGCAATACCACCAACGGACAAAACGCCGATAATGGCTAATACACCTAACATTTCGACCATTGAACGGCCGGATTCTGTATTTCTCATTTTATGTTCCTTTCGTTTGTTAACAAATCTCAATTTACTTTCCCAACATACAAAAACGTTCCTTTAAAATGCGTGGCAAAAAACGGGAACATAAAATTAACAGAAAATGTAAATTATATAATATAATCAGTTGATTAATCAAAAAAACATAAAATTTTCAAAAATCAATAAAAACCTATTGACTTTAAAGGAACGTTTTTGTATGTTGGGAAAGTAAATTGAGATTTGTTAACAAACGAAAGGAACATAAAATGAGAAATACAGAATCCGGCCGTTCAATGGTCGAAATGTTGGGCGTGTTAGCCA
>JAFPYS010000006.1 GCA_017412085.1 Alphaproteobacteria bacterium
AAAAAAATGTTTGTAATTTAAGGAACATTTATGTAATATAAAGTTGTGGGAGTGATTACCCCATATTTGTTTAATATATTAAATGAAAGGTAAAAAATGAAAAAATTATTATTATTATCCGCAATCGCTTTGGTTGCTACAAGTGCTTCCGCTGTGGAAGTGAAACCTTATGTTGAAGGTAAGTTGAACCACAACTGGTTAAAAGCAGAATACAAAGAAGAAGGTTTTGGTAATGAAAGTTTCAAAGACAATGTGTTTGGTGGTGCTTTGGAAGTTGGTGCTAAAATAGATATGTTTAGAGTTGGTTTAGAAGGTTATTACAATGACAAAATGAAAGACCACTTGTTGGGTATCGTTCCAGTTGAAGGGGAAACAAAAGGTTTCTTCTTAAATGGATATTGGGATATTCCATTAGGCGAACCAAAGAATGTTAAACCTTACATTGGTGCTGGTATCGGTTATTCTTGGTTGAAAGAAACAGCAGATTTAAGTATTGCTGGATTAGGCAAAGAAAGTATCAAAGATAAAGATTGGGGTTGGAATGTTGGTTTAGGCGTTGGTTATGCTCTAACCGAAAACATTGACCTTACATTAGGTTATCGCTATGAGTATCTCGGCAAAATCAAAGATACCGATAGCAAAACAAAGATTACAAACAGCAAAGTATCTTTTGGTGTAAGATACACTTTCTAAATGAATATGAAGGACAAAACAGCAGGCATTTTGCCTGCTGTTTTTTTTAAACCTACATTGTAACTTGTAAATCATTCCATCTGTAAATCATTTGCGATAAATACTTGTGTCAGCAAAAAGGATAACCTATGGAACAAGTTATATCGCAAGATATTCAATTCATCACAAAATGCTTCAAACTCTTACGCAAATTGAACCTAGTTTCATCGCAATATCAGTTTAGCGAGCAATACCTCAATAAGAACAAATACTATATGGGAATGATTTTAAGCGAAGGTAGGCAACCAAGCATAGATGCCTTACACAACCTTATCCATAACTTGTGCGAACTTCATTCACAAACAGCAACAACCTATATCGCCCAACTCCACGAACAAGGACAACAACTTCTTACCCAACGATTGTTGAAGTTTCTTTAATCCTTAAACTTCATCACATAGGTATCGGCATACGCTTCTTTCAACGCACGCAGTTCTTTTTTGATAGGATAGTCAATTTTACACAATTCATCATACAAAACTTTGATATGAAGTTGTTTGCCATACACACTTTGTCCTATGCCTTTGTTAGTCCATCCGCATAATCTGTTTTGATGCTCGGTGTGTAGCAACTTCTCCAATGCCTTTGTTTCAAAGGTATGACGGAACGAGTGAAACACTTTGTCCTTACCTTTAATGCCAATGCTATCTAAATAACGAGCAAACCATTTTTGAAATGCCGAACCATAACCTTGCTTTTGCGAATACTTCAACTCACTAAACAACTTGTGATGTTTCGTTTTGCCTTGATAGTAAATGTAGCGAGTAAAACCAATATCCTTTAACACGGGATGAATAGGGATGATGCGCTGTGATGATTTGTTCTTCACGGACTTATCACTGGCGTTGGCGTTGATGCTGATACATTCCAAACCTTCATACGCAACTATATCATCAACATCCAATTGGCATATCTCGTTTAAGCGACACCCTTGAAATAAAGCAATCAACGGTATCCAAAACTTTGCTTGATTGTTTTGATTTTTAGGTGATGGATAAGTTGTAGCATTGAAAATCTTTTTCAATTCGCTCTTTGTGAAAGGATTGCGAACCTGACGCTCTAATTTGATGGGTATATCTATTGCTTCGTTAAAACTATTGGCAATAACTTCTTCACGCACGCAATAGCGCATAAACTCTTTGAAAGTTGTGAGATGTGCCTTGATAGTTTGTTTAGATAATCCTTTCTTGCCACTATTGAGAATATCACTCAAATGTTCTCCGTCTTTTAAAACTCCACTCCATCTTTGCGGAACTTTGTATAAGTTATCACATAACTTGCGACAATCTTGTTGTGTGATGCTCTCTAAATCCTTTCCAATCAAAGCAAAACAAATCTTCAATGAGTGCCTGTTCTCGCTCTCTCGGTTCTTACCAACCCCCTTTATATTCTCCTTGTTGCGAATAAACTTCTTAAACACTTTCTCCCAACTTGTATGTGAAGATGTTGTTGCTAATCGTTCCTTTGTTTTCTTGCCATCGTATGTGCGAAGTAATGACACAACTTTCGGGTTCGTTGGAGCGTATGCTTCATCATTGTGAATGGATTGAACGCTTTTGCGTAAGTAGCGTTGTAGTGCTCCCATATGTCGGGTCAAACTATTGAACCACTGATAACCTGTTTCGTTTTGCTCTATAAGTCCTAATGCGACTTCTTTATCCAGCAATTTTTTGTAGATGGTTCGTAATGTTATGTTTGCTTTTTGTCGTACTACAACATCTTTTAAGTAGTCAATCACAACCTGTTCTGTAAGTTGTTTAATCGTTTCGGGTGTAGCGTTTTCAGGGTATAACTCTATGTCCTTTGTTGTGATAGTGCCATCAACAATATCTTCAGCGTGTTCTTCTAGCGCAAATTGCTTGCGTTCTAACTCAAAGAGCAACACCTTATCAACATCGGCAGTATCTAACAAAACCTTACCATTATCAACCTTCATACAAACTTCCTCAAATGTGTTCATAAACTGCTGGTAATGATACAAAGCAAAGCGCCATTGTCGCACTGCGTGTTCATAAGAGCAGGTGCGTAAAGAATAACCGATTTCTCGGCATTTTGTCAAGCGCCAGTAGTTGCGTGGAATAGCAACACGGAAATAAAATGTGCGACCACGACACAATAAACACGGGTGTTCCATTAGCACCCCCTTGCTGTAGCAAAGTGCTGTATCACTCTGCTGTAGCACAATTTTTTACCGAAAATTAGGCATAAAAAAACCAATAAAAACAATGTTTTATTGGTAAATTGGTGGAGGTAAGGAGGGTCGAACTCCTGACCTTTGCAATGCCATTGCAACGCTCTACCAACTGAGCTATACCCCCACAAAGGTCATCTGATGGAGTATATTATACACAAAATAAAATAAATTGCAAGAGTTTTTTTGGATAAAAAAGAGCCGCCCAAAGCGGACGGCTCTTGAAACCAAAGGTTTCGTTCCCAATTTTTATCTCTTCGAGAATTGGAATCTCTTACGGGCTTTGGACAAACCAGGCTTCTTACGTTCAACAACGCGGCTATCGCGTGTTAAGAATCCGGCTTTCTTCAAAGCTGTATGCAATTCTGGTTCAAACAGATCCAACGCACGGCTGATACCATGACGAAGTGCATAAGCTTGACCAGACAAACCACCACCAACAGCGGTGCAAACCACATCATATTGGCCTTCACGGGCTGTGACAGCAAATGGTTGATTGATAATCATTTGCAACACGGGACGAGGGAAATAATCCTTCAAATCGCGGTCGTTAACGGTGATTTTGCCTTTGCCGAGTTTCAAATAAACGCGAGCAATGGCGTCTTTTTTCTTACCAACAGCTTGGCTGCGGCCAAATTTGTCTTTCTTTGGTTGACGTGGTTCGGCGGGTTTGACCTCGGCCTTCGCTTCAGCTTTTTCTTCCTTTTTAGGAGTTTCGGCTTCTTTGACCACTTCCTTTAATTCATCCAAAGACTTCTTGGCGGTTTTAGAAACTTTCTTTTCCACAACAGTCTTCACTGTTTTGGCGGCTGTTGCCTTTGTTTCTTTTTTAGCCGCTGTTTTTATTTCTTTGGCGGCTGCTTTCTTTGCAGGAGCCTTTTTAGCAGTTTTCTTTTCTTCTGCTTTTTCTGGCTTTTTAGCCGTTTCTTTCTTCTTAGCGACCATTATTCACCTCTCTTATTTTTTGGATTTTTGCCGGCGATATCTAACACAACAGGTTGTTGAGCTGCATGTGCGTGTTCGCTACCAGCAAAAACATGCAATTTCTTCATTTGTTTAGCACCCAAAGAATTGCGTGAAATCATGGTTTTTACCGCTTGAATTAAAACGCGTTCTGGATGTTTGTTTAATTGTTCAGGCAATGTAACGGTCTTTAAGCCGCTGATGTATCCTGTATGATGATAGTATTCTTTTTGAGCCAATTTGCGTCCTGTGACGGCAATTTTTGCGGCGTTAATTACGACGACATGGTCACCGCAATCTTGGTTTGGGCTATAGCAAGCTTTGTTTTTGCCGCGTAAAATGGTGGCAATTTGGCTGGCCAAACGACCCAAAACAACGCCATCAGCGTCAATCAAGTACCACTTGATATCGGCATCCGCTGGCTTCACTGTTTTTGTTGTTTTTGTAATCATTGTTTTATTCCTTTTGTTAAAAACGATGACATTATAGCCGAAAAAGTCCCGTCTGTCAAGCACTTTTTTGTATGGTATTATACTACCACAATCGAAACAAGGCGAGAGACTTGACTTTTTGCGTTGTCTGTGATACAATATATTTCGTCAGATGGTCAGGCAATCGCTGTGAAGCAATTCATGGAGGAAAGTCCGGGCTTCGTATGAGACACAATACCGGATAACGTCCGGGCGGGGTGACCCGATGGAAAGTGTCACAGAAAATAAACCGCCCATGTTCGCATGGGTAAGGGTGAAATGGCGAGGTAAGAGCTCACCGCGCAGGCCGAGAGGCCTTGTGGCAGGACAAACCCTATTGGAAGCAAGACCAAATAAGACGGCCGACGCTTGCGTTGTAAAAGAACAGTCTCAGGTTCGTCGTCGCTAGGTAGGTTGCTTGAGCGTGTCAGTAATGACATTGCCAGACGAATGATTGCCCTTTTGACAGAACCCGGCTTATCGGCCATCTGACTTTCTTTTTTATTGACGATTTTTGAAAAATGAGCTATAATAAACACGTTGGTCCCGTAGCTCAGCTGGATAGAGCAACTGCCTTCTAAGCAGTAGGTCGAGCGTTCGAATCGCCCCGGGATCGCCATTTTCCCCGCCTGATGACGGGGATTTTTTATGGGCGAAAGAACGCGAGAAGAGCGTTTGCTCGCGAGAGCAACGAGCGGACGCCATAGGCGGTTCGGTACGAACAAGGCCAAAGGCCGAAGCAATCGCCCCGGGATCGCCATTTTCCCCGCCTGATGACGGGGATTTTTATACCCAAAAGTCTATTTGCAATATATGTTTGATTTGGCCACCTTAATTTTAAGGGGTTATTGCATGCGTAAGTTTGTTTTATTTTTGATGAGTTTATTAATTGGTTGGGGGATTGTGTGGTATGTGTGTTTAAACCGCAAAGCAGTTCTTCCTTTGATTGGTGACGATGAATTAAAAGTGCAGATTCTGAAAATTGAACCAATAGATACCACTATTACGCATAAGTATATTGGGCACATTGAAGCGATCCATTCTGTTTCAATTTATCCATATATTTCAGGTTTTATGGATCAGGTTTTGGTAACGGGCGGTGCGGAGGTTAAGGCCGGTCAAACGCTGTTTATTTTAAAACAAGATCAATATTTGGCACAAGTAGAGGCGGCAGAAGCAAAAGTGGCGGGGGCAAGTGCAGATTTGGAAAAAGCTAAGCTTTATCTGGATCGCATTAATAAAACCGCTAGTGAAGCCATTTCTAGAACGGAAAAGGATGATGCACAAACAGCACTATTAACTGCAGAGGCTGCTTTACGTGAGGCAAAGGCGGCTTTAAAGTTGGCAGAAGTAAATTATAATTATACAGTTATTTCTGCGCCAATTGATGGCGTGGTTGGAAATATTAATGCAACAAAAGGGGAATATGTTTCCCCAGAAGGTAAGGCGTTGGCCTATGTTTTACAATATAATCCAATTCGTGTTCGGTTTTCTATGCCAGAAAAAGATTTTTTAAATCTTGGGGCGGATGTCAGTTTTTTTGAAAAGGGTATGCTGAAATTAAAATTATCTAACGGACAGATTATTTCTGCCAATGGATTTGTGCGTTTTGCAGATAATCAAGTGCAAAGCGGAACATCGTCAATAGATTTGTTCGCTGATTTCGAAAACAATAATCATTTCTTGTTGCCGGGAGCGTATGTAACCGTTTTATATGATGAAAAACAATCTCAAATTATAATGCTTGAACGCGGTCTAATAACCATGGCACCGGGTCATAATTATGTCTATGTTTTACAGAATAATATCATTGAAAAAAAGGAAGTTGAATTGGGGGATTTTGTTGGATCTAAAGTTGTGGTAATAAAGGGATTAAATCCGGGTGATTTAGTGATTACAACAATTATTCCTCGCAGTGCAATTGGACAGGAAGCGGTTCCTTTGGAGGAGATACATGAATGACTTTTTCTGAGTTTTTTATTCGTCGACCGAGATTTGCCGGTGTTGTGGCAATTATTATGGTTTTATTAGGCCTGATTGCGCTTATTTTATTACCAGTTTCACAGTACCCCAATATTACACCACCACAAATTATTGTTGAGGCTACTTATCCCGGAGCGAATGCTCAGTTACTGATAGATACGGTGGGAATTCCAATTGAAAATCAAATTAACGGTGTGGAAGGCATGTTATACATGTCTTCAACGGCAACAGATAACGGGACATATCAACTTACAATTACTTTTAATGTTGGAACGGATCCAGATATAGCTCAAGTTAAGGTTGAAAATCGATTGGAGCAAGCGAAAGCTCTGTTGCCTGCCATTGTGACGCAAGAGGGTTTGGAAGTACGTTCACAGTCGGCAAATTTGTTAGCCTTTTTAGTGCTAGAATCACCGCAGGGGACACACAATACTTTAGATTTAAGTAATTATGCCTTTTCAAACATTCAAAATCCATTAAAACGGATTGCGGGTGTGAGTGATGTGAATATTTTTGGATCTAAAAAAAGTGTTCGTATTTGGCTGAATCCGCGAGCATTGGCAGCGATGAATTTATCATCTGAGGCGGTTATTCAAGCCATTCAGGCGCAAAACGCACAGAGTGCTATAGGATCTTTGGGGGCGGCGCCCAGTCCCGGCCTAAATGGTGTGCTTCTATCTTTAACGACAACAGGATTGCTCTCGACAGTTCAAGAATTTGAAAATATTGTTATTGCTGCGGGAAACGATGGATCTGTTGTTCGCTTGAAAGATGTCGCACAAGTTGAGTTTGGGGCAGATAATTATCAGCTGGGTGCTCAATATAATGGTCAAGATGCTGTGGTAATGGAAGTGAATCAGATGCCAGATTCCAACGCATTAACAGTGATGCAAAATTTACGCCAAGAAATAGAGAATTTAAAAAAATCATTCCCTCCAGACATGGATTTTCGGATAGCGTATGATTCCACTGCATTTGTAAAAGCTTCTATAGAGAATATTGTAGAGACATTATTCATTACTTTTTTATTGGTTGTGTTAGTAGTTTATCTTTTTTTACAAAATTTGCGTGCGACCTTAATTCCGATGATTACAATACCTGTTTCGTTGGTGGCGACTTTTGCTGTTTTGTATGTGATAGGATTTGATTTAAATATTTTAACATTATTTGCGATGATTTTAGCAATTGGGTTGGTAGTAGATGATGCAATTATTGTGGTAGAACGCGTGGAATATTTAATGCAATACAAAAAGATGTCACCCTTTGACGCAAGTGTTCAGGCTATGAAGGATATTTCTTCATCCATTGTGGCAACAACTTTAGTGCTGTTGTCTATTTTTATCCCCGTTGCAATGATGGCGGGTATTACTGGTAAAATTTATCAGCAGTTTGCAATCACGATTTCCACGGCTGTTGTTTTTTCTGCAGTAAATGCTTTAACATTAAGCCCCGCTCTATGTGCATTATTTTTAAGACAAGAGAAGGAGCAAAAAAAATCTTTTAGATGGTTTAATCAAGGCTTTGCCTGTCTTCAAAGCGGATATGTAAAATGTGTTCGTTTTTTGACGAATCATTTGATGGTTGCAATAGCTTTATGCCTTGCAGTCATAATGGGGTTAGTGTTAATGTTTTGGCGTGTACCAACCTCTTTTATTCCCGAAGAAGATCAAGGTTTTATTTTGGCCAATGTGCAGCTTTTAGATACAGCTACCATTAATCAAACGAAACAAGTATTGGAACAAATGGCAGATAAAATTATGAAAACGGATGGCGTGAATTATATGATTGGTATTGCTGGAACAAGTATGTTGAGTGCGGGAGGAGAAAATATTGGGATGGCAGCGATTGGGCTGAAGCCATGGAAAGAAAGAACAAGTAAGGCCTTGTCTGTTCAATCTATCACGAAAAAATTAAGCCAATATTTTTCTACATTCAATGCAGCACAAATTGAATTTTTTGAAATGCCGGCCATTCCTGGAGTGGGAACAAGTGGAGGATTAAGCTTTCAATTAAATGCTTTAAATAGTGATATTTCTGCTGAACAGTTATATGAGGCACAAGAAAAATTGTTAATGCTAATGAATAAAAATGCCGCTTTTGAATATGCCTTTGGAACATTTACAGCGGGAACGCCTCATATATATTTAGATGTGGATCGGATTAAATTGGAATCATATGGTATTTCTGTTGCTTCGTTATTCAATATATTACAAAATAATTTTGGTTCTCGGTATGTGAATAATATTTCTTTAAATGGGCAAACAAACAAGGTTCTTGTTGCCGCTCAAGATGAATATCGTCAAATACCAAAAGATATTGGGGCATTGTTCGTGTTTAATGCGAAGAACGAAAGATTGCCAATTGAAGCTTTTATTACGCAACATACAGTTTTGTCGCCCAAAATTATTTATCGATTCAATCAATATTTGAGTACCGCAATTACGGCAGCATCGGGTCTAAATGTGAGCAGTGGGACCGCCATTCGTGAGGTGGAAAATTTGCTTCAAAATTTGGGTAATCAATATGGTATCAGTTGGACAGGCCTTAGTTTACAAGAAGTTAAAACCGCGGGACTTGTGTATGTTTTAATGGCTTTGGCGGTTGTGTTCAGTTATTTGTTTTTGGTGGCTCTTTATGAAAGTTGGTGTGTGCCTTTATCTGTAATGACAACCAATATATTCGCGGTAGTGGGGGCCTTAATAGGACTGAAATTGATGGATCAAGCGTTAAGTATTTATGCACAACTTGGAATTATATTGCTGATTGGGCTTGCCAGTAAAAATGCGATTTTAATTGTACAATTTATTTTGGATGCAATTGCTTCTGGAACGCGTAAAAAAGAGGCGGCAGTGTTGGGAGCAGAGGAAAGATATCGTGCGGTTCTGATGACGGCGTTGACATTCATTTTGGGCGTTTCCCCAATGATTATTGCAAGTGGTGCCGGTGCAGCAAGTCAAATTTCCATGGGATCTGCGGTGTTTTTTGGTATGATTGCAGCAACAATCATTGGTGTTGTTTTTGTGCCAGCTTTATTTCTGATTTTTAATTTTAAACAAGGGGATAAAAATGTATTTGTGGAGAAAAATAATTAATATATTTTTATTTTTATGTCTTACAGGATGTTTGTTGGGGCCCGATTATGAACGTCCAGTCTTGTTTGAAAATGAAGAATTAGAGCGTGTCTTGGGCTTAAAGGTGCCATCTGTAGCTGCTTTACCATTTAAACCAACGGATTTTCATGATGAAGAATTGGATCGTTTAATTACTGAAGCCGAAGAAAATGCGCCGGACATTCGTACGGCGTTGGCGCGTGTTGAAGCCGGTCGTGCGATGCGTTTGGGAACAATAGCAACACTTTTCCCCACATTTGATGTCACGGGTCAACACGTGGACCAAAAATTAAGTCATAACATGGGTTTAATGCCAGATGAGGATTATTATCAAGCGGGGCTTTCTGTAGCTTGGGAGGTGGATCTGTTTGGTAAAAAACGGCGCCAGATTGAGGCCGCCAGTGCGACAGAACGGCAAACGAAGGCGGCTTTGGAAAATATTTTAGTTAGTGTTATTTCGGAAGTCGGAATGAATTATATCAACTTGCGCACAACACAATATTTGTTAGAACAAACGAAGGCGGATTTAAAAATTCAGAATGAGTTGGCTCGGTTAACACAAGACAAATATAAATCAGGTTTATCCAGTGCGATTGACGTCAATCAAGCCGAGTATCAGGTTGCAACAACGAGGGCCAATATTCCGAAATTAGAAACAGAAATTGAAAGCTATCAAAATGCCTTGGCTGTTTTAACGGGAAAGCCTGCCGGCAGTTTGCAGGACAGATTAAAACCACAAAAGAAAAATTTGGTTGCAAAACCATTTCGTTTTGATATGGATCAATTGTGGCGTTTACCGGCAGATGTGGTGCGGTACAGACCCGATGTGATAGGGATGGAGGAATCATTAAAGGCGCAAAATGCACGTGTGGGAGAAGCTGTGGCAAGTTTGTTCCCTAATGTAAGTTTATCGGCGTTGTTTGGTTTTGAATCCATTCATTTCAATAATTTATTAGAACACAACAGTCATGCCCATACATATCAATCTTCTATTACGGCGCCTATTTTCCATTTCGGTGCTTTGTGGCAAAATGTAAAGATTGCGGAGGCACAGATGAAAGAAGCGATGATTCAATATGAAAAAACATTATTAAATGCGACGCAGGAAATTCGTAATATTTTGGTGGGGCTTCAAAAAATGGAGGCACAGCATAAGGATTTGCAGCGGGCGTGGGAAAAAATGGATAAGGCGGCACGATTGGCGCGTAATCGTTATGAAAGTGGTTTGATTGATTATTTTCAAGTCCTTGATGCGGAAGAACGACGTATCAGTGCTCAAGCCGCTTTAACCAGTTCAAGTGGTGCTTTGTACCAAAATATTTTGAATTTTTATAAGGCTGTGGGCGGCCAATTCACCTTTGATCGGTTGCAAGTAAAACAAGCGAATCATTAATGTTGAATGGGGGTATCTTTATGATAAATTTTATCAACAATAGTTTGTACCAAAATGTAAAGCAATGGAATGAGTGCTAATCCAATAATAGTACCGATGGTCATGCCCCAGAAAACAGGCGTTCCCAAAGACCGGCGAGAACCCGAGGCAGCTCCTGTTGCCCAAACCATTGGTAATACACCCAAAATAAAGGTGAAGGCAGTCATTAACACGGCGCGGAAACGTTGTGTTAAGCCGTGAATGCCCGATTCAATAACGGGGGTGCCATTGTTGTGTTCATCTTTTGCAAATTCAACAACAAGAATGGCGTTTTTACTGGCCAAACCAATTAACAAAACAAGACCAAGTTGAGCGTAGATGGACATGGATAATCCTGATAATTGTAAGCCCAGTAAACCTCCGCCAATAGCGAAAATAACAGACAACAAAACAGGAATTGGGACGACCCAACTTTCATACTGTGCCACCAAGAATAAGTATGCGAATAACGTGGCCAACATAATCAAGAAACCAATTTGTCCTTCATTTTGTTTTTCCTGATAGCTCATGCCGGACCATTCAAATGCATAATTGGATGGCAAGGTTTGTTTGGCAAGTTGTTCCACATGATTCATGCCTTCGCCAGTGCTGGTGCCATCTGCTTGGACAATAGTTATTTGTGCAGCAGGATATTGGTTATAACGTGTAATTTGACGCGGGGATAAAACCTGTTTAATATTTAACAATGATTTTAATGGCACCATTTGGCCGTTTGTGCTGGGAACATATAATTTATCAAGACTTTGTAAATTACGACGATATTTCCAGTCAGATTGCACAATTACTTTATTAACCTGAGTTCCAAAGTTCACGTCATTAACATACCCAGATCCAAGATAATTTTCCAAAGCTGAGAAAATGTTAGCCATCGGAACACTCATACTTTCGGCTTTGTCTCGGTCGATTTCCAGATAGATATTAGGTGTCTTGGCAGTAAAACCAGAATAGCTGTACTTAAAATTTGGATCAGCATTAATGTTTTCTACGAGCTGAGCTGCTGTGCTGTCCAACGATACATAATCCAAATCTGTCACATCTTGAATGCGTAAATCCAATCCACCTGCAACACCTAAGCCTGGGATAGCTGGCATTTCGAACAACTGAAATTCAGCTTCTGGAATTTGTTGTAATTCTGTGCGCAGACGATTTAAAATGGCTGTGGAAGTTTGTTCCGGATCCTTTCGTTTGTCCCAAGGAACAAGGCCAATAACTCCTGTTGCCACATTTTCGCCAGATCCCATGGTCATGGACATTCCTTCAATAACCACAAAATTTTTGACGCTAGGTTCATTTTGAACAATAGGCATTACCTTGTGCATGACTTCGTCTGTTCGTCCCAAAGTAGCGCCTTCTGGTAAATTGACGCTAATCAAAATCATTCCTTGATCTTCGTTGGGCAAGAACGATGTGCTGATAGTTTTGAACATGATAAAGGAAATGGTTGCAAAGGCAACAAAAATAAGGGCAATAACGACCAACTTGCGTGCCACAAGCAAGACCATTTTTGTTGCAAAATTTGTGGATTTTTGGATAAAATTATTGAACCAAACAAGAGGTTTAAATTTTGAAGGTTCTGATTTTTTGAAAAAATGTGAAGCGACAGCTGGAGCCAAGGTAAGTGCGCAGAATGTTGAGAAACATACGGCCACGCAAATGGTCACTGAGAATTGTTGATAAATCTTTCCTGTAATACCTGTCATAAAACCGATTGGAACAAAAATAGCCAACAAGACCAAGGTGGTAGCAATTAAAGCCCCAGAGATTTCTTTCATTGTTTGCGTCGTTGCGTCAATCGCTGACATATTTTGATGGTTAATTAAATAGTCGGCACGTTCTGTGACGCAAATAGCATCGTCTACCACGACACCAATAGCTAACAAAAGACCAAATAACGTAAACATGTTGATGGAGTAGCCAAGAACGGCCATAACGGCAAAAGTGGCTAGCAAAGAAACAGGAATTGTTAAGGTTGGTACCAATGTTGTGCGCCAGTTTTGTAAGAATAAATATACCACAAAAATCACCAACAAGAATGTGGAAATCAATGTCCATGCAACTTCTTTGACTGAGGCACTGATGTAATCGGTGGCATCTACGTTGACGTTATAGGCAATGTTGGGGGGAAAGAATTGTTCGAGGCGTTTCAACTCTTTGGAAACACGAGACATGGTGGACAAAGCATTTGCGCCAGAGGATAAGTTTAACAACATCACGACCGCAGGGTGTTGGTTGTAAAGGGATTCGTGAGAATAGCTTTCTGATCCAATTTCAATGCGGGCGATATCGGATAAGCGTAAAAGGCCTCCTTCTTCATTTGTGCGGACAATAATATTGGCAAATTCTTCCTCTGAAGATAAGCGGCCTGTTGTTTGTAAAGAATAGACTAAACTTTCACTGTCGTCATTTGGACGGGCGCCCAATTTACCCAAAGACGGTTGATAGTTTTGACTTTGGATGGCTGCTCGAATTTTTTCTGCCGGCAATTTAAGCGAGGCAATCTTGTCCGCATCCAACCAGATACGCATGCTTTTTTTTGCACCAAAAATCTGTACCTCACCAACGCCATCGACCTTGGCCAAGGGTTTGACAACGCTGTTTTGCAGGTAATCGTTGATGTCTTGAGATTTCATTGTGTCGTCGGGGGAATAGAAGCTGATGAATGCCAAAATACTGGAGGATGCCTTCATCACTTTTAGCCCATAGCGCTGAACTTCAGCGGGTAACAAACTTTGAATCTGCTGAATACGGTTTTGGACCTTCACCGTCGCCATATCTGGATCTGTATCGGGAGCAAAGGTAATGGTTAGCATATATGATCCATCAGCACTTGTAGAGGCCATATAGATCATGTCATCCACACCATTCATGCCATCTTCCAAAGGAATACCAATTGTTTTGGCAATTGTATCAGCGCTGGCACCAGGATAAGATGCACGGACACGGACTTCTGGCGGTGTAACTGTTGGATATAAATCAACCGGCAGGTTAAATAAGCAAATAATACCCGCCAGGGATAAGATTAATGCGATAACGATAGCAAAACGAGGACGTTTAATAAAAAACAAAGAAAACATTATTTATCCTCCGTTTGGATAATGTGGATGCTTTGTCCGTTATGTAATTTTTGTCCGCCCGATAAAACAATCAAATCTTTTGTGGTTAAACCACTTTCAATCTCTACAGCATTCTCTAATGTTCTGCCCGTTTTGACGTATTGTTGAACGGCGGTATCGTCTGGTTTTGCAAGCATAACATATGATCCATTAGCGTCATTATAGATGGCTGTTTGCGGTACAAAGAGAGCAGGCTTTTCTTCGTTTGATTTCCACAAAACCGTCACATGATTGTTGGGAACCAATAATTCATCAACATTATCATATTCGGCATATAATGAAATGGTGGCGGTAGCACGATCCATTTCGTTGTCCAAAAAGATGCGATCTGTTGATAATGGTAAAACGGATTTATCGCTTAATTCCAATTGTAAATCGGGGTGGTCATTTGGCGTCCCCTTCGCCTTTAACATTTTGCGCATGGCTAAGTGTTCTTTATCGCTGAGAGAGAAAGTAATTTTAACGGGTGTTGTTTGCACAATGCGCGCCAAGGCTGGACTGGCTAAATCAACATAGTTTCCTTTTGTAATCAGCACTTGACCAATACGGCCATCAATCGGGGCAGTTATGTTGGTGTGTTTTAAATCAATTTCTGCCAATTCTAAAGTAGCTTTTGCTTGTTCAACGGCGGCCTCTGCTTGAGCCATACGGCTTTCGGATTTTTCTAAATCAGCGGTAGAAATATCTTTTGTACGGTGCAATTGTTTTTGGCGAGCATAATCGCTTTTAACTTGTTTTAAATCCGCTTCAGCTTTTGATAAGTTTGCTTTTGCCGCAGAAACGTTTGCTTTATACCGATCTGATTCAATAGTGAACAATGTATCGCCTTCGCGTACAAATTGACCATCTGTGAAAGAAACTTCTTGAACTGTACCAGCAACCTGAGTTTTGACATCGACAGCGTTCAGTGGGTTAACCAAAGCAATAAAACGGGTGTTGCTGTCCATATTTCGAACGGTAGGTGTTCCCACGCGAACAAATGGGGTTGTGGCTTGTGCACGCATAGCTTGGACGGCCTTATTTGCTCCGAATTTGGCGCTGTAATAGAAAATAAAATAAACAGCAAGTGCTATAAGTAAAAGGATACCAATAATTTTTAAGATAGATTGTTTCATGTTGTCCCCTTTCTGATTTGGCCAGGATACTATAATTTAAACAGAAATGCAAGCATAAAATCATAAAATTTTTTAGTATTTTTCACTTGCAATTTTTATAAAAAGGGTTTAAACTCCTTCTAAAGGGAGGAGAATTGTGATGTCTTGTTTAAAAGTATTATTTATTTCATGTGTATTTATTTCAAGTGCCGTTTGGGCTTTTGGTGGTGGTGGCGGCGGTCGGTCGTCTAATTTTTATAAGCGCCATAATCCGGGCGTAGATAGTGTTGGCATCCATTATCATACAGATGGACATCATGGTGATTTTTGTTTGGTGGATTTATCGAACGATCCGAATGCAGAACAAACACAAGAGGGAGTATATCAGTGTAAAGCAGGAGCTGTTTTGGATTGTAAGCTTGGTCGATGTCGTGTTTGTGAGGCAGGGACATATGTGGTGGCAGATGATAATGATTGCGTGGTTGCACCCGCTGGGTATTATGCTCCTGAAGGGGCAAGTGCTCCAATTCCTTGTCCAGTGGGAACGTATAGTGCCGGGGAGGGGGCCGTTGAATGTACGGAAGCTGCTCCGGGATTTTATGTGGATCATGTGGGAGCGACAGAACAGACGTCTTGCCCAGATGGAACGTACAGTGATGCACCTGCTTCCGCAAGTTGTAAGCAAACAGATCCTGGATATGAGCCGGCTGTACCAACCGCGGATGATCAAGTGCCTTGTTCGATCTTTGAACCCAATGGGTCCTGTGGATGTTCATCAAATCAACACCCCGATGGGCAGGGAGGATGTACCGCACAAAATTGTAAAACGTTTACATCAAGACATACAGGAGATTTTGAACAATGTTGCGAAAATGGGTATCCTTATTGTATATCGCGGGGACATGGCGGAGAAGAATATTGTGAAGAGGCCTCTTGTTGTACAACTCTAAATTATTATGAACCTACATCGCTTGATGATTCAGAAGGGATTTGTTGTTTAGACGGTAAGGTTGTAAAAAGGGATAGAGTTTCTGGAATGTACATTGTTACCTGTTGTTTGTCAACAGAAAGTTTATTTATTAATTCGCCAACAGATTACTTCTGTGCTGATCCTACAACAGTATACTGTAAAACGACTGACAGCAATGGTAATTGCACCGAATATGCAGCTTGCCCAGAAAACGCGACATGCGATGGCGATAACATTGTGTGTAACGCGGGATACAGTCTGTTTGAAAACGAATGTATTACAAACAGTTGCCCTGAGGATCATCAATGGAAACGAGCAACTGAAGATTATTGCAAAGATTGTTCAACACCAACGGATCCTCAAAGCGCTACCACAGTCGAGGATTGCATTGGAAAGTGTGTCGGCTATAGGTATGTTGGCAAGAACAAGAGCGGTGATCCAAAATGTTGGAGTTGTGCTGCACCCAACTATAGCGTTAACATAGGCACAGAACACGACAAGACAGAAAGTTCTTGTAACGCTTGCCTTAACAGATATTACAGCAATGGAAACTGTGTGTGTGATAGTGATCACGCATATGACAACAATACCAAATGTTGTCCACCGGGGCAGCATGCGAACTCGGATAAAACTGGTTGTGTAGACGATTCAACAACCGAAGACGTCACCGATTGCTCGGGCAAAAACGATGGCATAGTGTGTTCTGCGGTTAATTCCAGCTTATTGGAAAATCCAAGCCACGAATTACCCATTTGTATCAGTGAAAATTGCACATGTCCATATGACGGCTGGTCTTTGGATATTGCTGAAGGCATTTGTATCCAGCAGCCCGATGGGTGGGGAGAAGCGAACTGCAACAAATTGACCGAAAAAGAGGTTGCTTGCTCGGTGGGTGGCGATGGACAATTTATTCAGTATGCCTGTGTGGATAAGAATTCCAGCTTTAATGGTGCAGTTATTGACGATTCACAGTTAGGATGTTTATGGACCTGTGGTGAAGACAGAGATGCAGAAACGGGATGTTGTACAGATATATTGGGAATCTGTATTACACCGCCAGAGCCTGATTCTGTGTATATTTATACAGATGCGGGTGGTACCTCCAGAACTCTTTCTTATTGTACAGAGCCATCTTCTGGATTGGAAGGAGCGGTCGAGTCAGAACCATATCTTAGTGTGCCAAGCTATGTGGATGGAGAATGGTCAATGGAATGCGTCAGTCAAGACGCTCTTTTCCCGTACTGTCAAGAAGCGGGGTTTGGTGATTGTATGCTGACATATACAGGCAGAGGAAAAAGTTCTTACTCTGTGGGTATAGGATATTGTCCGGATGAAGCAAAAAATGGGCAATATTGCATTGATCCTGCCGCAATTCAGCCTATTATAGGGTATACGGCACAGGGTGACTAAAACAAACCCCCAAGCAAATGCTCGAGGATTTTTTATTTTTTAGGACTTAAGCTTTCTTGGTGACCACGGCGTCAATTAAACCAAACTTTTGTGCTTCTTCCGCGGTCATGAAGTTATCGCGTTCCATGGCGGCTTCAACAGTCTTTAAGGATTGGCCGGTTTGTTCTACATAGATTTGATTTAAGCGTTTCTTGATGGCCAAAATTTCTTTGGCGTGGATTTCAATATCCGTTGCCTGACCTTGGAATCCGCCGCTGGGTTGATGGATCATCACGCGGGCATTAGGCAGAGCAAAGCGTCGTCCCTTTTCGCCACAGGCAAGCAACAAAGACCCCATGCTGCAGGCTTGTCCCATGCACACGGTGGAAACGGGACATTTGATGTAATTCATTGTGTCCAAAATCGCTAAACCAGCTGTGACAACTCCGCCAGGAGAATTAATGTAGAAACTGATTTCCTTTTCAGGGTTTTCGGCTTCCAGGAACAACAGCTGTGCGCAAATCAAACTTGCCACTTCGTCATTTACTTCGCCGGTCAAGAACACAATGCGTTCTTTTAAAAGGCGGGAATAAATGTCAAAAGCGCGTTCGCCACGACCAGTGGTTTCAATAACGGTTGGGACCAATGTATTATCTTGAATCATGATCTTCCTCCTCTTGGGGTGTTACGAATTTCTCTTGGTTTTTCTGTGGATTTTAATTTTTGTTCTTGTTCAAAAACAGGCTGTAATGCTTGACGAATTTTAGGATTATAAGGATAGATACCCTTACTAAATAGAGTATAAACCAATTCTCTTTTATTGGTATATTCCTGGGTATGAACGGCAGATATTATAGCGGGGTCGCATGGATCCGGCCAATCCCGAGATTCGGGAAATATAAGCCAATCCCGCAAAATTTCAAATGTTCCTTGTGATGCGGGGCCACAAAAACCTTCTGTTTTAGCCACTTCTAATGCCCCGTGGTATTTGCGATTGCGTATGAATGCATCAAAAACTGGCTCGGGATCATAATAAAAACTGTAATAATGGGCATAATTCGGATCAGCACCCGCCGCCAGGGTCAGTTGGATAACGCGTCTTTCTTCTTCTACGCTTGCTACATTGTACGGACGGAATACGGTATTTATTATTTTTCTGTTGGCTAAATTGTATAAAGTTTCATTTAAAGCGCGTTGTCGTTCCGGTTTTGAAAAACGAATTGGATCCAAACAATGGGCTCCAGCCCCAGGGCAATAGTGATCAAACTCGCCTTCCTGTGCTATTTTAAATAACTCTTTGAATGCTGTTATTTTTTTTGCCTGACCTGTTTTCATCCGTTTTCTCCATCAAAAAGGGGGCCATTGAAGCCCCCGATTAGAGCTTATTTCGTCGCTTTCTTGTCTGGATCAAAAGCGTACAGATCAGCCACTGTGACAGGCTTTTCTGTCACTTTCACTTTGCCAAGTAAGAAATCAACAATCTTTTCTTCAAACACAGGCGCACGCAAGGCGTCCATTGCCTGAGGATTCTTTGTGTAATACTCAAATACTTGTTGTTCTTGACCAGGATAACGATGCGCTTCGGCCATAAGAGCATTTTGCATGTCCTCTTGGGTTACTTGCACTTTGTTTTCGTCGGCAATTTGTGCCAACAAAAGGCCCAAACGAACGCGACGTTCCGCAATCGCTTTATATTCTTTCTTTAAAGCATCTTCGGATTTTTTCTTGTCATCCTCGTCCAATTGTCCGGCCTTTTTAGCTTGCTCATATTGAGCCCAAATGCCTTTAAATTCAGCCTCCACCATACCTTCTGGAATATCAAAATCATATTCCGCAGCCAAAGCATCCAACAAAGCGCGTTTAGCATGTATACGAGCGACGCGGCCATACTCTTTGTTTAATTCGTTTTTAATGGCTTCTTTTAATTTTGCCAAATTTTCTAAACCAAATTGTTTGGCAAATTCATCATTAACTTCGGGACCTTTCCAAGCGCGTAATTCCTTGATATCTGTTTTGAATAAAGCCTTTTTGCCGGCCAGGTCTTTGGCGTGATAATTTTCGGGGAAGGTGACATTCACATCCACGCTGTCGCCAACATTTTTACCAATTAACTGGTCTTCAAAACCAGGGATAAATGTGTTAGAGCCAAGATCCAAATAATAACCTTTGCCGGAACCACCCTTAAATTCTTTGCCGTCAATAGAACCGACAAAATCAATCACAACGACATCACCTTTCTTGGTGGCGCGTTTGTCGGCCACGGGTTCAGTTGTCTTCTTTGTGGCGGCCAATTTATCCAAAGATTCTTGTACTTCCTTATCGCCGGCCATAGCACTCATGCGGTCGATCTTGATCTTATCAAATGCATTTACTTTAATTTTTGGCAAAGCTTCAAATTCAACCGTCAAAGTAATATCTTTTCCATCTTCAAATTTGTCCATCTTAACGCTTGGGCGCATGGCTGGACGCATATCTTTGGCTTTCAATTCTTTAGCAACTTCTTCGTTTACTAAATCATCCAACACTTCACCTTTGACAGCATTTTCGTATTTTTGGCGAATCATTTCCAATGGTGCCTTACCCGGACGGAAACCTTGAATTTTCGCGTCTTTTTGAATTTTTTCCAGACGGACAGTCATTTTGTCCGCAAACGTTTTGGCTGGAATTTTAATTTTTAAAGTTTGTGCAAGTTTTGACATTTTATATCCTTTTGTTGATTAAATAATATCCTCTTATATAACATATTTTTTTACAAAAAGCAAGCAAAAGTTATGTTCGAGATATTGTTTTAGGTGCGATAAATAAAAATCCTAAAAAACTAATAAACATTGTGGCGATGCCAATCCAGTGAGCGGGAGTAACGCCTAAATTTAAAAATAACTTGTCGTAGGCGACATATGCAGACGAAACACCAGACATAAATGCGGCAGGGAAAAGGGATATCCAAAAACATTTTTTGCTTTTGTATAGGTAAACGGTTACAAGCCACAAAGTGAACATAGCTAGTGTTTGATTAAACCAACCGAAATAGCGCCAGATGGTAGACACATTAATAAGTGATAATGCCACACCTCCCGCCAAAATAGCAAGCGTCAAAATCAGGCGTATACCAAGTTTGTTTTGGGATAGTTTTAAAAAGTCTGCCAAAGATAGACGGGCGGATCTGAAACAAGTGTCTCCTGTTGTAATGGCTAAAATAACGACGGAAGCAATGGTGATTATTCCGCCCTTTGTGCCCAATAAGCCCGTGGCAATTTCGGAAACAACGCCGCCTGTATCAACACGGCGAACGGCAGCCAATAAGGCGCCGCTATTTTCATAAAAGCATATACCAAGTGTAGCCCATATTAAGGCGACAATGCCTTCCAAAATCATGGCGCCATAAAATACGGGACGGCCATATTTTTGATTTGTTAGACACCTGGCCATCATGGGGGATTGCGTTGCATGGAATCCACTGATTGCTCCGCAGGCAATTGTGACAAAGACAAGAGGAAACAGGGGCAGATTATTTGGATGGTGATTTGCAAGATCAAAATTCAAAAAGGCCGGAATGTCTTGTGTAAATAAAATGCTGACAAGTAAAACACTGGATACCAACAAACATAACGCAAACAAGGGATAAAAACGACCGATTAGCTTGTCTATGGGAAGCAATGTTGCAGTAAAGTAATAAATGAAAATAATTGACAGCCAGATTCCAACGGATGTGTTTGTGTATTGCGCAATAATGCTGGCGGGACTTTTGGCGAAGATGGCACCGACAAGCAACAGCATAGCGACCAATATGAATAAGGCGATATATTTGGTGCGTTTGCCGAAATATTTTTCTATCAAAAAGATCAAAGACTTACCATCGTGATGGAGGGATAACATGCCGGATAAATAATCATGAACGGCGCCGGCAAAAATACAGCCAAACACGATCCATAGCAAGCAGACCGGGCCATAAATAGCCCCCAGTAAAGCCCCAAATACGGGGCCAAGTCCGGCGATATTCAAAAATTGAATCAAAATAGCCTTATAGGTGGGCATTGGAATATAATCCACTCCATCAGGATGGTTTAAGGCCGGGGTTTGGGTGTTGGTGATGCCCCATATTTTTTCGACAAAGGTTCCATAAAAGATGTAACCCAGAATCAATATGCCGCAAGCCAATAAAAATAAAATCATTTGTGACCTTTCATTATTTTGAGGCGCGAAAAAATGGTGTGTTTATGATTGATGGGTTCTTTGTACATCTGCATAAAACTGCTGATAATATTTTCATAATAAACCATTACATTTTTGGGGATCTTTAAGACGGTTGGTGTAAAGTTCCAAATAAATTGAGCACCACATTGCACAGCATAATCTGTGACAGCTTGAGCCTGTTTGGCAGGGACGGCCAGAATAATGTTTTTGGTATTAACACGAGAGATTAGGCTCTGAAGGTCCTCCAATGGAAGGACCTTTTTGCCGTTAATTTCTTTGCCAATTTTGTTGGGATTATTATCTAGCAAGCACAAAATATCAATTCCATAGTCTTTGAAGTCTGTGTAATTGGCCAAAGCTGTTCCCAAGTGGCCGGCGCCAATAATAAATACTTCCTTTGTTTCTTTAAAGCCAAGTTTTTGTTCTATGGCCAGTTTCAGTTCTGTGGAATTATAGCCTTGTTTTTTATGACCCAAAACGCCGCATAAGGCAATATCCTTTCGTACCTGTGAGTTATCTAATCCCAGCAGATTCGCAATTTCAAAACTGGAAACACGATCTTGATTGATCAGTGTATATTTTAAAATACAATGATACAGCGTCAGACGATGTATGACCTTATCGGATAAAACCGGCATCTTTTAATATTTTCCTTCAAAAGCATCCAGATAAATTTGCTTGATGTCGCTCATTAATGGATACACTGGATTTGCACCCGTGCACTGGTCATCAAAGGCCAAACGAACCAATTTGTCCAAGTTGTTTTTAAAGGTTTTTTCATCGACACCCCATTCGCGAATAGATTTTGGAATGCCGATTTTTCCCTTTAATTCCGCAACCTTTTGAATCAGTAATTCAACCCGCTCATCATCCGTTGATTTTGTATTGCCCAAATACAACACATGTGCAATCTGGGCGTAACGCTTTTTGGCTTCTGGTGCAGGATATTGAGAGAAGGAGGCCTGTTTCTTTGGCTTGTCTGTTGCATTGAAACGAATAATCTGACAAATCAAAAGAGCGTTGGCAATTCCGTGCGGAATGTTATACATAGCTCCCAATTTGTGGGCCATAGAGTGGCATAATCCCAAGAAAGCATTGGCAAATGCCATGCCGGCAATGGTCGCGGCGTTGTGCATTTTTTCGCGCGCCTTTGGATTGTTGGCGCCTTCTTCATAAGCCGTTGGTAAATAGCGGAAGATTTGCTTGATGGCTTCCAATGCCAGTGAGTTTGTATAGTTTGTTGCCATAATTGAAACATATGCCTCCAATGCATGGACCAAAGCATCGATACCGCCGGCAGCAGTTAACCCCTTGGGCATTCCATCGACAAAGTTTGCATCAATAATTGCCATCTTTGGAGTGAGGGCATAGTCGGCAATAGCATATTTCACATGGGTAGCATCGTCGGTAATAATAGAGAATGGTGTTACCTCAGAACCCGTGCCGGATGTGGTTGGGATGCAAACTAAATCTGCCTTTTTGCCCAGTTCAGGAATGGAGCAAATGCGTTTTCTGATATCCATAAAACGCATGGAAATATCTTCAAAGTTTGTTTCTGGTTGCTCATACATCAGCCAAATGATTTTGCCCACATCCATTGGCGAGCCGCCGCCCAAAGCAACGATTAAATCTGGTTGATATGTGTTGACCATCGCCAAGGCTTGTTTGGCCGTGGAAAGTGTTGGGTCTGGTTTGACATCAAAGAAAATTTGATAATCAATGTTCATATCCTCAAAAGTGTCTGTAATTGTGCGTGTTGCACCCGAATCAAACAAGAACCTATCTGTAATAATAAAGGCGCGTTTTTTGCCTTGATATTCACGCAAGGCTAATTCAGTGGCGCCACGTTTGAAATAAATTTTTGGGGGAACTTTAAACCACAACATGTTTTCTCTCCTTTCTGCAACTGTTTTATAATTAAGTAAATGTTTGACTCCGACGTTTTCACTAACGGAGTTACCGCCCCACGAACCGCATCCCAACGTTAAAGATGGCTCCAAGCGGAAATTGTATAAATCACCGATGCCGCCTTGAGAAGCTGGGCTGTTGATTAAAACGCGTCCTGTGGGCATTTTAAAAGCGTATGCATCGATACGATCTTGATTGCGCTCGTCGGTGTAAAGAACAGATGTATGGCCCAAACCACCCAATGCAACCAGTGCATAAGCCATGTCCGTTGCGTGGTCAAAATTATTTGCTTTATACATAGCCAAAATAGGGGATAGCTTTTCATGGGCATATGGATTTTTTGCGTCATAAGATGTTTGTTCAGCCAGTAAAATTTTGGTATCTTCAGGGACTTTAAATCCGGCCAATGCGGCTATTTTATGGGCTGGTTGTCCAACAATCGCCGGATTGACCCCTTTTTCCGTTAAAATAATTTTACCCAATTTCTCCATCTCGCCTTTGCTCATCAGATGGGCGCCGCGATACATAAATTCTTGTTTGACTTTTTCATAAACGTCCTTCACAACAATAACGGACTGCTCAGAGGCGCAAATCATACCATTATCGAAAGTTTTAGACATTAAAATTGAGGAGACGGCGCGCACAATGTCCGCTGTTTCATCAATGATGGCCGGCGTATTTCCTGAGCCCACACCCAAAGCGGGTTTGCCGCTGGAGTAGGCAGCTTTTACCATGCCGGGCCCACCTGTCGCCAAAATGGTCTGAATCTTGGGGTGGGTCATTAACGCTTGCGTAAGCTCTAACGATGGTTCATCAATCCAACCGATAATATCCTTTGGTGCGCCGGCTTTTACGGCAGCGTCTAAGACCACTTTGGCCGCAGCAATGGTTGATTTCTTTGCACGCGGATGTGGAGAGAAAATGATACCATTTCTGGTCTTTAGACAAATTAAAGATTTAAATATGGCTGTGGATGTTGGGTTGGTTGTTGGGATGATGCCCGCAATGACGCCCAAAGGAGAGGCCACAATTTTAATTCCATTTACTTTGTCGCGTTTGATAATACCGCAAGTTCTGATGCCTTTGTGTTTGTTATAAATATATTCAGAAGCAAAATGGTTTTTAATGATCTTATCTTCTAAAACACCCATGCCGGTTTCTTGCACAGCCAGTTCCGCCAAATCAATACGCATTTTGTCAGCCGCCGTTGCCGCCGCCTTAAAAATAGCATCAACCATTTCTTCTGGGAAGGTGGCATATTTTTGTTGTGCCGTGTGCACTCTATCAATTAACTTCTCTAAATCTTTTAAGTCTTTTACCTCGGGCATTGTAGTATCCTTTCTTTTTTACATCTCTGTGTTTTGTGATTTTTTTCACATTATCACAAAACAATTACACATGTCAAGTAATAAATAACAAATATTTTTAAACTTGCAATATTATTTTGGATTACTTTTGTACATCCGCGCCGCAATCGGATTTACCGCAGGCAATCAGGACAAAAGGAGAGGCGTTTTGGGGTGAAAGTATGTCAATTGCCACCCACTTGGCACCATTGGAATCCAAACCATCTCCTGAGGCGGTTGGATTTCCATCAACGCTTACATCAAATAAAACACCGGTGTGTTGGATACATCCTGTTAAGCCGCTTTCCCCTGTAAAGCGATTGAACAGAATTGTTAGAGTGCGTTCGTTTGATTTGCTTGTTAAATCGCAGTTTGTTTCTTCTTTGATTTCGCGTGCAACGGTTTCTTCGGGTGTCTCATCGTTTTCCGGTGTGCCGCCAGGTAAATCATAAAGACCAGTGTAGGGGCCGCGGGCCTTTTTTATCACCAGAATCTTATTATCTTTTTTGATAACGCCATAAACCCCCATGTGTGCCCGAGTCACGTCATCGCGCAAAAATCCTAATGGTTTCTTTACGGAATCTTTAACGCCGTTCCAAAAATCTTTTAAGTTTTGATAAGTTAACTTTTTTTCAACGCTGTCCCAGTTAACCCATTTTAGGTCGTGGACCTCGGTGGAGGTATTGTCGCTGTGTCCAATATCTTGTGCTAAATACATATAGACTTCACAAGGATCACCTTGTTCGGTTGTATTGTATCGGATAATTCCAATTTCTTTATCCGATAAAAGTTGGCAATCTCGCTTGGTTTCTTCGGCGGTTTCACGAATGGCACATTCTTGTAAGGTTTCGCCGGGTTCCAAATGTCCCTTAGGAAAAGAGTAATCGTCTTTTTCTTTGCGATAAATAAGTCCAATCTTATGATTTTGGGGATTTAATAAAATAACTCCAGCTTTTTGTATGGCCATGGGGATCCTCCTGGTGTTATCATACACAATCTTTACAAAGATTTCAAGGCAAATAAAAATCCCGCTAATAAAGCGAGATTTATCCTAAATGGTGCCCAGGAAGGGACTGGGAGGTATTTTGAAAATATCTTGTTGAAAATAAAGAAAAAGTTATCGCTTTACTTGAAGACATTTTTTTACCTCTGTATCACTTCTCTGTAGCACCCCTTCATTAAACAAAATTTGCTGGTGTTTGTCAAGCAAAAATCTACACAGCGACTTTGAGATAGCGATAGAGTGTTGGTTTGCTGATGTGATATTTGTTCATCAGTTCTCGTTCTGTTAAATCCGCTTGCCTATCTGCGTGAATGTTTGCAATGATAAGATTGTTCAGTTTCTTTGGATGCGCTTTCTTGTATTTGCCTTTACGCTTTGCTATCTCAATGCCTTCTTTTTGCCGAGAGAGTATCAAGTTCCGTTCAAACTCTGCGAATGCTCCCAACAATGTCATCATCAGTTTCTGTGTTGGGTCTGTTGTTGATGGCGTGAAGGTCATGTTCTCTTTCTTGAAGTGAATGGTTGCTCCCTCATGTTGTATTGTTTCCACAATGTCCAACAGGTCTTTCAAATTACGAGCAAGACGATCAAGTGAAGCACATTCTACAATATCATCCTTACGCAATGCTTTGAGCATGTTGTTGAGTTCTGGTCTGTCTTTGTTCTTACCGGATACCTTCTCTGTATAAACTCTGTCGTAGTTAGCAACATCATCTAATTGTCTATCAAGATTTTGGTCTGCTGTTGATACACGAGCGTATAAAAATTTCATTTAATCCCTTTCAGTTAGTATCACATCGTTTATATTATACGATACTATCAAACAT
This sequence comes from Alphaproteobacteria bacterium, assembly GCA_017412085.1. Lineage (GTDB taxonomy): Bacteria > Pseudomonadota > Alphaproteobacteria > CAAHEQ01 > UBA3637 > UBA3637. Next base: position 26,726 of record JAFPYS010000006.1, read on the forward strand.
TTTTCAAACAAAAAAGTGCTGAAACGCCTTATTTTATCGATCTTCTGACAATTTTGTTTTTAGTATCATTTAACCTTACTTCGTGATACTACAAAATTGAAAAATTCCGTTTTGGAATTTTTGCACGATAAATAATTTTGTCGGGGATAATAAAGTCCAAGACATAGCAAAAGGAGGGTAATAAAAAACTTTAATACAGATTTTTATATTTTTAAAGAAAACATTTTCCTAGTATATCCCTCCTTCTGCTATATAAGGAGGGATTTTATTTTGCAAAATGAAAAATTCCGTTTTGAAATCAAAAGCAGATAAATAGAAATGAGTAAGACATCTCCAATCGTGGAAACACGCTAAAGAACCAGTACTCAATCATGTGGATGGTTGCTCTGCTGAAACTCCTGTCCGTTGGAGCGGGTATCGCAAAGAATAGGATGTCCCCGTTGGAAATCCAGTTGGCGATCAACAAATAGGACGCATTCTGGTGCTGCCAGAATAGAAAGAAGATGCAATGTCTCGCCTTGACAACATCGGTTTGATTCGGGATCATTCTTATAGTCCGTATCAAATGCCCCGTGAATAAAGTGGAATGAAGTTCGTAATCGGCATGGCACGAACACACCGAGCAATCGGTTATATTCAAATAAGAAGCAACTTAAAACTTTTTACCTGTTGTAGGTAAAAAGGCAACTTGTATCCAAAACAATTACAACAATAACAGATTAAAACAAAATAGATTGAAAAGAAAACAAACGACACGATCGTGTCGTTTGTGTGATGAAATGCAATAGCATTTTAGCACCACATCAAATAGCAACAAGCGATTCATAATCCATTTAAGGAGTAGTGTGTCTGAAAGCAGACCAATGACTTCTTTTCTCTGTATAATGCGTGATGGGGGTGCGAGGAGCACTCTTTTCTTTTTTCAAATACCGGCACATAGTGGTGGGATGCACACCAAGGAGTTTGGCGATTTTGTTTTGACTCAATCCTTTTGCCAACCACTCCTTGATTTTCCTCTGATTACGAGCGAGTTTTAAGCATCTTGCTTTTGCGCCAAGCGGTCTGCCCAACTTGATATTCTGCTTTTTCAATTTATCCAATGACATTTTTGTTCGTGTAGAGATCAAATCACGTTCAATCTCCGCTGCTAATCCAAACGTGCACGCCATTATCTTGGATTGTATATCATTCTTGAATATATAGTTTTGCTTGATACTAATCACACAAATATCTCGTTTGATAGCATCCTGTAATATCTCGGCGAGTTCATAAAGATTGCGTGCCAAACGGGATATTTCTGTAATGATAAGTGTATCGCCCGAACACATTGTCCGCAACAGACAACCCAACTCTCGTTTTTCCAAAGGTTTACGGGAGGAAATTGTTTCCTCTACCCACTTGTTGATGGTCAGGTTATGTGATTTGGCATATTCGTTAATCGTGAAGTGTTGATTTGAGCAAGTTTGTTTGTCGCTGCTCACTCTGATGTAGGCAATAATTGTCATTTGAGAATCCTTTGTTATGTAAGTATTTATCTGTAAAGACCATTAGCAAAAAATAGTTCGTT
>JAFPYS010000007.1 GCA_017412085.1 Alphaproteobacteria bacterium
CTTGTTCCGCTTTGTGACTTTCTTACGGCTCTTACGAACCAATTGGTTAATTGTAGGCATTCTATCCTTTTTCCTTTTACCTTCTTATTAACAAAAAATCTTTCATCAACCTGTTTCAAGCGGACGAAAGCGTTCATTTTTGATCCAACAACCTCTTTGTCATAAGACATTGATTTCGTTGAAAAAACTCCCCGATTTTTCTGGCAATTTCTTTCCGAAGAAACCCCGAAAGTATCGAACAAGTGGGTGCTATTATAACCGATTTTTACGCGTCTGTCAACCCCTTTTTTAAAGTTTTTTGAGAAATCACCAGGATGAAAGAACCATTCCCAAAATTAATGCCGTAGAGTTAACTAATTTTATATACAGTTGTACATATCCACTTCACCCCAACCAAGATCTCTTCGCACTTCCTCCGGATTATAATTACCATAGCGCTGACAATCTTCAGTTGCAGCACTTAATGAGTTAGCACACTCTGCCCCCGGCGAATTAACAAATTTATATCCGGCAGGACACTCTGGATATCCATTGTCAAACGTTGCCGGTACAATACCGGGAAGCATTACATCCCCTAATGTTACAGTAATTGTGAAGGGACTTGCATTTGGGCAATCGGTTGCCTTGTTGTCAAATTTTGCTTTTACTTGTGCGCACAAGGTTGCATCCGCAATGCCAACAATTTCAATTTGGTTTGTTGTTTGGAATGTAATACTGGTTACACCATCTGGTTTTGACGAACACATCATCTCTTGACCACCCGTTCCAGCGTTTTGTGCCATTCCAAGCATGTAACACATGTAGGTTGCATTCACAATCTCATTTACCTTGTGTGTGCGTATCGCCGCTGTATATCCCGCAATACCGCCAACAGACAGCACCCCGATAATTGCCAATACACCCAGCATTTCCACCATACTGCGCCCCGATTCATTTGTTTTACTTACTGTGAACATTTCCCGCCCCTTTTTTAGTTATAAAAAAACATCGCTGTGTCGTTCATCGACAACAGTCGGCGTTTTTTAAGTTATTATTCCGATTATGAAATGCTAAGCAATACCCCCCCCCGTGTCAAAATTATCCTTATTTATCAAGCCCTTGTCTTGATAAATATCACTTGCCACAAAGTCCCTTACATAACATTTCATGGGATCAGTATAACATATCACCATCTCATGTCAACACTTTTCTTGACAAAAAACGCTTTTCATGGTATAATGGACACATCTAAAAAAAGGAGAATGACCATGGCCACATCACACCCAAGCAAACGACAAATAGGCGAAGGCTTAAGACGCGATTTTATTGATTATGGGAGCGTTGGTTCTGCCGATGATCCTACTGTTGCAAATCGCTGTCGTTACGCGTTTGACACATTGGGCGCCAAAAGGAAAAGGACACCAAAGAAATCTGTCACAGCCAAACCGGTCGTTCAGGCTCATGTCCCATCCACGGCAAACGCGATACAAATGACCTTTGATGACATGTTGTTTCCGCAGGCTCCCGCTAAAACCATAAAGGTAACGCCCCCCCCTGCACCACAACCAAAGCCATTAACACCGTCTTTCTTTGCGGCTAATTTAATCTTTCACCCGCAAGACAGAACCATTAAGCACAAACAAAGCAGCAGCCATCCAAACATCAATTGGCCATTGTTTGAAAATGTGCTCAAATTATATGCATTCATCAAATTATACAATACTGATTTAACCCCACAACAACGGTTAGACAGAGATACATTGATACAAACCGTTGAGGAGATGGGCAACACCAACCCCGATGGAACGCAAAGAGCTGGAAGACATCTGAACGCTCTTCAAATTATTGACAAGGCCATGGGGCCAGGAAGACTGGTTGCCCGCGCAAGAGAAGCGGCAAGAAGAAAAAGAAAAAAGGAAGCAACAACTCAAAAGCCCAAACATCCGTATTTACAACAAGGTTTAATGATAATTCAAGCTCGCACGGAATTACGAGAAATTGCCAAACGGGAATGGGCTGCAGAACATCTTGATCAAAAAATGTCTTTTGACGCCCTCATCGACTTAGAACGCAGAAGAGATGTGGCAAATAACAGATTATCACAGATAAGCGCAATTACGGCCGACACATCTCGTGACGAGGATTATCGCCAACGTGTTAACATGACTCAAATGGCGAATACCGTATTTGATACCGTTCGACATGCCTATAAGACTAAAACAAAATAATCAATGATTGCGAGCGCGCATAATGCGACCCTGCTCACGCTTCCATTCGCGTTCTTTGATGGTTTGACGTTTGTCGCCCATGTCTTTACCACGACACAGCGCAATTTTTACTTTTGCAACCCCTCGTGCATTGAAATATAAATCCAATGGTACGATAGTCAATCCCTTTTGACGAACCGACACAATCAGTTTTGACAGTTCGGTTTGATGTAATAATAACTTGCGGGGACGTGTAGCATTTTGTTCAACAAAACCACTTTTACCATTTTTATATTCGTCAATATGGGAATTGATTAAAAACAGTTCACCTTTATCCGGCGCTACGTAACTTTCGGCGATTTGAGCATGGCCAGCGCGCAAAGATTTAACCTCTGGTCCCGTCAGCATAATTCCCGCCTCATAGGTATCCAGAATTTCATAATTAAAATGCGCCTTGCGATTGCTCGCTATATTCTCAGAGTTCTTTTTCATTTATTAAACCTACAACGAATGTGATCCATATTTTCTTTGTAAATACAACACATTAGCATCTACTTTCTGAGGATCTGTCCCATTTTTGATTGCATCAGCACGCAACTTCTCTTCTTCTTTCTTCTGTAACTCAGCAGCCATAGGTCTATCCACCCCCTCTCTGTCCACACCAGAGAGGTATTTCCAACGCCATTCTTCGTAAGCCTTTACGGTCTTGGGATCCACCATGGAACATCCTTTCACTTTTCGAGCATTTTAGCAAATTTCTGCTCTTTTTTCAACAAAAAAGAAGTTAAAGCTCTTGAATTTCTAATTCTTCCAATTTTTTAATGCGATCACGCAACTGGGCGGCACGTTCAAAATCCAAATCCTCAGCCGCTGCGAACATTTGTTTTTTCAAATCTTCCACCGTTTCCGGCACTTCATCAATATCTTTAACCGTGTTGCCCGTCAAATCGTTAAAGTCTTTAATCAGGTCTGGGATCGCCTTTTGGATGCCCTTTGGCGTAATATTGTGTTCTTTATTAAACGCCATTTGTTTGTCGCGCCGACGCTTTGTTTCTGTCAAAGCATAATTCAATGAATCCGTCATTTTATCCGCATATAAAATCACCCGACCTTCTGCATGCCGTGCCGCACGTCCAATTGTTTGGACAAGCGATGTCGCCGAACGCAAAAAGCCCTCTTTATCTGCATCCAAAATTGCCACCAACGCCACCTCTGGGATATCTAACCCTTCTCTGAGCAAGTTAATACCCACCAATACATCAAAATCACCTAAGCGCAGCTCACGAATAATCTGGATTCGTTCAAGTGTGTCAATATCTGAATGCATATATTTTGCATGCACTCCATTTTCGTTCAGATAATCCGTCAAATCCTCGGCCATTTTCTTTGTCAATGTTGTCACCAACACACGATGCCCTTTGGCTGATTCAATCTGACATTCGGCAATCAAATCCTCCACCTGTGTGGCAACCGGACGCACAATACATTCTGGATCCAATAAACCTGTCGGTCGAATAATCTGCTCTGTAAACACCCCTTTTGTTTGCTCCAATTCCCACGGACCGGGCGTAGCTGACACAAAAATAGTATTTGGACGCATCTGATCCCATTCTTCAAACGTTAAGGGCCTGTTATCCATACATGACGGCAAACGAAAACCATATTCGGCCAAAGTGGTTTTGCGTGCTCTATCGCCTTTATACATCGCCCCAAGCTGAGGAATGGTCACATGGCTTTCATCCACGAAAACAAGGGCATCTTTGGGCAAGTACTCAAACAATGTTGGCGGTGCCTCGCCTGGTTTGCGCCCCGTCAAATGGCGCGAGTAGTTTTCAATCCCCTTACACGATCCCGTTGCTTCCATCATTTCCAAATCATAGCGCGTGCGTTGTTGCAAACGCTCAGCCTCCAATGGTTTGTTTTCCGCCGCATAAAACGCCAACCTATCTTTCAATTCTTCTTTGATGGTTTTAATTGCTTGACTGAGTGCCGGACGTGGGGTCACATAATGGCTGGCCGGATAAATAGTAATTTCTGGAAGGGCCATTTTCTTTTTACCCGTCAAAGGATCAAACTCAAACACATCTTCCACCTCGTCCCCAAACAACGAAACGCGCCATGCTAAATCTTCATAATGGCTGGGGAAAATGTCTAATACATCCCCATTCAAGCGAAAACAACCACGTTCAAAGGCAACATCGTTGCGTTTATATTGTAATTCGGCCAAACGACGGGTTAAATCTTGCACATCCACCGTATCACCTTTTTTAATAGAAAATGCCATCTGTGAATAGCTTTCCGCATCACCGATACCATAAATACACGACACAGAGGCCACCACAATCACATCTCTGCGTTCCAACAAATGCCGCGTTGCGGAATGCCGCAGCCGGTCAATCTGTTCATTTATAGCACTATCTTTTTCAATATAAGTATCTGTTTTGGGGATATAGGCTTCCGGTTGATAATAATCATAGTAAGACACAAAATATTCCACCGCATTATTTGGGAAAAATGTTTTCATTTCTGAATACAATTGCGCCGCCAATGTTTTATTATGCGCCAAAATCAAAGTGGGCCGCTTCATCTCGGCAATTACATGCGCCATCGTAAAAGTTTTACCCGAACCCGTAATTCCCAATAAAACCTGATTATGTTCACCGGCTTTCAAACCATCCACCAAGCTTTTGATGGCTTCGGGTTGATCTCCCGCCGGTGAAAAAGGGGACACCAAATCGAAATCTGCGTCCCCCTGCAAATCCTGTTTTTCATATAAAGGAATCATTTCTTCTTTTTCCCTTTACTTGTTTTTTTGTTCTGCTTCTTTGGGGACACATGGGTCGTCTTCTTTGCCTGCGTTTTCTTTTTAGGCGCAGCTTTCTTTTCCTTTTGATCGGGCTTAGCTGGCGCCGTCCAATTTTCCATTAAGCGCCCGCGTTCTTGCCATAAATTTTTCAGCTGTATTTTCGTCTCTTGCCACATTTGGCGTATACCAGGCGCCGGGGCTCCCCCCGCCTTAAAGCGATTATACGTATCCACCCAATTGATAACAGCAATTCCTATCAAATAAATAAAAATGTTCTTATTATTTTGCCACACCAACGCCGCAATCAAAGCAATAATCAACAATTTAAAAAATACAATTCGCATTACAGGTACGGGATTATTTTTTGATAAAACCACACTTAACGCAAACTGCCCTCGGTTCATGCCCAAAGGATGAAACCCCAATAATCCCAAAACAAAAAAGAAAATTTCAAAAAGATAATAGCTTGTCATCATGAAAACAGAACCATACGAATGTGTTAGCAAACACATAGCAACAATCCCGCCCATAATAAAACCAAGCAAAGCAGAAGCATACGGCCCAAATGATCCCACCATCCTATGCGTCAATACATTCAATAACGCCCACAACGGCGCTAGAGCCAACAAACCCAATGTTGCAATTTCCGACGATCCAAATCCGCTTAAAACATACAGGGTTGTAAATGCTATTGCCCACGTTCCTAATGTTAAAAAATTCACCAATGGCAATCGATCAAAAAACATCACGGTTCCCATGACAACCATCCAAACTAATGCCACACAGCCGCCATATACCAAATCAATAGAACCGGGCACAAGCTTTTGCAATGCGTACGTTCCCGCCACACAAACCAACGGCATCCATATTGCTTTTGATTTTAAACTTTCAAAACGAGCCGAGCAGTATAATATTGCAAAAGACACCACCACTATCCATGTATACGCCGCTAATGATGGTTTCAAAAAGAAAGCACAACAATATGCAAGTCCCAAAATCAAAGCACCGAATAAAAACGCTCCCACACCCGCTGGCAAACGATTTACCAGCACATTTTCATCTTGTTTTTTGATCCAAAAACTAAAACCAATAAGCGTGCCAAAATAAAGACATGCCAAAAAAACAGCAAACCATATTATTTGCATACCTTCCCCCTCATGAATAATTAGGCTTTATGACGGAAAGAAATGCGCCCTTTTGTCAAGTCATAGGGGGTCATTTCAATATCCACTTTATCCCCCACCATCACGCGAATGCGGAACTTGCGCATTTTACCAGATGTATGGGCAATAATCTCGTGGCCGTTTTCCAATTGTACACGGAAAGTCGCATTGGGAAGCGCCTCCATCACAGTACCTGTAAATTGTAAAACTTCTTCTTTTGTCATTTGTTCTCCTTCGATTTCATTATATGAATCCAAATTGCAGAATGCAACTACTTTCTTAATTCGGCTCCTGTATTTTTCGCCACATAGTTTAAAATCTGTTGTGACAATGTTTCAATCTCGGCATCCGTCAATGTCTTTTCCATAGATTGAATCACAACTTGCACAGCAATCTGCTTTTTACCTTCTGGCAAATGTTCACCTTCATACACATCAAACACAGACACCGATTGAATTAAATTCTTATCCACATTTTGAATGCTGGATAACAATTTTTGAGCTTCAACATCCTTATCCATTACAAATGCAAAATCACGCGTCACAGCCTGATATTGAGATTTCTGGAAGGCTTTTTGCATTTTGTTTTCGCGCTGTTTAACCGGTGGCAACATATCTAAATACACTTCACAAGCGACCACTGGCGTCTTGATGTCAAATGCTTTTAAAATGCGCGGATGAATTTCACCAAACACGGCCAGCTTATTTTTACCAAGTTGCAAGGAGCCGCTGCGCCCCGGATGATACCACGATGGGGCGTTTTTATAAACCACCATATTTTCAGGGGCATCTGCCGCCATCAAAACAGACAAAGCATCTTGTTTGGCATCAAACACATCCACAGGACGTTCTGGCTCATTCCACGCTTTTGGCAAATAAGACCCGGCCCGAACAGCACACGCCACCAAGCGTTGTTCGCCACATTTATCGGAATAAAATTCTGGTCCAACTTCAAACAATTGTACATCTTGAACACCTGTATCTTGGTTGCGCTTCACAGCTGACAACAAATTCGGCACCAAGCTTGGACGCAACTCATCCAAATCCGACGCAATTGGATTGGACAGCTTGACGCCTTTTGAATCAAAATATTTGGCCAATCTAGAATCCATAAATGACCATGTGATGGCTTGATTGAGGCCACGTTCAGCCAACGCCCGACGTACAGCCACCTCACGTTTTTGATGAGGCAACAAACTGCCAATCGGTAAGGTATCTGCGCGCATAGGAGCATCTGGCAAGTCATCCAGGCCATAAATACGCACTATTTCTTCCACCAAATCGGCAGGCAAGCTGACATCATGCAGACGCCACGAAGGAACCGTAATTTTATTCCCTTTAACCTCAAAACCAAGAGCGGTTAAAATGCGTTTCATTTCATCTTCTGGTACATCCATACCTGTCAAACGTTTAACCTCACCATAATTAAAGTCAATTGTTTTTGCACAATCAGGTGTTTCACCCGCCACAACAATTTCTGATGGTTCCCCACCACACAAATCTAAAATCATTTGTGTTGCACGAGCGTTATCATCAATAGAACTGGCCGGATCAACGCCACGTTCAAAGCGACTGCGCGAATCAGACATGGCTCCTGTCAACGTCCCGGCTTTTGCAATTTTAGCGGGAACAAAGTAAGCGCTTTCCAAGAACACATTCACGGTATCCTTTGAAACGGCAGTGTCCACACCGCCCATAATCCCAGCAATGCTTTGCGCCACTTTATCATCCGCCACCACACAAACATCTGGCGACAAAGTATACTCTTTGTCATCCAATGCCATCATCTTTTCACCCTCTTTCGCCGCACGAACTGTAATATTTCCAACAACTTTATCGGCATCAAACACGTGCAACGGACGACATTCGGCAATATTCAAATAGTTTGTAATATCAACCAAGGCAGAAATAGGACGCAATCCCGCCGCCACTAAGGCCTTTTTCATCCAATCCGGGCTTTCGCCATTTTTCACGCCACGAATATAACGCCCCGTATAAATTGGACAAGTGTCAGACTTAATTTCAACCTTGATCGGGGATTCGTAAGATCCCTTTATCTCGGGCACAGGTTCAACAACCAAGGTTCCAATTCCGGCGGCCGCCAAATCACGCGCCACACCTTTGACACCCAAACAATCCGGGCGATTTGGTGTTACATTAAGATCCAAAACCACATCGGCGTTTAACGCTTCTGCGGCTGGTGTTCCGGCTGGTAAATCTGTGTTAAGTTCAATAATACCGGTATGATCTTCACCCAACAACAACTCATCTTCGGCACACAACATACCATTGGAATCAACCCCACGAATTTTGCCCACTTCCAGCTTTTCGTTAAATTTTGGAATCAAACACCCCGGCAAAGCCAAAATGGATTTCAAACCCACGCGCACATTTGGTGCCCCACAAACGATTTGTAAATCTTCCTTGCCATCAAACACACGCAACACATGCAAACGATCGGCATTGGGATGTTGCTCAACAGATTTAATTTCTCCAACAATAAATCCTTGCAAGCGGGCGGCCAAATCCTCTACCTCTTCCACTTCCAAACCGATCATCGTCAGCTTTTCAACGATTTCCTCGGTTGAGGCCTTTGTGTCCAAATATTTCTTTAATGTTGTTAAACTTAATCGCATTTTTTGCCTCCATTCAAGGAAAGTCCGCTTGTCACCGTCGGCACATCCAACGGCAAGAATCCATAATGTTTAATCCATTTCATATCAGCTTCAAACATGGGGCGCAAATCTTTGATGCCATACTTCATCATGGCCAAACGATCCATACCAATACCAAAGGCAAAACCCTGATATTTCTCCGGATCAACACCACAATTCTTCAGCACGCGTGGATCTACAACACCACATCCGCCCATTTCAAGCCATTCCTTACCAACATTTCTGGCCATCACGCCCCCAATGTCCATTTCATAGGATGGCTCTGTGAACGGGAAATAAGAAGTTCTGAATCTGAACGACACATCGTCCGTTTCAAAGAACAACTTAAAGAATTCCAACAACACAGAACGCAAATTCGCCAAATTTGTTTTTTCATCGATCACAAGTCCCTCAATTTGGTGGAACATCGGCGTATGTGTGGCATCATAGTCCCGACGATAGGTACGCCCCGGGCACACAATCTTAATTGGCGGTTTTTGATTTTCCATCACACGAATCTGAACACCAGATGTTTGAGTACGCAACATATTTTTATTGTCAAAAAAGAATGTTGCCTGCATTTGACGCGCCGGGTGTTCTGGCGGAATATTTAAGGCCTCAAAGTTATGCCAATCGTCTTCAATATCTGGTCCTTCGGCCAAATCAAATCCCATCTGAGCAAAAATTGTCAACGCTTCTTCAATCGCTTGAGTAATTGGATGAATGCGACCGATATGCTGTGGACGACAAGGCAACGTCACATCCACACTTTCCGATTGCAGTTTAGCATTCAATTCGGCCTCTTCCAACGCCTCTTTTTTGGCTTCAATCGCAGCAGTAATTTCATTTTTTACTGTATTAACAGCGGCGCCAAAAGTCTTCTTTTCTTCCACCGACAAAGAACCCAATTCTCTCATCAGGCCTGTTAACGAACCACTTTTACCAATGACGCCAACGCGAATAGCATCTAATTCTGCCAACGTTTTTGCCCCATCAATGGCTGGCAACGTCGCTTTTTTAATTTCAGACAATTTTTCTTGCATAACTGCTCCTTTATTTCAGATGAGCGTTATTTTACAAGAAAATTACACAAAAATCAAGCGTTATTTTAATCCGACGGACGCCCGACAGAGCGATTTGAAAACCGGCGTGTTCAAGCGCAAATCTTCAATCATCTGTTTGGGTGTTTCGGCAACAACAATGCTTTCTTTTGTAACAACGCCATTTTTAATATATCTTGCTTCGGCGCTTGGCAATTCGCTTTTACCAATACACGACGACAAATACACAAAGCATTCATCATTGTCTTTCAGCAACTCACCCGCCAACGCGCGCGCCTTGTGATTCAAGGTGACATCCGCCTTTGTGGCATCCTTGCCCCAAGGGCTGCCACCCCCGACAGGGCACGCTGTGGAATAAAAATCACAAGCCAATTTTCGCCCCGTCACACCACAATCTGCCACCGCGCTGTGCATTTTATAGGCGCCCGTGCCATTGATAACCAAACGTTTTGGCTCTTGCCCCAAAACAGAAATCACAAAGGGGCGCACATCCACTTTCGCCCGCATTGGAATCGCCACAACGGCCGTGTCAATTTTCCCCACTTCGTCCAGTGTGATTTGTGTTTTAATGTCCAATCCAACATCTTCCTCTTCTAACGCTTGTTGATACAAAGCTGCATTTAATTTTCGGGCCAAATAAAGTTCGGGGGGCAACCCATCTTCCCCCTTGCAAGCATAGCCCACAAACACGCCCTGATCGCCCCAACCGTCCATGTTGACGCCTTGACTAATATCTGTTGATTGTGCGCCGATCAGGTTCAGCACGCGCAATTTGCTTGGGTTCATGGCGTCATCTTGCCACACACGACTATATTCTTCGGTATAGCCGATATCGGCCAACGCCCCCTTGGCCACGCTCAATAAATCCGGCATTTCAATTTTGCCCGACACTTCGCCTGCGAAAATGACTGTATTATCTTTTACCATCACCTCTACGGCATAACGCACCCACGGGTCTTGCTTTAATAATTCATCCAACAAATAACTTGAGATATAATCGGCTGTTTTATCTGGGTGGCCGATAGACACCGCTTCTGCTGTTTTAAGCATAGTTTTTTCTCCTTGTTTAGTCCGTTGACGTAGGACAAGTTAGGTTAAATCCACGGTTGCCACTCACCCGAGTGGAACAATATCATTATATCAAATTAAAAATGAAATGCAACAAAAAAATACTTGCATTTTTTTGCCGCTTGACGTATCATGGCCTCGTTCAATTTTTAACAAAGGAGAAAATATGCCTTCAGTAGTAAATGATTCATGTGTTTTGTGTGGCGCTTGCGCCGAAGTTTGTCCAGTGGGTGCTTTCCACAAAGGTGAGACACAAATGGTTGTCGATCCAAACACCTGCATTGATTGCGGTGTTTGCTTGGGTGAATGCCCTCAGGGTGCGATTAAGTCCTCCGATGAAGCGGATGAAAAATGGGTTCAATATAACGCAGAAAACGCTGCGAAATTTCCTCCTGCTAAGTAATTAAGGAGCCCCGGGCACTTTGCTCGGGGATTTTTTATGCCTATTTTTGATGCAACAGACGAAAATATCTTAAAGGCCGCCCACCTTATTCAACAAGGCGAGATTGTGGCTTTCCCCACTGAAACGGTCTATGGTTTGGGGGCTGATGCCTATAACCCGACCGCTGTTGCTAAAATTTTTGAGGCGAAAAATCGCCCCACCTTTAATCCCTTAATTTCCCATATCGCGGATGTTGATTTTTTGAAAGATTACGCCGAAACGGATGCGCGCGTAAAGGCTTTGGCTAAAAAGTTTTGGCCAGGCCCTTTGACGATGGTTTTAAAGCGTAAACAATTTGTTGAATCGTTGGACTTGGCTTGTGCGGGCTTGCCAACCGTCAGTGTTCGCATGCCCAATCATCCCGTGGCCTTGGAACTCATTCGCAAAAGCGCAACACCGATTGTGGCGCCTTCCGCCAACCGTTCTCAAAGTATTAGTCCAACCACCGCCGAACATGTTCAACACAGCTTGGGTGATCGTGTGCCGATGATTTTGGATGGTGGCTCATGCGGTGTGGGTGTGGAATCCACCATCATTGATTTAACCAGCAAAGACATTGTCTTACTTCGTGCTGGCGGTATTCCGATGGAAGAAATTTCCGAATTTTTGAACGAGCCAGTTTTAATTTCTGGCGGCAATCCAAATCTGCCGTCTTCGCCGGGGCAAATGCTGAAACACTATGCGCCCAAATACGAAACAAGAATAAACGTCATAACTCCCGCTGATGATGAGTTTATGATTGGTTTTGGTGACATTGATGGACACTTAAATTTAAGCAAGGCCGGGGATTTACGCGAAGCAACCGCCAACTTGTTTGCCTATATGCACAAAGCAGAAGAACAAACAAAATACACCAAAATCGCCATCGCCCCCATCCCAATGGAGGGGCTTGGCAGAGCCATTAACGATCGTATTAAACGCGCTTCGTACAAAGACTAATTTTTGATTTCTTGATCTTTCACCGCATACGTCGCAGCAATTTTATCAATCACGGATTGGATATATTTTTCCAATGGTTTCCCAACACGATAATCCGCCGGCTTCACTGCATTCACACGGTTGTCAGCCACCAGCTGGTCAATCTTTCTGGGTTTGGGTTTTCTGGCATCATACACCGCCACCGAATGTCCCCCTTCGGCCTTTACCATTTTCATACAGGGAATATCAGTCAATCCATCTCCCACATAAATCATGTTTTCAAAGGGCATCGGACGAAGCGGGCGTGGAATATATTTGTTCACAGTTTCATTGTCAGCTAAATCTTCACAACCTTTGTTGATCCGGAAAATAAATTGCGTTTTACTGGTGTAATTCAGCATAATGCCCGGCCAAAAAGCTTCACCCCGCTCGTTATACATAAAAGTGGAGGCAAAAATAGTATGGAATTTTTTTGCAATTTTTGTGCCTTCAATCATTTCTTGCAAGCCGGAGGAAATAATATAATGCCTTAAATCAACACCCTTTCTACGCGCATAAGCATCTATTCTGTCAAACCATTCCGGAACCCCCGCAAACAATTCAATGTCTGCCGCAAATTTACGAAAGGCTGCCCGTGTTGGTCGTATTTTTCTTTGTTTCAACTTTTCCAACATCACCCACATATACGCCGCAATATCATCCGCCTTTTCGCGCAGACCCAACGTATTTGTTTCCTCCCAAAAATCCTTGGCAGATTTTGCTTGAACAGCCCGCAAAAAACCGTACTCTTGCATATTACCCGGTGAAAGCGTGCCATCGAAATCATAACAGATGGCCATTGGAATCATTTTTTTCATTTTAAGCTCCTATTTTCTAAATAATCCTCTATAGAAAACCGTCAAGATTTCATCAATTGAGTTGGAGGAATATTCTTTCCATTGCATCGCATCTAAGATAATTTTTTTACGCGACACCAACATAAAAATAGATGAAAACAACATTACAACCTGTAAAACAGCTTCTTTATAAGACATCTTCCCCGCATTAGCATCCACCAGTAAATCCACAAAAATTTGACGATACTGGGTATTTAAGCTTTGGAAAAGAGATTTAAAACAAGCTGACGGTTCAACGTATTCGCGCACAAAAATCATACACATTGCCGTTGTCAATTTGTCCGAGCAAAACAATTCCACAAAGCCACGGATAAATCTTTTTAAAAGAATTTCACTTTTTTCAGGACACGGGCGCAAAGCCAACTCACTCTCATACTCTGTCATTTCGTCAGAAAATTTTTCATTCAAACGAACTAAAATTCTTTTTAAAACTTCCGCATACAAGCCATTTTTATTGCCAAAATAATAGCTAATTGCCGCCACATTCGCTTTGGCCTTGGCTAAAATATCCCGCGTTGCTGTGGGCTCAAACCCCTTCACAGCAAATTCATAAATAGCCGTCTTGACAATTTTCTCTTTTGTATCCGATTTCATTTGTTACCTCTTGCGACTATTATATACGTCTTTTTTCAAATCGCAAGTGTTATTTTACGACAGCCCCTTTTCTTTCAAAACCCACTTCTTCAAGGTAATATTATCCGCTTTGCCTGTCGCAAACAACGGTAACTCTTCTTTGTACATAAATTCAACCGGAATATACAGCTCGCTTAACCCCTTCTTACGAACCTTGTCGGCGAACATTGCCCGTGAAGCATCTTTATTATTTGTTACCATAATAATTTGCTCACCTTTTTTATCAGATGGAATCGCAATAGCCCCACAACGGAACTCATCTGTACCCCAAATCTCAACAGCAATATTCTCCACCGCCGTCAATGAAATCATTTCACCTGCAATCTTGGCAAAACGTTTAACACGGTCCACAATTTTCACAAAGCCTAAATCGTCCACAACGACAACATCTCCCGTATGATACCAACCATCTTTAACGGGTACCAAAACACCGGGATTATCCGCATACAGATAACCCTTCATAATATTCGGGCCACGCACCACAAATTCGCCACCTTGCTTGATGCCTTCTACTGGCTCCAAACGATAATCAATGGCGGGCGGCAATTTACCCAGTGTTCCAAACTTATTAAACAGTGTATTATTACCACACAGCACCGGAGAACATTCTGTTGTTCCGTATGCTTCCATCAATCGGACACCTAAACGTTCTGACACCAAATCACGGGTTTCTTGTTTAACAGCCTCTGCACCGGCATAACACAAACGCACATTTCTGAAGTCATGCGGATGTGAAATGTTTGCATAAACTTTATAGAATGTATCCGTGGCTGCCATCACTGTTACCTTTAATTCATACAGCAATTCGGTAATTGTTCTGTATAAAAGCGGAGATGGGAACAAGAACAATCTTGCACCAGAGAAAATAGCGAAAAACACACCCACGCACAAACCAAACGAGTGGAACATTGGCAACGAGTTAAACAACAAATCTCGTGCATTTAATTGTTCAAAACAACGCGTCTGATTCACATTTGCAATAATATTACTATGCGACAAAACAACACCTTTTGGAGTTCCTTCCGAACCAGAGGTAAACAAGATAACCGCAGGATCCGAGCTCTTCTGATCCACCGGAATCTTTTTAATTTTATAGTACCAAACACCACGCAATTTTTCACTCAATTTAATTGTTTTGGCCAAATCTTCAAGATACGTGATTTTAATTTTTTCAGCCTGCAATGCTTCAATAACCTCTTCTAATTTAGCCTTCATAATAAACGCTTTTGAGGTAATCACGCGCTTAACACAAGCTGTTTTACACATCGTGACAACCACAGGTGCTCCCAATGAAAAATTCAGCATCACCGGCACGCGAGCATAGGCCGACAATCCGAAGAAGGAAACAACCGTCGCTACCGCATTTGGCAGGATGACTCCCACATTTTCACCCTTGCCAGTAAGCTGAGCAAACTTTTGTCCCAAAACATAGCTCTTCAACAACACATCTTTATACGTTTGTGGTTGACGATTGATATCTTCCAAAAATTCCCGGCGTTTAAACCATCCTTCCTTACCATAAATGCGGGTAATACGTACAAAATTCTTGAAAAGCGTAATATTGCTTTTGAAGTTCATCTCAAAACGCATTTTGTTCAGCAAGTGATACGTCACATCACGCAAATAGTCACGATTTTTCTTTAATTCTTCATTGATTTCAATAAACTTCGGTGCCCCCACCTTAACCTTGATTTTTGGGAAAGGTCTGTGCGGCAAATTATCTCCTGTCTCTGAAAAGCGGCTATACTCAGCACCACTAATCCAAATGGGCACAAATGGTGCACCCGTTCTGTCCGCTACAACCGCCGGGGATTCATAAATCTTCATCATGTCCCCATTGTCGGTCATACATCCCTCGGGGAACATAACACAATACCGATTGCTGTTGATAATTTCAATAACATCCTTTGTGTCGGCCACATTAATATAGCTAAATTCACGTTTCTCAGCGTAGTGCATAAAGAACCGAATCCATTTGTTGCGATATAATTTTGCATGCAACAAAAACACAGGGTTGTTTGGCAAGAACGCAAACAAAATAACAGGATCTAGCCAAGACACATGGTTCGAAATATAAATTCCCTTTTGTGGCCAATCCCCTTCATCTTCAACTTGAAACGAAACACGTACTTTCATTACACGAAAAGCACACCGCAATAAAAAACGAATAAAACTTCTCATTTTTCCTCCTTACAATTTTTAAAGTATGCCCCATTATAAAATGTTTGAAACAAAAATGCAACAATTTTGTAATAAAAGTTTCATAATATTTTATAACCAATTAGAAACTATAAATATTTTTATTGTTAAAAAATCCAGGATGAATGCATTATTTTTATTTAATCTTTCAAAATTTTCAAAGTTTTTCTGTGGACATTCTGTTTTATTTATGTTAAACTGACTCTACACTGAAAGGATTATCCTATGGTTGATCAAGTTAAACTGTTTGAAAATCGTCAACAAGCCTTAAAAAAGCAAAAGAAAAGAGAGTGGTTCCAGCTGTTTTGGCTGGCTTTATTGGCTTTGGTTATACGCTCCTGTGCTTTTGAACCCTATAATATTCCTTCAAGTTCTATGGTTCCCACCCTTTTAGTGGGGGATTACTTGTTTATCAGCAAATATGATTATGGCTATTCCAAACATTCTTTTCCTTTTTCAATTCCACTTATCCCGAGAGGACGTTTGTTTAACAACCCGCCACAACGCGGAGATGTTGTTATTTTTAAATGGCCTAAGGATCAAAAAACAGATTATGTAAAACGCGTCATTGGCTTACCAGGCGATACCGTTCAAATGATTGGCGGTCGTCTTTATATTAATGGCACTGTTGTTCCGCGCGAACCCGCGGGGGAAGAAAATTGGCTGACGGAAGCCGGGTGGCAACGATATAAACACTATATCGAAACTCTTCCCAATGGGGTCCAACATGACATTTACGAGGTGGATGACAACATGGTTTTGGACAACACCGACCCGATTGAAATTCCTCCAAAATATTATTTCATGATGGGTGATAACCGTGATAATTCTCAAGACAGTCGTTATTTTGGCTTGGTCCACGAAGATTTATTAGAGGGTAAAGCTCGCCTTATTTTCTACTCAACAAACGGCAACGGTTGGTTCTTCCAATTTTGGCGCTGGACAGAATTTTTGCGCTTGCAGCGTATTTTCACAAGGATTCAATAATGCAAAAATCTTTACGCGATTTGTTTAATAATCCTAATTTGTTTGATCAAGCAATTCAGTTGGCCTCTGGATCGAAAGCTGCTGCTTATGAACGATTAGAATTTTTGGGTGATCGTGTTCTGGGATTAGTTGTTGCAGAAATGCTATATCAAACTTATTCAAAAGAAAAAGAGGGGGCGCTTGCTAAACGCTTTGTTGCTTTAACACGCGAAGAAACGTTGGCTGACGTTGCTCACCTGTGGCGATTGAATAAACTTGTCAAAACCACAGACTCAGAGTTAAAAGAAAACAATTCTGTTTTGTCGGACGTGTGCGAAGCCGTGTTGGGTGCTTTGTATTTAGATCAAGGATTGGAAGCTGTCAAACATCTGATGTTGCCCGTGTGGATGCCACTTATGGAATCAAACGCACAAGCACCACAAGATCCTAAATCGGCTTGCCAGGAATGGGCCCAACACAATTTTAAATGCTTACCAATTTATAAAACCATAGAGCAAATGGGAACCGAGCATGAGCCTGTTTTCAAGGTGCAAGTTAAAGTTGGCAAATTAACCGCTTTTGGTGTAGGACACAACAAAAAAGAGGCCGAAAAAGAGGCCGCACGAAATCTTTTGGAGCAGCATCATGGCTGAACAAAAATGTGCGTTTGTAGCAATTTTGGGTGCTCCTAATGCGGGCAAATCCACCCTGTTAAACCATATTATTGGCAGCAAAATTTCTATTGTCTCCCCCAAAGTACAAACAACACGCGGCAAAGTTCGCGGCATTTTCATTAAAGACAATACCCAGTTGATTTTGGTGGATACCGCTGGTATTTTTAAACCTTCTTGCCGCTTAGATCGTGCCATGGTCGCGGGCGCTTGGACCGAATCTGATGATGCCGACATGCGCTTGGTTTTGGTTGATGCCACAAAAGGGCTAGATAACAACACAAATCTTATCATTCAAAATCTGACAAAAACAAAAAAAAGAGCCATCTTGGCCATCAACAAAATTGATCAAGTAACACCCACAAAACTGGCCACACTTGCAACACAAATCGGCCAAATGGAATTATGGGATGCTGTTTTTTACGTATCTGCTAAAACTGGCAAAGGTATTCCAGAGATGATGGATTTTTTATGTACAAAAGCGACAACCTCCCCCTGGCTTTTCGATTCAGATGAAATGACCGATATGCCAGATCGTTTGTTTGCGGCCGAAGTGACGCGCGAAAAATTATTCATGAATTTAAAAAACGAACTGCCGTATCATCTAACCGTTGAGACAACTGCGTTTAAAGAGGCTGAAAAATCCATCCGCATTGAACAAAATATTATTGTAGAACGCGCTGCCCATCGTATGATTATCCTGGGGCGCGGCGGGCAAATGATTAAAAAAATCGGACAACAATCACGTCTTGAACTGACAAAACAATTACACAAAAAAGTCAGCTTATTTTTATTCGTCAAAGTGCGCGAAAATTGGGCCGAAGATCCGACACAATACAAACCATGGGGATTAGATTTCAATGCCTGAGTTTACCACGTCAAATGCTATTGTGCTCAGTTCAAAACCTTTGGGTGAAGCCGCTTTCATTGTCAGTCTGTTTACCGCCGAAAATGGTCGTCATTTGGGTGTTATCAAGAAAAAACATCCACCGGAAATTGGCACCCTTTGCCAAGCCACCTGGAAGGCCCGCCTTTCCGATCAACTGGGATCGTTTTACTTGGAAGAAACAAAAGGATATGCCCCTTTGTTGTTGGATGACATGCCACGTCTTAATGTCTTGGCCAATTTATGCGCCACCTTGGACAAAAGCTTACCAGAGCGCCAGTTATATCCCGAATTACATGCTCAAACATTAAATTTTTTGGACGCATTAGAACAAAAAGATTTTTATGAAAATTATGTTCGTTTTGAGGTTGCATTACTTTCTGCATTAGGTTTTGCCCTAGATTTCAGCGAATGTGCCGGTGGCGGAGACAAAAATGATCTTGCGTATATTTCCCCAAAAACTGGTCGAGCCGTCAGCCGAGAAAAGGGACGCCCTTATCACGACAAATTATTAAAGCTTCCAAAATTTGTATGGCAAGATGCCCCAGCAAGTCCAGAAGATTTGGCCGATGG
Organism: Alphaproteobacteria bacterium; assembly: GCA_017412085.1. Taxonomy (GTDB): domain Bacteria; phylum Pseudomonadota; class Alphaproteobacteria; order CAAHEQ01; family UBA3637; genus UBA3637. Next base: position 19,122 of record JAFPYS010000007.1, read on the forward strand.
ATTGGCTCTAACTGGTCATTTTTTATACAGTCATTTGGGTTCTTTGCCCTCCACACGATCCCGAATTTTAAACGATCTTCACCGGAGGCAAAATGGATAAATTATTGTTGTTATCTTGCTGTGCTCCCTGCTCTGTTGGTGTTATTAAAGAATTAGCCGAGAAGGGACAAAATTTTGCTGTGATGTTTTTTAACCCCAATATTCAGTCCAAAGAAGAATATCAACGACGATTACAAGAAAACAAACGCGTGTGCAAAGATTTAAAGGTGCCCTTTATTGAAGGAAAATACGTTCCCGAACTGTGGCAACAAGCCACAAAGGGATTAGAAAACGAACCCGAAAAAGGGAAACGCTGTGATGAATGTTTTTATTTTAGGCTTAAAACCGGCGCCGAATACGCCAAGAAAAATGGATTCACACGCATTTCCTCCGTTTTTGGCATTTCACGATTCAAAGATTTTGATCAAGTTTGCCGCGCCGGAAAAAAAGTTGAAGCTGAATTTGGCATTCCTTATGACACAACAAACTGGCGTAAAAATGGCGGTCTAGAGAAAGCGGAAAAGCTGGGAAAACAATACAATTTATATCGCCAAAGTTATTGCGGATGCAAACCCAAAAAATAATGCTTGCACTTTTGAAAAAAATTATTTAAAATACTTTTATCATGGGAGAGGAGAAAGATATGAAATACATAAATGAAGCGGGACGAACAATGACCGAGATGTTGGCTGTATTAGCAATCATCGGCGTTTTATCTGTCGGAACAATTGCTGGTTTTCGTCAAATGATGACAAAGCATCGCATCAACGATATCATTCACACCATTAATTTAAACAGCGTCCAAATTCTGACGGATTTAACACATCACAAATTGGCAACGCCTGATGCTATGGATGAATATCTCAAATCCTATGCCGCGAAGTCGGGTAATTATGACATTACATTCAAAGCCCCCAGAGATGCAGATCGAGAGTTTACCGGTACGGAATTTGTTGCCGAAATTACCGATCAAAAAGGCGACCGCATCAAAGGTTCCATGTGCCGCAAATTGCTGACAACCATGGTTCAAGTAAACGGCGTTTCCGATATTGATTTCAGCGTTCACAACGAACAAATGCAAGATGGCTCCGTTGAAGATGTTACCATGCGTTTAAGCGGTAAAGCGGTCGATTTAAACGCGCTGTGCGGTAAAGACGTTTTATAATAAAAAAACTCTTGATTTTTTTGTAAAAACCTGATATACTTACTTCACTTTTCCAGAGTGGAAGGGTCTATTGGGTTTTGTATTCGCACCCAATTGTTGTTCAGAAGAATACACTAAGTCCACGATTTATAATCGTTGGCCAACCAAAAGAAACTTAAGGTATTTTATGGTAAGTAAAAAACAAGAAACACCAGAAACAGAAGATTTTGGTGCATTATTAGATGAATATATGGGTACTGACAAATCCTTGCAAGGAAAAACAGTATCTGGAACAGTAACACGTATTGATGATGACGAAGTGATCGTTGATGTTGGATTAAAATCTGAAGGACGCATTCCTTTGTCCGAATTCGGTGTCCAAGCTGTTCAAGTCGGCGATATTGTAGAGGTCTTTATTGAACGTTATGAAGATCGCGAAGGTAATGCCGTTTTATCTCGTGAAAAAGCTCGTCGTGAAGAAGCTTGGGGTGATTTAGAACAAGCCATGACAAAGGGCGAACATGTAAATGGTACAATTTTTGGCCGCGTCAAAGGTGGTTTTACTGTCGATTTAAAGGGAGCTACTGCTTTCTTACCTGGCAGCCAAATTGACGTCCGTCCAATTCGTGATATGACCCCATTAATGGGTGTTGAACAACCTTTTGCTATTTTAAAAATGGACAAAGCACGCGGAAACATCGTTGTCTCTCGTCGTGCTGTTTTGGAAGAAGCTCGTGCTGAACAAACTTCTGAAATCATCAAGAACTTGTCCGAAGGTCAAGTGGTTGATGGTACTGTGAAAAACGTCACAGATTACGGTGCCTTTATTGATTTAGGCGGCGTAGATGGTTTGTTGCACGTCACAGATATGAGCTGGAAGCGTATTAACAATCCAGCGGAAATCTTATCTGTTGGCCAAACAATCAAAGTCCAAATTATTAAATTTAACCAAGAAACAGGCCGTATTTCTTTGGGCTTGAAACAAATGGAAACAGACCCATGGGCTGGCGTAGAAGCCAAATTCCATGTGGGCGACAAGTTGTCTGGCAAGATCAGCAACATCACCGATTATGGTGCATTTGTTGATTTGGGCGACGGTGTTGAAGGCTTGGTCCACGTTTCTGAAATGAGCTGGACAAAGAAAAACACACATCCAAGCAAGATTGTCACATTAAGTCAAGAAGTGAATGTGATCGTTTTGGAAGTGGATGAATCTAAACGTCGTATTTCCTTGGGCATGAAACAATTACAAGAAAACCCATGGGAAAAATTCGCCAAAGAACACAAAGTCGGCGATGTCATTGAAGGCGAAATTAAGAACGTGATCGAATTCGGTGTCTTCATGTCTTTAACAGAAGACTTGGACGGCATGATTCACAGTTCTGACCTTGCTTGGGATAAACCAAGTGAAGAAGCCATCAAGGACTACAAGAAAGGTATGACTGTCAAAGCCAAGATTTTGGATATTGATGTCGAAAAAGAACGTATTTCTTTGGGCATCAAGCAATTGACAGAAGATCCAATGGCTGGTTCTATGGAAGGCCTGAAGAAAGGCGCCGTGGTGACTGCTGTTGTATCCGCCATTGAAGAAAATGGTCTTGAAGTCGATGTGAATGGTGTGAAAGGTTACATCAAACGCACAGACTTGGCCAAGGAACGTTCCGAACAAAAAACAGAACGTTTTGCCATTGGCGAAAAAGTGGATGCTAAAGTTGTCTCCGTTGATAACAAAGCCCACAAGGTCAATTTATCCATTAAGGCTCGCGAAATCGAAGATGAAAAACGTGCTTTGGAAGAATATGGTTCCACAAGCTCGGGCGCCTCTTTGGGCGACATCTTGGGTGCAGCTTTGGAAAAGAAAGCCAAAAAGGCCAAGAAAGACGAAGAATAATTTCGTCTCAGCTAAAAATAAGCGGGCATCAAACGATGTCCGCTTTTTTTATTTTTTTATCTTGACATCAGAATTTATTTCTTTTACACTTAAGTTGGATGAGCGGAAAACCGTTTGTCCAAAGTGCCTGAATAAGGTGCGTCAAGAGCCTCGTAAGCTCAAACATAATGGGGTAGTTTGAACACCCTACCCGAAATGGCGTGTTTCCTTTTCAAAAGTAAATACCCATTTCAGTCCCATCCTTGACTTATGGTCGGGGAGCTTGTGGTGTATGTTCAGGGGTTGTGCCCTTTCGGGGGCATAACCTTAAAGGCCACAGGGATCATTATCATTATGTTTTGATTTACGAACTCTCCGACCACCTGATTTTTCAGGTGGTTTTAATTTTTTAACAAAGGAGAAAAAATATGAAGAAACTTTTATTATTATCCGCAATCGCTATGGTTGCCACGAGTGCTTCCGCTTTGGAAGTGAAACCTTATGTGGAAGGTAAAGTTACCCACAACTGGTTAAAAGCTGAATACAAAGAAACTGGATTTACCAAAGAAAATATGAGAGATAATGTTTTTGGTGGTGCTTTGGAAGTTGGTGCGAAGATCAACCAATTTAGAGTTGGTTTAGAAGGTTATTACAATGACAAAATGGAAGATAAACTTTTGAATGTTGTGCCAGTAAAAGGTGAAACAAAAGGTTTCTTCTTGAATGGCTATTGGGATATTCCAGCAGATATTAAAGTGCCACTTAAACCGTATATCGGTGCTGGTATTGGTTACAGTTGGTTAAAAGAAACCGCCGATCTCAGGGACTGGGGGCTTGGAAAAGAAAGTATCAAGGACAAAGATTGGGGTTGGAATGTTGGATTTGGCGTTGGCTATGTCGTCAATGAAAATATTGATTTAACACTCGGTTACAGATATGAAGATTTGGGTAAAATCAAAGATTATGATAGCAAAACCAAATTTACAAATCATAAAGTATCTTTGGGTTTAAGATATACTTTCTAAATGAAACAAAAGACGAAAGCGGGCATCAAACGATGTCCGCTTTTTTATCCCTTTCTTAAGAAGCGATACCAGTTGCCAGAATTACGAGTTTGCTGCAACACTTTGTCAATCCAACCATTATATTCCCGACGCAACGCCACGCGCGGAAAGTCCGGCACATCAATTGTCACCGTCTCGCCCACTTTAATCCCTTTTAACGCCGGATCAAAACATTTTTTGTTGATAAATTTATGCAAACTGCGCTCAATTAAACACATATTGGAAAACTTATTCAATCCACCGCCTGACAATGGCACAATGTGATGCACATCAAACCCAGAGGGAGCCAATCCGCGCGAGGCCCGAATTAAATTGATCTCATGGCTATAAGGATTCAACCGTCCCGTCCGATAAAGCCACAGTACAAACACTTTGTTCAATCGCTTGTGATCAAATTCTTTGCGCAAACGCTTGGTAACTTCTGGTGGTTGCAATGTAAATTTTACCGTCATTTAATCCGCCTTTAATAAATGAATTTCTTTATCCTTTTTAAAAAGATATAACATATTTTTTAATGCCTGTCCACGATTTGTTTTGAGCTCTGGGTCTTCCTTTAAAATCCTTTGCGCTTCCTCATTTGCCAGTGTTAAAAGATTAGCATGCTCCGCCACATCCGCCAATTTAAATAAAGGAATACCGCTTTGACGAATTCCCAAAACCTCGCCAGCACCCCGCAACTTTAAATCAGTTTCTGCAATTTTAAAACCATCGTCCGATTCTCTGAGCACAGACAATCTTTCGCGCGCCATTTCTGACAACCGCCCATGCAGTAAAATGCACACAGCTTTTTCTTGTCCGCGTCCCACACGTCCCCGCAATTGGTGAAGCGTCGCCAATCCAAAACGTTCCGCATGTTCCACCACCATCAGTCCAGCACTTGGCACATCCACGCCCACCTCAATAACCGTTGTAGAAACAAGAATTTTTGTTTTACCAGAAACGAAGTCCATCATCGCCGCATCTTTTTCGGCCGCTTTCATCTTGCCATGAACAAGACCCACTTCATCACCAAACAGCTGGCACAACGCTGCATATCTTTTTTCTGCGGCCATTAAATCCGACTCTTCTGATTCTTCCACCAACGGACACACCCAATAAACCTGCGTCGGATTATTTTTTAATCTTTCCACTAACGCATCAATTTGCGACAAAGGCATCACACGCGTATCAATGGGCTTTCGGCCAGCCGGCTTTTCGTTCAAAATCGACACATCCATATCGCCATAAGCCGTCAAGGCCAACGTCCGCGGGATTGGAGTTGCCGTCATCACCAACACATTCACCCCTTTTTCCTTTTCAGCCAAAGCAACGCGCTGTTTCACACCGAAACGATGTTGTTCATCGATGATCACCAAACCTAAATCATGGAATACAACATTGTCCTCTAACAAAGCATGGGTTCCAATAATGATATTAATTTTTCCCGCCTTTAAATCTGCCAAAATTTGATCGCGTTTTTTACCTTTTTCGCGTGCAGTTAAAAGCTCTATGTGAATTTTCAAATCGGCACATAGGTCCTTAATTTTATCAAAATGCTGATGAGCCAAAATATCTGTCGGCGCTAAAAAAGCCACTTGTGTTTTATTTTCTACCGCTTGCAATGCCGCCAACAATGCAACCACTGTCTTACCTGATCCCACATCTCCCTGTAACAAGCGCGTCATCCGATCCGCACTTGCCAAATCATCACGAATTTCTTTTAAACATTTTTGCTGTGCCATCGTCAAAACAAAAGGCAAATTCAATTTCAACTTGTCCTGACGTGGCAAGCTTTTACCCTTTTGTTTTTGGTTATATCGCCTAACCAAATGTAATGCTACCTGATTGGCCAATAACTCATCAAATGCTAACCGCTGTCTTGCCGGTGCTTGAAAATCGACATCATTCAAATTTTTTGGATGATGAGCCTCTTGCACTGCCCTGTACCATGTCGGCCAATGATTTTTTTTGATAATATCCTCATCAATTTCTTCTGGCAAATTTGGAAGTGTCGGCATAATTTGATCTATCAATTTACGAATCACCTTACCATTTGCACCCGCTTTCAATGGATAAATTGCTTCAAATTCTGGTATTTTATCAAGATCACGTTCTATATAATCTGGGTGCAAAACTTTGATAAAACTTCCTTCTTTTACCATATGACCAGACACCCAAACACTTTGTCCAATTGCCAACTTATTCGTTAAAAAAGAGGCGTGATAATTAAAAAAAACAAGCTGAACTTCACCCCAATCGCTTTCCCCAAACACAATACAAGGCTGACGACGTGTTCTGGGAATTTGATGTGCTGTCACTGTCATTTTCAAAGTTGCCAACGTATTTTCAACCGGCTCACCTTGTAAAACCTTTCGCTCATTAATTCCCGTTGGCAAGTGCCATAAAACATCCACCACCTGCTCACCGCACAAACGACAAAGCCAGGCGCCCAACTTCGGACCAATACCCCGAAATGAGCTTACAGAGGCAAACAACGGATTTAATATATCTGGGCGCATTAAAATCCTAACGTTTTTGGATGGGGCGCAACGGACGTGACCATGTTCCATCCGGCAATTTCACAGAACCATCGCTATACACAATAGAGTTAAACAGCGGCAATTTGTTAAAATGTTCTATAATCTCTTTACAATCGGACTGCTTACCTTTTTTTTGACGCATCATTGCATCCCATTTTGCCTGAGCATATACCTTTGCTTCACGTCTTTCCGCCTCATCTGTAGGGGATTGATTCGCCAAAATTCGAGCTGAAATCAAATCAAAATCTTCTAATTTCTTGTCAGCGCCACAGGCCATCGCCAAACCCGCCGTCATGCCTAATTGTTCTGCATCAGACATGGCTCGAATATTTTGAGCCTTTGCCTCACACATTACAAATATCGCCAAAATAAGACTTAAAACATACCGCATAGGCACCATCTCCTTTTCCTTCGTTTTCATTATAGCCTTCTTTTTACAAAAATAACAAGCTCTTTTTTATTTTTTTATTGAAAATACAAAAAAAATATCGTATCTTAAAACCAACAAAGATGGAGGCAATTGTGGCAAATTATCCCGAAACACCCCAAGACAAGTTGGAAGCGTATCCTTTAAGGCTGAATGTTTCTGCGTTGCCCGAACGTCGTTTTTTTAAAATGACGCGCACACTCACCGTCTGCGTGGTTTTATTATCCGCACTTTTAATTTCTCTTGGTGTGTATCTTAATTATCAAATCACCCATCTGGATGTCACCGTACGTCGTGGAGGTGTTTGGCAATTTTACCGCATCGATCCCCAAGATAAAAAACTAAAACCAACGGAATCAACCTCTATTGTCATCAATCCGATGCGTCTTATCGTGGAAGAAAAGCTGATGCAATACTTAAAAGTGCGTAACAGCACTGTTTGGGCCATAGATACAATGAATTACAATTTTGGTCAAACTGGTCCAATTGCGCAATTATCAGCCCCTAGTGTATTTACTGCCTTTGTTCGCGAAGGACAAGCGCTTTTATCGAAAACACGTGGCAATGGTTTAGTGCGCGAAGCGCATATCTATGATTTACGATTGGTCGCTCCAGATCTTTGGATGGCCGTTTTGGAAACATTTGATTTACCAATTACAGATGATCTTGTTTCTGCTTGTGCTTGTTCCGATAATTCGAAGGCTTGTTTAAAATGCAAAATTGATGAGTCAAAAAACAGAGAACGCAAAAAAATTTGGATACGCACTTCATTTAGTCGCCCCAAAACTCTTGCAAACCCATTTGGCGTAAGTGTTGACAAGTATGTCTCAACTTTTTTACCCATTCACTCAGAAGCAACTTACTGGGATTTGCCTGCGGATCTTCAGCCCGAAATTTAATTACATTTTATTGGGCACTTTAAGTCCCAACATGTCTGCGCACAACAGAGCCACTTTTAACGTGTAGGCCAATAAATTCAAACGGCTATTTTTCGTCGACTCATCCGCATCTTTAATGGAACAATCATGATAGAACAAATTAAAGTCCTGGCATAATTTATACAAATAATCGGCAATCACGTGCGGCGCACGATTATCATAGGCAATCTGCACATTTTCTGGGAACGTGTAAAGGTTTAGAAGCAACTTACGCTCGGCAGGATTTGTAATCGTTAAAGTGTCGTCTTTTGGCTTACCTAATTTTTCCAGCACAGACTTCATTCGCACCATCGCATACAACAAATACGGTCCCGTCTTACCCTCTGTGGCCAACATACGATCTTCATCAAAGATATAGTTCTTAACTTTATCATTCATCAAATCCATGAACTTCAAAGCGGCCACACCAACCGTATGTGAAATCTCATCTTTTTCTGCGTCCGTTAAATCGCGTCCAATTTCACCGCTTTCCATTTTAGCTCGCGCCTTTTGCACCGCGGAATCAATTAAAAAACGCAAAGTCGGCACACCACCATCCCGTGTTTTGTATGGTTTATTATCCGCCCCATTGACCGAACCAAACGGTTGATATTCCAACTTCACATTTTCCGGCACAATTCCTGTTTTCTTAGCGGTTGCAAACACTTGTGCAAAGTGAAGGCTTTGACGAGCATCCGTGAAATACAATACAACATCCGGTTTAAATTCCTCCATACGGGCTTCCAATGTGGCCAAATCTGTTGCCGCATACATAGAGGCACCAGCAGAATTCACCAAAATCAATGGAGGCGTATCCCCTTCTTGACGAATAATCCATGCCCCATCATCCAATTCGGCAACGCCTGATTTTTTCAATCGTTCAATCATTTCATTGCAACGATCATTGACCGTGCTTTCGCCCCACCACAAATCCAAATGCACATTTAATTGTTGCATCAAATCTTGCGTATCAGCCTTGGTTAAATCCACAAATTTCTTCCATAAATCACGCAAGCCTTTATTACCTTCCTGTAATTCGCGAGTATAGTTTTTGGCCTGCTCCATATACGCTTCATCTTCTTTTGCCTTCGCAGAAGCCACGGGATAAGCTTCAATTACATCCGCCAAAGTAAACGGCACTTGATAACCCTTATCATCTTTGTAATCAGCTTTAAAATAAGGCATGTCCGGCCAACGCTTTTGCAATTCTGTCAGCACCAATCCCATTGGCCGCCCCCAATCGCCCAAGTGTGCATCCCCAATTGTTTTATCACCCGCAAAAGTCATGATGCGCCGCACTGCATCACCGATATTTCCAGAACGCAAATGTCCCACATGCATCACCTTGCCAACATTCGGCCCACAATAATCCAACACCACTGTTCGTGGCTTATCCACCCGTTCATAACCAGCCTTCTCCTGTGTTAAAATGGGCGCTGCTAATTTCGTCAATTCCTCATCTTTAATTTTCATATTGATAAAGCCGGGCCCCGCCACAGAAACTTCACTGAAAAACGAATCTTTTTTCAATTCTTCTGCAATTTTTTCGGCCACTTCACGTGGATTTTGATGCTGGCTTTTAGCCAAAGCCAATGCCCCGTTTGCTTGATAATCGGCCAAGTCTGGACGATCCGCCGCCCGCACCAATGTTTGTGCATCTTGATAGCCAGCGGTCTTAAACGCGGCTCCTACTTTTTCATTGATAACGGATAACAGATTCATTTTGACTCCTTTTCTTTTGTCCCACATTGTATCAAATTCCCCCTTGAAAAGCAAGCAAAAATATGATATAATTTCGGCTAGATTTAAGAAAGGAAAAAACATGACGCCTGAGATTTTAGATTTATTGTTTCCTAACAAATTGCCCACGGTGGCTGAGATAGAAGCAAAATATCCTCCACGGCAATTACCAGAAGGTGCTGTTGTTTCTCGTCTAGCTCCCAGCCCAACCGGCTATTTACATATTGGTAATTTTTACCAAGGTTTTATGGCGGAACGTTTGGCACACCAACATAATGGCGTCTTCTTTTTACGCATTGAAGACACCGACCAAAAACGTGAAATCGAAGGTGCTGTAGATGTTGTCTTAAAAGCATTGGCTCATTATGGTGTTCATCCTGACGAAGGAAGCACTTTGGATAAGGGTGAAGTGGGTGTCTATGCCCCTTATACACAATCTAAACGAAAAGACATTTATCAAGCGTATGCAAAAGAATTAGTTGCAAAAGGAGCCGCATATCCTTGCTTTTGTTCTGAAGAAGATGTGGAGATGCGTCGTAAAGTTCAAACAAAACAAGGCCTACGTCCTGGCTATTACGGGTCGTATGCGAAATGCCGCAATTTAACGGATGAAGAAATTTTAGCTAATTTGAAAGCCGGGAAACCTTTCTGCATTCGTTTAAGATCCACGGGCGATTATTCGAAACGTATCGTTGTGGACGATTTGTTAAAAGGTAAAGTTTCTTTGCCAGAATACGACATTGATGTGGTCATTATCAAAGCAAATGACGGATTGCCAACATACCATTTTGCCCACTTGATTGACGATCATTTAATGGGCACAACACATGTGATTCGTGGCGAAGATTGGTTGCCTTCCGTACCATTACATATTCAATTATTTAATTTGATGGGATGGCCATTACCACAATATGGGCATCATGCTTTATTACAAAAGTTGGGCGAAGATGGCAAGCGTCGTAAAATTTCCAAGCGTTTAGATCCGGAAGCAAATATTGCCTATTTTGCAGAGCATGGTTATCCACAAGATGCAGTATTGGAATATCTGATGAATTTAATGAATGCTAGTTTTGAAGATTGGCGCAAAGCAAATCCAACCATTCCCGTGATGGATTTCCCAATGGATATTCACAAAATTTCCAACACGGCCGGGGCTTTGTTTGATATGGTGAAATTAAACAGCATTGCCCGCGAAGTTGTGGCCCGTATGACCGCCGAAGAAGTATATGATAAAGTGCTGACATGGGCGAAAGAATATAAGCCTGAATTTGCCACCGTGTTAGAAAACAATCGCGACAAATGCATTGCCATTTTCAACATTGAACGCGGAATTGGCACCAAATCCCGCAAGGATTTATTCAAATGGGAAGACGCTGAACATGAGATGGAATTTTTCTTCAACCGTCCGGCTTATGATGAAAGTTTGTTGGCTCCGCTGGCTCATGAGGACATTCAAAAAGTGGCAGCCGAATTTGCGGCAATTTATGATCCAGCAGATGACAATCAGGCCTGGTTTGCAAAAGTCAAACAAGTTGCCGAACAAAATGGTTTTGCAACCGACATGAAAGCATACAAGGCCGATCCATCAGGATTCAAGGGCTCCGTGGCAGATGTCGCCAAAATCTTGCGCGTGGCTATCACAGGTCGTGTACAAAGCCCAGATTTGTGCTCCATTATGAAAATTTTGGGCAAAGATGAAGTGGCTGAAAGGTTAAAAATCAATGGCTGATACAGATCGTTTGACAGAAATTGAACGACACCTTGCCAATTTAGAGGCTCAATTGGACGACTTGAATTCCGTTGTCATTCAACAAGGAAGGAAAATCGATCGTCTGGAAAAGGATTATCGCGCTCTGCGTGACAGCGTGGATGCATCACTTGTTAAACCTTTGTCCGAAGAAACGCCACCGCCACATTATTAAGATTTGTGTTGACATGGAGGCATTTTTATACTATGTTGAGGCCATGAAGAAAATTATTTTTATTTTTAGTATTGCTTTTATTTTAGCCGCCTGTGGGCGCATGAGCCCTCCTTGTGCACCAGATGGATCCGTCTATCCTGTGACATATATCATTAAGGAGTAGTCATGTCTAAATATAAAGCCCTTGCCATCTTTGGTTCCAGCAGTGATGATATCAATCCACAATTTATCCAACCAGCATACGATGTTGGTGCCTTGCTAGCTAAAAAAGGTATTACAATGATTTACGGCGTCGGAGACGGCGGTTTGATGGGCGCGGCATTTCGTGGCGTTCGCTCTGAAAGTGGTAAAGTTTTGGGAATTACAATTCCTGTTTTATTCAAACGCCAATGCGCTGATCCATCTATTTACCAAGAAGGTGAGCTTCAAATTGTTGAAACTTTGCACGAACGCAAGCACTTGATGATGGAAAGTGCGGACGCCTTGCTAATTATGCCCGGTGGTTGGGGAACGATTGACGAAGTTGCTTCTTTCGGAGTCCACACTAAAATTGGAGATCGCACAAAGAAGCCCCTGATCTTCCTTAACTTCAAAGGATTTTGGAATCCTATGAAAGAAATGATCGACAATATGTTGGAAAATGGTGCTGTTAAACCCGATCAAATCGCCTTTGTGGACTTTGCTAATGCACCGGATGAGATTTTTCCCGCCATTGAACGCGCCCAAAAACGAATCTCAAAATAAGTCTTTACTTTTAAATACAATTTTGTTATAATGCCGCACATGAAAAATGTAACGACAGACGCTTTTTTAAATGGTAAAGTGAAGCTGCGGCAATCCGTTAAGGGGTTGCGCGCCACGTCGGATGCCGTTTTGGTGGCCGCCGCGGTTAAGGCCAAACGCAATGATTCTGTGTTGGATGTTGGCGCAGGTAATGGCGTGATCGGACTTTGTATCGGCGCCAGAGTGCCCGTTCAAGTGACGGCTTTGGAAATTCAAGAAAATTTGGTTCAGTTAATCCAGGAAAATGCAGCCTTGAATGATCGCAAAATCACCGTTATCCGCACAGACTTATTCCAACGTACAGACCCTTTGAAAGGCAAACAATTTAACCATGTGGTGACCAATCCCCCATTTTATGACACAACGGGCGCTGCTCGTGCCAACAATGAGCAAGCCAAAGCCTATATGGCAGACTTTAATTTGGATAAGTGGCTGATATATTGCTTAAAACATATCCGCGCAAAGGGTACTTTTACTTTGATTCATCGGCCAGAGTTGCTGGGTGAAATCTTGATGATTTTGGAACAAAAGCTGGGGGCCATCGAAATTATTCCTATTTATTCAAAGGTGGGACAACCAGCCAAGCGGGTCATTGTCCGTGGCACATTGGGATCAAACAAACCGCTTCAATTTTTACCGGGCATTGTTTTGCATACCCAAACAGATAAGCCGACCCCAAGCGCTACACGCGTCTTACGTAACGCTAAAGAACTGTAAAAAATCCCCGAGCATCACGCATCGGGGATTTTTTTAAAGCAAATTCGCTTATTTCAAAGCATCTTTAGCTTGTTTCACCAAGGCCTCAAATCCTTTCGGATCATTCAAAGCGACATCGGCCAAGACCTTGCGGTCTAATTCGATACCGGCTTTTTTCAGGCCATTCATAAAGCGAGAATACACCATGCCATTTGCACGAACGGCCGCATTAATACGAACGATCCACAATTGACGAATGTCTGTTTTCTTTGCTTTACGATCACGATAGGCATATTGCAAACCTTTTTCCACTTTTTCTTTAGCAATTGTAAAGACCTTGGAATTACGGCCGCGATAACCCTTCGCCAACTTCAAAACTTTGTTATGCTTTGCACGGACAGTCGTGCCACGTTTGACTCTTGCCATAGGTTACACTCCTTTCCCGTGAATAAAAAACTTCAAAACTTTGCTCATAGTTGTAGAAGCAACACGAGTACGACGTGCTTGACGTGTACGCTTTTTATCCTTGTGGATAAACAAGTGGCGTTTATTCACGTGACCAGTTTTGACTTTACCGTTTTTGGTGAGTTTGCAGCGTTTTTTCACGCAGCTTTTAGATTTTAATTTTGGCATTTTCTTTCCTTTTGTTATTGTTATACATGCCCGCGGGGCAGCCAAATTATATTAGCCCTTTTGGGAAACGAGAAGAATTATATCAAATTTCATCGCACTTGTCAAGGGAATTTTACAGCCGCCTTAAAATCGTCGCCGCGGGCTTCAAAGTTTTTATACATATTATAACTTGGTGCCGCTGGTGACAGAAGCACGCACCCTCCCCTTGGTGTCACCTGCTTTGCCAGTGCTACTGCTTCCTTTATCGTTGCGACATGGCAGGGCGTATCAACCCGATCACCCGTTGTCGGTAATGCGATTGCTTGCACACCATTTTCCTTGATATACCGATTCAGTTCCGTATAATCTTGCCCACGATCAAAGCCCCCCACCAACAAAGTGATTGGCCTGCCTTTAAAACTTTCCATCGCACAGATCGCCGTTTCGGGCGTGGTGGAAATACTGTCATCCACAAAGGTAAGCCCTCCCTGCTCAGCCACAATTTGCAGGCGATGCGCCAACCCATCAAAAGATTGAAAAGCCTGTTCTGCCCGCATTAAATCCAAGCCAAAATGCTTCAACACAGCCAACACAGCACATGCATTTTGAGCGTTATGAATGCCGCGCAGATTCAAGCTTGAAATCGGGAAAAGTGTTTTACCTGAATCCACAAAAAAATTGTCTTGGATTTTGATTCCATTGTCGCGGTTATCCAATTGCCATACGCCTTGCGCCCACATGTGACGTTTATCCGCATAATATTGCTCATGTGTGCCATGCCATTGCAAATGCTCAGGATACAAATTCAACAACACCGTCACATCCGGTCGCCCCACAAAATCCGCACACTGATAACTTGATAATTCCGCCACTACATAATCCGCCGACTCATCAACAAAATCCAACAAGGGCACGCCGATATTGCCGCCCAAGCACACCTTTAACCCATAAGACGTCAATGTGTGTGCAAGCAAGCTGGATGTCGTACTCTTTCCCTTTGTGCCTGTAATCGCAATCACTTTAGTCGCAGGATTCTTATTTGCCATAAACAAATTCGTCCCACTTGTAACCACAATGCCCTGCTCTTTTGCTTTGGCGATTTCGGGACGATACAACGACACCCCCGGCGATTTCAGCACAACATCAGCACCAAAAAGATCATTGACATTATTCTCGGCAACTTCAATTAATGTCGCACTTGGTACATGTTTTTGCATAGCCTTCTTTACCGCCGCACCTTCACGCCCCATGCCCCAAATGGCGATGCGTTTATGCTCTAAATCTTGCCATAACATCTTGTAATTCCTCTGGAATTAAATGTTCATCAGACACATCAAATGGCGCGGCGGCTGGGGGCACTTCTAATGCTTTAACCACAGCATCTTCTTGCCAACAAACATCTTGTTTTAGCCTGTTAAATGCCCACCGGCATTCGTCCACTTCTCCCACGCACTCAAAGGGCTTATGCCCAGAAAGTCCCAACAATTCACGATATCCTTCCATCTGATTTTCATCATTTAGGGGATTTGTTCCGACGGCGCGAATCAACGTTTCTTTATTCATAAACGGCGCCAAAATCAAAAACACAAAACGGCATTTATCACAGGCGCCGCACCAACGATCCAGTCGCTTATTCAAATCCAACTTAAACGCTTTATTACAGCTGGTAAACACATTAAAATAAGCGCTGCATTTTTGGGCAAACAACCGCGCAATATGGGCTTCCGAAATCGGACGCAAAATGGAAAAATATCGAAAGTCGGGTGTGATGTTTTGTGTCAAATCATAAAACATTTTTTCAAATTCAAACGACTTAGACCACTGATGATTGATGGTCAAATCGCCCTGTTTCATGTTACCACTATTCGCCGATTTTTCACACGCCATGACAACATACTTTTCCCCGCGCAACAACGCCAACGCCCACAGTAAAAACGCCAAAACACCTGTAATGGGAATATGCCCGTTATAAACCTTTCCAGCATTATTTAACTCAATCAGCTTAGGATCTATTGTCCGTTCAAAGGTAAGATATGGTAAGCCAGATTTTTCAGCGCAAGCACTTTGTGATTTTGAGCCCCCACAAGCCACACCTGTTGCCGGAATATTAAGCTCTTTCAACAGCTCCATTACCACACACGAATCTTTACCGCCCCCCACGGGCACCAACGCCTTTGGCATCAAGGGAAATAAAAAGGCTTCTGTTTCCTTTTCTTCAAACGGGAAATGGATCTTACCCTGTAAATTCACATCGTTTTTGATTGCGAATTCTCCCAGTCCTTTTAAGTAAAAATCATCAAAAAATTGGGCCTGTTCTTTTGTTAGTGCACCAGACAAAACCTTTATTTCCTCCGGCAAAAAAGCTTTGTAATAACTAATCCCCACGGCAATGTGCGCCAAAAACAAAACTTGATTTAGCGCTTGTTCAACCGTCTCATTTAATTCAAATGGCGCCCCAGGAAACACTATTTTTTCCGTAAATTCCAGACCATTTTCCACATGATAGGAAAAACAAATTTCTCCTGTGTTTTTTTCAAATTTAAATTGATCAAAATAAAAAATAGACCCCGCCATGTTTAAATCCTAACAGTCACTCTACTTCTTTTGGGTCGTTTTGTAAAGAAAAAACTCCCCGTTAAAGTGGGGAGTTTCTTAATTATTTTTGTCTAAACGTAATAGACGTTAAAGTGGAACTATTTGGTGGACCATAACTAGAAGAAGTGCTTGTAAATACACCAGAATTAACAATCGCCTCTCCAAACGCCTTCATATCCTCAGCGTTTTCCATCACAACTTCCACTTGCGCAGGATTTGAAGAAACACCAGACATTGTCGTGACCCCAGTTGGATTTGATGCCCCAGGATATGCCGTGCTATAAGCTGTATTATTGCAAGTATGCGTTTCACAATAAATCATCATAATATTTGCTGTATTTAATGCTTCATTGACTCTGTGTTTGCGCATAGCCGTTGTATAACCGGCGATACCACCAACGGATAACACGCCGATAATGGCTAACACGCCCAACATTTCGACCATTGAACGGCCGGATTCATTTTTCAATTTCATTTTAATTCCTTTCAAATGCAAGGGAGGATGTAGTCTTCCTCCCCGCCTTTGTTAACAAACTTTTTCAGACTACTTTTCCAACATACATAAACGTCCCTTTAAAGTCAACAGGTTTTTGTTGATTTTTAAAATTTTGTCATTTTTTGTCTTATTTATTGATTATATTATATAATTTACATTTTTTGTTGTTTTTAACTTCTCTTTTTTTGCCATGCATTTTAAAGGGACGTTTGTGTATGTGGTTTTTAGGATATAAAAATTATTATTTTTCAATTAGTAAGATATTTTTGGGTGGAAAATATTCTTTTTTATTAAAAAAGTCTTGACAAAAGGTAAAAAATCGGTTAAAATAGGCGTATCCTGTATAAGCAGGACCAGATGTTTGTGTCATTTAGTCTCCCTATATCAACAGACATCTGTAGCGAGGATTGAGATTACCTCCCCCTTTTTTATTCTCAACTTCGCAGACCCCCGCCATTCAAAGCGGGGGTTTTTTGTTAAAATCTATTGACCTTTTTATAATTTTACGTTATCATAACGCCATATTTTTATTTTAAAGGAGTTCGATATGTTAGAAAAATCATTTTCCCCAGCAACTGCCGAAGGGGCAATTTATGCGAAATGGCAGGAAAAAGGCCTGTTTGATTGTCATCCAGAATCTGATAAACCAGCCTTTTCCATCGTAATTCCGCCACCAAACGTTACGGGGAATTTGCATATTGGTCACGCCTTAAACTACTCATTGCAAGATGCGATGTGTCGTTACAAGCGCATGAAGGGATTTGATGTTTTGTGGCAACCCGGGACGGACCACGCCGGTATTGCAACCCAGATGGTTGTGGAACGCATGTTGGCGAAAGAGGGTGTTTCTCGCCATGATTTGGGGCGCGAAAAGTTCTTGGAAAAAGTTTGGGAATGGAAGGCTCAATCGGGTGGCCAAATTGTGAATCAGTTAAAGCATTTAGGTTGTTCTTGCGATTGGCGTCGTGAACGTTTTACAATGGATGAGGGCTTGTCTGCTGCTGTGCGCAAAGTGTTTGTGCAAATGTATAAAGATGGCTTGATTTATCGCGACAAGCGGTTGGTGAACTGGGATCCAAAGTTGCAAACCGCTATTTCTGATTTGGAAGTGGTTCAAAAAGAAACCGTGGGTAAAATGTGGTATTTCAAATATCCGTTGGAAGGGGATGCCAGCAAGTTTATTATGGTTGGTACAACACGTCCAGAAACATTGTTTGGGGATACTGCTGTGGCTGTTTCCGATCAAGATGAACGTTATAAAGATTTTGTTGGTAAAAATGTGTTGATTCCAATTATCAACAAGCCGATCCCCGTGGTAACGGATGAACACGCTGATCCAGAAAAAGGTACCGGTGCGGTGAAGATTACGCCCGCCCACGACTTTAATGACTTTGAGGTGGGTAAGCGCCACAATTTGCCGCTTGTCAATTTGCTGACAAAAGAGGCAAAATTGAACGAAAACGTGCCTGAAAAATATCGTGGCATGAGTCCGTTGGAAGCCCGTCCAATAGTATTGGAAGATATTAAAGCTTTGGGTTTGTATGATCATGAAGAAGACAACCCAATGACAATTCCTTATGGCGATCGCTCTGATGTGATCATCGAGCCATGGTTGACCGACCAATGGTTTGTGGATACATCCAAATTGGTGGGCGCTGCTGTGGATGCTGTGAAAAAGGGTGATACAAAGTTTGTGCCAGATTCTTGGGAGAACATGTATTATTCTTGGATGGAGAACATTCAACCGTGGTGTATTTCCAGACAACTTTGGTGGGGACACCAAGTGCCGGTTTGGTATGGGCCGGATGGCAAGATTTTCTGTGAAGAAACGGAAGAAGAAGCCAAGGCTGCTGCCGAAAAACATTATGGCACTCCAACAGAGCTGACACGTGATACAGATGTCTTGGATACATGGTTCTCATCTGGTTTGTGGGCGTTCTCAACGCTCGGTTGGCCAAATGAAAATGATGAGCACTTAAAGAAATACTATCCAACATCTGTACTGATTACGGGCTTTGATATTATTTTCTTCTGGGTGGCCAGAATGATGATGATGTCTATGTATGCCATGAAACAAGTGCCTTTCCGCGAAATTCACCTACATGGTTTGGTGCGCGATGAAAAAGGTCAGAAAATGTCTAAATCCAAAGGGAATGGTATCGATCCATTGGAAATGTGTGATAAATATGGTGCGGATGCTTTGCGCTTCTCGTTGCTGATTCAAGAAGGATCTGGGCGCAGTGTTATAATGAGTGAAGCTCGTGTTGAAAATTACCGTAACTTTACCACAAAGATTTGGAACGCTGTTCGTTTCTGTGAAATGAACGAATGCAAACGGGTGGAAGGCTTTGATTTGGCAACGGTCAAATTGCCAGTCAATAAATGGATTATCACGAAAGTGTCCGAAGCTGCTGATACAATCGCTAAATGGTTGGATACTTATGCCTTTAACGAAGCCAGTAATACGCTTTATCACTTTGTGTGGAACACATTCTGTGACTGGTATTTGGAAGCCATTAAGAATATTTTCTATTCTGATGACGATGCTGCCAAAGCGGAAACACGTGCTGTGGTTGCCGCTGTGGTGGATGAGATGTTAAAGCTGATTCATCCATTTATGCCATTTGTGTCCGAAGAATTATGGGATAAAACAGCGGATCGCAAAGAAATGTTGATGGAAACCGCTTGGCCGGCATTAAATGCCTATGAAGACAAAGCTGTGGCCGCCGATCAAGATTGGATTTTTGAGCTTGTGACGACGGTTCGTTCGGTGCGTTCCAGCGTAAATATTCCAGCCGCCGCAAAGATTACTTTGAAAGTCAAGGATGCGACCGAGGCTCAACGTAAGAACATTGAAGATAATGCCGCGATTTTGAAATCTCTGGCAAAAGTGGAAGATATTCAGTTTGTATCTGAAACAGGTGCAGGTGAAGTGGCTCAGGTTGTCGATGGTATGACGTTGTTGATTCCTCTGGCTGGTTTAATTGATGTGGCTAAGGAAAAAGAACGTGTGACCAAAGAATTGCAAAATGTCCAATCCTTTGTAGAACGCACGAAAGCCCAGTTGGCTAATGAAGCGTTTGTTTCCAAGGCGCCAGAACAAGTGGTGGCTGATAAACGCAAGGCTTTGGCCGACAGCGAGCAAGATATTGCTAAAATGCAAGAAATCTTGAAATTGCTGGGGGCATAAGGGGTGTGTTTGAAAAGGCGGAGCCATGAAAGCAGACATCAGATTATGTGATAATTGTGAGTTTGACAAGTATTTTGAAATTGTGAAACGCCAGAAAGTTGGACTGGAATTTCAAACGTTTGCCAACCCGAGCTTGAAGAATGTTAAAAAGCAAGTTAGATATCAAAAAGACATTGCTAAAAACATCAAGCATAAATCATTGCATGCTCCTTTTGCAGATTTGAATTTGGGCTCTGGAATGCCCAGTCTTCGTAAAGAGACAATGAAATGGTTTAATTATGCCTATAAAATCGCAAAAGAATTGGGGTGTGATAGCATTGTTGTCCATGACGGGTATGTGCCGTTCACTTCAAAGATTCCCAATTGGATCCAAAGGGCAAAAACTTTTTGGGAGGAATTTTTTGCGGATAAAGATGATTCTATTACGATAATGATTGAAAACCTGTTGGAATTGGACAGTTCTGTTATGATGCAAGAAATTGATGCCGTGAATGACAAGCGCTTGAAAATTTGTTTAGATGTGGGCCATGCAAATGCTAATTCTGAGATGTCTGTTTACGATTGGGTGAAAACATTAAATAAGCGGATTGGCTATATGCATTTGCACAACAATCATGGAAGGGTGAATCGCATCAATAATGACGAGCACAAAGGCTTTGATGAGGGTACAATTGACTTTAAAAAGCTTATGAAACTTGTTAAACAACATTGTCCCAAAGCCATTTTGGCGGTTGAGACCAACTATGATGGTGCTGAAAAAGCAGTAGAATTTTTGAAGAAAAACTGTAAATAGTTTTTATTTCCGACCGAACATTTTTTCAATGTCGTCTAATTTCAGCGTGATATAAGTCGGACGTCCGTGGATACATTGACCAGAGGTGCCACAGGCCTCCATTTGACGCAACAGGGCGTTCATTTCATCAATCGTGAGCACGCGACCAGCACGCACCGAACCATGGCAAGCCATCCGGGCACAAATGTCCTTCATCTTGTCTTTTAATAACACGGTATCTTCAAAGGTTTTCAAGGTATCAACTAAATCTTGAATCGTTTGTTTGATATCAGCTTTGTCTAACAGAGCGGGAAGTTCACGCACGGCCACACAATCCGACCCAAAGGCTTCCACAATCCAACCCATCTCTTTCAATTCTTCAGTGCGCGAGGTCAATAAGCTGACTTCCTCGGGCTTTAAATCAATGATTTCTGGGACTAAAAGCAACTGCGTTTGTGGCTTTTCACCCATGTTTTGCATCATTTTTTCATAGGTTAGGCGTTCGTGCGCCGCATGTTGATCAACAATCAAGATGGCATCTTCAGCTTGAGAAACGATATATGTTTTGTGAATTTGTGCTTTTGCTAATCCCAATGGGGGCAGTTTTTGTTCTGGCGCTGTTTCGGCGGGCTTTTCCACCTTGACGCTGTAGCTGTCGGAGAGGCTTAAAGCCTCTTGTTTCGGTTGGGCGCTGGGATAGGATGGATAAATGGAATGATAGGATCTAAAAGAGGGGTGTGCTGGTTGTGTATAAGTTGGTTTTTGCTCAGCAGATCCTAGGGGGCCAATGTTGAGTGTTGAGGCTGTCTTTTGCCCATGTTCGGCCAGGACATTGCGAATGCTAGCCACTAACAAGCCACGAATACGGCCCGCATCGGCAAAGCGAACTTCCGTTTTAGCGGGCGACACATTCACATCCACTTGATCGCAAGGAACGGATAAAAATAAAGCCAGGACCGGATGACCATCCGACCCATGTCCCATTAGCCCCTGATAAGCACCGCGAACAGCCCCTAATAACACCTTATCCTTGACACAACGGCCGTTGACATATAGATATTGTTCGGTGCTTGTGGCGCGGGTATAGGTAGGCAAGCCCACAAAGCCAGCCAATTTAATGCCTTCATATTCGGACTGAACGGGCAGGGCGTTGTCCTTAAATTCATGCCCAATCACCATCGAAACGCGGTCAAAAAGATTTTCTGTTGCGGGATAGGAAATCAGTTTTTTGTTTTCATTTTCAAGCGAAAAGGAAATATTCGGATAGCACATGGCCAATTTATCCACCACTTCGCGCACAGCCATTTGTTCGCTTTGTTCAGATTTTAAGAATTTTAAGCGAGCAGGGGTGGCATAAAATAAATCACGTACTTCGACCGTTGTGCCATAGGTGGCGGGGGCCGGAACGGGATCTTTTTTGTGACCGGCATCCACTTCAATCATCCAACCGCTTGGCGTTTCTTGTGGACGGGAAGTGATTTTCATCTTTGCCACAGAGGCAATGGATGGTAAGGCTTCCCCACGAAAGCCTAAAAAGGTAATGTTTACAAGGTTATCGTCGGGCAATTTGCTGGTCGCATGGCGTTCCACAGCGAGGGCCAATTCGTCTTTGGTCATGCCCTTGCCGTTATCCGTCACGGAAAAATAAGTTTTGCCGCCTTGATGAATGCGAATATCAATGCGATTGGCCTCAGCATCAATGGCGTTTTCAATCAATTCTTTGATAGCACTGGCGGGGCGTTCCACCACTTCGCCGGCGGCAATTTGATTGATCAGTGTTTGAGGGAGTAGTCGCAACATCTTTAAATCCTTTCGTATCATTGTACCAGAAAAAGGAGATAAAAAGCAAGAAAAATAAAAAAATCCCCGACTAAATAGCCGGGGAAATTTTATGTCTTCTAAATTAAATTAGAAGTACAAGCGCAAACGAGCACCAACGGCCTTATCATACATATGATCAGCCCATTTTGTCTTGCCGTCTAACAGATAAGAACCATAAATACCAACCGTCATGTTCTTTGTCAGATAGTAAGAAGCTTCAGCTTCGGCTGTCAAAGTACGTGTATGGCTGTCTGTTCTGTCGAAAGCCCAAGCCAAGGCTGTATCCAAGGCCCAAACACCACATTTGCCTTGATAGACACCGACCTTACCGCTGTAACCCCATTTATTTGTTCTCCATTCGCTTGTTTGAGCAACGGGTGTATGAACCTTAAATGTTGCATATGGCAAGAATGTCTTGAATTGATAACCCAATTTGACTTCTGTGTCGAAGTATTTATATGTACCTTTGACGCCAGGAGCATCTTGGCCATAGACGGAGGACACTTGCAATTTTGTATTGCAATGCAAAATGTTCCAAGCCAAACCGGCGTTCCAGTCTAAGTCATTGTGATCTTTGCTGGATGTACCATCTGCCCATTTTGTCTTTGTCCAATCTTTGGAAACTTCACCAATGATGGCCAAATTGTTCACGATACCAAAAGCCAATTGCTCTGTGGCGACTTTTGTATAGTCACGATTGCGCCAACCATCATTGTCCTTGAATGTGCTTTCACTGAAGGTACCGGATGTGACAGAAGCCACGTGGCCACCTTCTGGCAAGAAGAATGGGTTTGTAATATCAGCTGCGGCTGCAGTACCTGCAAAGCCCAACACTGTAAAAGCTAATAAAGTTTGTTTTAACATGTTTATTTTCCTTTCATTTAAATGAATACAAAAGAATTATTCTTTCATACGAAAGTAAGGGTAAACCAATTTATATACCCATGTCAAGTAAAAAAATAAAAAAATATTCTTTTTTTAAAAAATATAAATAATGACTTGACTTTTAAGACAAAATGAATTACAATAACCTCACTTTCCAAGAAGGACTGATTTATGGTCTCTAAGGAGATACCCCGTTCGGCGATGGTTCGCTCACCGGGGCGCAACGTGTATGTAAAGGAGTTTGAGTAAGTGTTTAACGGTTTGGCAGATAGGCTTTCCAAGGTATTTGACCGCTTGACGGGGCGGGGTATTATTACCGAAGCCACAATGGATGAAACAGCTCGGGAAATTAAAATTGCTTTGTTGGAAGCGGATGTCGCGTTGCCCGTTGTAAAAGATTTTATTGCGCGTGTGAAAGAAAAAGCTGTGGGGGCCGAAGTTGTTAAGTCCATTCAACCCGCCCAAATGGTGATTAAAATTGTGCATGATGAATTAGTGGCTTTGTTGGGTGAATCCACGCCATTTAACTGGGAACAAAATGCCAGAAATGTTTTATTGATGGTGGGATTGCAAGGTTCCGGTAAAACAACATCTTCTGCAAAAATTGCCTTGAAATTGAAAAAAGAAGGCAAAAAGGTGTTGTTGGCCAGCTTGGACACCTATCGTCCGGCTGCTCAAGAACAGTTGGCTGATTTGGGAAAGACATACGAATTGGATGTGTTGCCGATTGTGACCGGTGAAAAGCCACTTGAAATTACAAAACGCGCTTTGAACGAAGCTAAGTTGGGTTTATATGATATTTTGATTTTAGATACAGCGGGTCGTTTGCATATTGATGATGAAATGATGGACGAGGTGGCTAAAATCCGCGATTTGTCCCAACCAAAAGAGACATTGTTGGTGGTGGATGCTTTGATGGGACAAGATGCTGTCAACGTTGCCAAAGAATTTAAGGAAAAAATCGGTATTACAGGGGTTGTTTTAACTCGCGTGGATGGTGACAGCCGTGGTGGGGCCGCTTTATCTATGCGCGCGGTCACTGGTATGCCAATTCAATTTTTAGGTGTTGGTGAAAAGGCGGACGCGGTAGAACGCTTTGATGCTAAACGAGTGGCCGATCGCATTTTGGGCATGGGTGATGTGGTTGGTTTGGTGGAAACAGCTATGGAACGCGTGAATCAAGAGGATATGCAAGCCCAAGCCATGAAGATGATGTCGGGCAATTTCGACTTGAATGATCTTTTAAAACAGTTACAACAAATTGATAAGATGGGCGATATCAAGGGAATGATGAAGATGATCCCTGGTGTGGCCAAATTTTCAAAACAGATTGATCAAGCGGACGTGGATAACCGTTTGATGAAGCGACAGGCGGCCATCATCCTGTCCATGACACCGGCGGAACGCAAGAACCCCGATATCATAAAGGCCTCGCGTAAACAGCGTATTGCTGCTGGTGCAGGGGTAAAGGTGGAGGATGTGAACAAGCTGTTGCGCTCGTATGAGCAAATGGCCGATGTCATGAAAAAATTAAAGAAAATGGGCCCCTTTGGCATGATGTCCATGATGAAAAAAATGGGTAATCTGTTTAAAGGTGGTCAAATAGATAACGGTGGTTTCCCGCCGTTTAAGGTCTAACTTACAACAGAAAGGATAAACAAAATGTCAGTTAGAATTCGTTTAGCCCGCGGTGGTGCCAAGAAGCGCCCTGTACATAAGATTGTCGTGGCAGACAAACGCTGCCGTCGCGATGGACGGTTTATTGAAGAGTTGGGTTTTTATAATCCTCTTTTGCCAAAAGACAGCAAAGATGCTTTGCGCATTAATGTTGAAGCTGCAAAGAAATGGATGGCCCAAGGTGCTGAAATCACAGAACGCGTGCAAAAATTATTTGCATTGGTTGGTTTGTGTGAAAAGCCTGTAATTCGTGAAACACCGAAGAAATCTGCGCCAAAAGAAAAGGCTCAAGAACGTATGAAGGCTGAAGCTGAAGCCAAGGCTGCTGCTGAAGAAGCTGCACGTCAGGCCGAAGAAGAAGCCAAGGCCGCTGCTGAAGCTGCTAAGGCTGC
>JAFPYS010000008.1 GCA_017412085.1 Alphaproteobacteria bacterium
AAGCAACCGAAATTTATTCAAATCCAACCAACAAAGGTGAATGACCCATGGCTATAACAAACATAGAAGTATTGAAAACAAGACTGGTTGAGGCCGAAGAAGCCTACCATAAATTGATGATCGGCGAAAAGGAAGTCTCGGTCAGCGTTGGCAACTTTGGCACAACAACCTATAACCAAGCGAGCCGAACAGCCCTTGAAAGCTACATCAGCTCTCTTAAATCGCAAATTGCCGCGGCTGAAGGTACACCAATCTGTTGCCGCCGGATAATGAAAGTGAGTTTTTAATAATTACATAATTTTTAAATAGCGGTTGCTTTTCGAGTCAAAATATTATAAAATTCAGCTCAAAGGAGTAAAAAATGAATGAATTATCATTAATCCAAACCGAAAAAATTCGTCGTGTTTATGACGAAAAAAGTGAAACATGGTATTTTTCTGTTATCGATGTTGTTGGTATCTTAACAGATAGTCCTAATCCTAGAAAATACTGGAGTGTTTTGAAAACAAGACTAAAGGCTGAAGGTAGCCAACTGACTACAAATTGTAGCCAGTTGAAAATGCCCGCAGAAGATGGAAAAATGCGTTTAACGGACGTTGCGGATCCTCAAACCATGCTTCGAATTGTTCAATCCATTCCAAGCCCAAAAGCAGAACCGATTAAACAATGGTTGGCTAAAGTCGGTTATGAACGGATCAAAGAAACAGCAGATCCCGCTCTATCCTTGCAAAGGGCGAGAGAGAATTGGCAAAAAATGGGGCGTTCTGAAAAATGGATCCAGCAACGGATGATGGGACAAGAAATCCGGAATAAGCTGACGGACTATAGGAAAGATCATGAGGTTACAAGAGAAGAAGAATATGCTCTCCTGACCAATATGATCCACCAAGAATGGTCTGGGTTATCTGTTAGAGAACACAAACATTTGAAAGGGTTGAAATCACAAAATCTCAGAGATCATATGTCAGATGCAGAATTGGTTTTTACAGCTTTAGCAGAATTGTCAACCAGACAGATAGCTGAAAGTACACAAGCAACAGGATTGGAAGAGAATAAAAAAGCTGGAATTAAGGGAGGGCGTATTGCAAAAAATGCGCGTTTAGAATTAGAGGCAAAGACGGGACAAAAGGTCATTACAAATGCAAACTTCTTGCCTCCTCCCAAAAAGAAGATTACTAAATCATAATATATTAACCATCAAAATTTCATAAGCCTGACTTTTTGTCGGGCTTTTTTTGGAGTAAATAATGACAGACACATCACACAAAGCAGCTTCGCAAACTTTGCGAGAAATTGCCTCATGGCTACCGGGCCGCGGTTCTGCCGACAGCGATTTGTTGCCGGAATTGGACACCATTGTTGCCCGGTCGCGTGACTTAACGCGCAATCATGGAATTGCCGCCGGTGCAATGCAGACCTTGTCCGATAACATTGTCGGCACCGGGTTTCGTTTATCGGCCAAGCCGGACTATAAGGCACTCGGCAAAACCAAGGAATGGGAAGAAGAATGGCAGGCACATGTTGAAAGTTTATGGCGATCCTGGTCCGAAACTTTTGAATGTGATG
>JAFPYS010000009.1 GCA_017412085.1 Alphaproteobacteria bacterium
AAAACAAACAATATTTCATTAAAGAATCAGACAAATTATAGAAAAGAAAAATATAAATATATAATAAATCATAGCGTTTGCTATTTATTCGGTAGCGTCTTAAACCTGAGAAACTTAATATGCTTCACCTCGAATAAGTCAAGTAAATGCCTGCGCTTTGGCGTGGGCTTGACTTATCTGGTGAAGCGGGCAATCTCAGGGCCTAAGACGTGGATAATGTTCAAGTCCACGTTCTTTTTGCTCCAAAAGATTGTCCGCCAAACCGAAAACAGATAAGTAAGCGCACAAAACGCAAGGCAAAATGGCAGAAAATCAAACACAACCCAAAGAAGGTTACATCATTGACTACATTTCGGGAACGCAAGTAAAAGCATCGCCAGAAGAATTGGAAGCCACACAGGTTTTTTCCAGAATATTGGTTGAGGACTACGGCTATCCGAAAACACAAATACAAACCCGACCGCAATTCCATGTGAAAGTGCGTCCGAGCGACACCAAAAAGGAATATCCTGTTGATATTGCCGTGTTCAGCGATACAGAAAAAACGGACGACAGCATTTATCTGATTGTGGAGTGCAAAAAGAAAAACCGCAAGGACGGACGCACTCAATTGGAAAACTACCTCACCCTCTCAAAAGCCAATCTTGGAGTATGGTTTAACGGTGAGGAACGTTTTTACCTTTTAAAACAAAACACGGATGACGGACGAGTTTTGTTTAAGGAGATTCCTAATATCCCGAAATACGGTGAACGTTTGGAGGATATTGGTGCCATCAAACGTGGAGATTTGATTGTTACGCACAACTTGAAATCGACATTCAAAGCCATCCGCAACTATTTGGCGGCAAATGCTATTGGTGCGACTCGTGATGAAGTATTGGCGCAACAACTCATCAATTTGATTTTTTGCAAGATTTATGATGAAAAATACACCGACAAAAAGAACATTGTGCGTTTCCGCGTTGGGCTTAACGAAACAAGCACAGAAGTCCGCTCCCGTATCGACAAGCTTTTCTCCGACGTAAAAACCAAATACAAAGAGGTTTTTACCAAAGAAGACATCATAACACTTGATGACAATTCCGTTGCTTACATTGTGGGTGAGTTACAGAATTACTGTCTAATTGATGCCGAGCGCGATGTGCTTGCAGATGCTTTTGAGACATTTATCGATCATGCTTTGAAAGGCGGTCAAGGGCAGTTCTTTACACCTCGTAATGTGGTTAAGATGATGGTTGAAATTCTTGACCCCGACGATGACGATATGGTGATTGACCCAGCTTGTGGCAGTGGTGGATTTATCATAGAATCGTTGCGTTATATTTGGAATAAAATCGTCAACCGATACAAAGAAATGGGCTGGAGCGATATGGAAATCTTGGAAGAAAAAATCGATGTCGCCAACAAATGCATTCGTGGCATCGACAAAGATTATTTCCTATCGAAAATTGCAAAGGCTTATATGGCGATAATGGGTGACGGCAAAGGTGGTGTTTTCTGCGAGGATAGCCTTGAACGTCCCGAAAACTGGAGCAGCAAAACACAAACAAAAATCCATTTTGGAGATTTTAGTGTAGTGCTTACAAATCCTCCATTTGGGTCCAAAATTCCCGTAACAGGCGAGGACAAACTCAAACAATACGAACTTGCCCATAAGTGGAAAAACAAGAAAGG
>JAFPYS010000010.1 GCA_017412085.1 Alphaproteobacteria bacterium
ACATCTCCCGATATTCGTTTTACCTGCGACGATCCGAATGCAACACCAGATGATCATGGTGTATGCTCTTGTAACGAAGGATATGTTGAAGATTCTGAAGGCACTTGTATCATCAATCAATGTATCAATTTTACACCGACGGATTGTATTACAGCGTGCGATCCTGTGACTGGCAATAAAATTTACGTAACACTTTGTCACGACAATGAATATTATTGTGATTCTTCACATCAATGCATCAATCCATGCGACGAAGAAATATATGACACTGAATGTTCTACCTGCACCCCGCAAGGCTCTGGCACAGATATTCAACCAACGCTGGGAACATGTGGCAAAGGAGGAAACTTTATTTGTTCTAATGGCTCTTGTAAAGATCCTTGCACAATCGGATCATATGCAACAGACGATTGCATCCTTGGTTGGCATGCCACCGCGGGAGAATGTGTTCCAGATTATGCAGATTCAACAACCGAATGCGGCACAAAAGATGGTTATCATTTCTGCAATGAAGCCGGTGAATGTAAATACAAACCACAGTGTGATAGCGGACAATTATATATTCAAGACAAGACCCCTCATTGTCAAACTTGTGCGGCAAATTCTTCTGTTAATAAACTTACCACCACAGCAGAGGAATGTGCTCAATGCCCAGAGCGTTATTATCAAGTTGATCAACAAAGATGCTATCGCGCCTGTACAGATACAGAGTGGCGTGCTCAAAATGGTGGATGTTATAGTTGCAATGATACAACCACTTCGTCAAACCAACCTCCTGTGGATTCCCAATGTTCCCGTTGTGAAAACACACGTTTCATGACAAAGGCTGGCAAATGTATGTCCTGTAATGTATCAGATACGGATATTGACATCAAAAATCTCAGCGATTGCACTTGTGGTAACATCAGAAGCGCTGTCACAAAACCAAGTGGAACGATTGTGTGCCGTTTAAATTCATAAACTTATCTGATAATTAAATCTGAAAATTTCGCCTTTATCGGTGCTAACGCCTCGGGTGTAAAAAACTGATTAATGGCCGATTGTTCTGGCGGATGCTTGTCGCCTTTAAACGTGCGATAATGTTGCATTGCGTATGTTTTCACTCCATCCGCCTTTAATTCTGTGGCGATTGTTAAAATATCATTTGGGACCAAACAATCTGGATCACAGGTGGTGCGTGCCTCAAACGAAATCCCCTTTTCCAATAAAAAAGACAAACTCTCTTTTACTTTTTCCGCCATTTTAGGGCGACCACAAACAGACTCATATTTATTCCAAGGCGCTTTAATGTCCATTCCCACCCAATCGATATAAGGTGCCATTTCGCGTAATTTTTCTGGATAAACACCCGACGTGTGAACTCCGACCTTAAACCCCAATTCCTTTACTTCACGCGCCAAATCAACAATATCAGGCTGCATCAACGGTTCGCCACCTGATAAAACAACACCATCTAATTTACCTTTTCTTGATGACAAAAAAGAAAGGACGTCCGCCCAATCCATTTCCCCCTTGCCATCATTTTCCTGAAGATCAGGATTATGACAAAATGGACATTTAAGCGGACATCCCTTAAAGAAAACGACAGCCGCCAAGCACCCAGGATAATCTATTGTTGTAAAGGGCACAACACCTGCGACTGTCGCCATAACTCTACCTCTTACTCTTAGCCAGCAATCTTAGCCATACCGCAGGAGCAAGGACAAGCTTTTTCTTCTTCAAACCATTTGCGTTCATCAAACTCAGACTTCTTACCTTTGTTAAAGTGGCTGTACGGGCGGAAATATCCCATCACGCGAGTCCAAACTTCCACTGGTTGCCGTGCGGATTCATTCTGTTCTAAGATTTCTTGATCTGTCATTTTTTTATTCTCCCTTTTTTTCTTGTTGTTCTTGTTCTTTATGTTTTCTGTCCAATAATTCTTGATCACAAATTGGACAATATTTGTGTTCGCCCGGAATATAACCATGCTTCGGGCAGATAGAGTAAACCGGTGTAATGGAAACATATGGTAATCTATAGTTTTCCAACACACGTCTTACCAAATCTTTACAAGCTGCGGAAGACGAAATCCGTTCGCTCATGTACAGGTGTAACACTGTACCACCTGTGTATTGTGTTTGCAGGTCATCTTGATAATCCAACGCCACAAACGGATCATCCGTAAAGCCCACAGGCAATTGAGATGAGTTCGTGTAGTACGGAGCCTCTTTCGTACCCGCCTGAATAATGTCTGGAAAACGCTTTTGATCTTCACGTGCGAAACGATAGGTTGTCCCTTCTGCTGGCGTTGCTTCCAAGTTATACATATTGCCTGTCTCATCTTGGAAATCCAGCAATTTTTCACGCATGTGCGTTAATAACTTCTTTGCAAACTCACGTCCCCAATCTGTTGTAATATCTTCTTTGTCATTGGTAAAGTTGCGAATCATTTCGTTAATACCGTTTACACCAATCGTGGAGAAGTGGTTGCGGAAAGAACCCAAATAACGGCGTGTATAAGGATAGAGTCCACGTTCCAAATGCATTGTAATGGTTTGACGCTTCAATTCCAAGGATTTCTTTGCCAATTCCATCAGCTCATCCAAGCGCTTGTACATCGCTTCTTCGTCGCCTTTGAATAGATAGCCCAAACGCGCACAGTTAATGGTCACCACACCGATCGAACCCGTCTGTTCGGCCGAACCAAACAATCCACCGCCGCGGCGCTTCAACTCGGTTAGATCAAGGCGCAACCGGCAGCACATACTGCGCACATCTGATGGCTTCATATCAGAATTCAAGTAATTGGAGAAGTACGGCAATCCATATTTCGCCGTCATCTCAAACAACAAATCTATATTGTCAGAATCCCATGGGAATTCATTTGTAATGTTATAAGTTGGAATTGGGAAAGTAAATGGACGTCCCTTTGCATCGCCTTCACCCATAACCTCCAGGAAGGCCTTGTTGATCATATCCATTTCTTTTTGTAACTCACCATAGGTGAAGGGTTGTTCCTCCCCACCAATAATTGGGTGACGGTCTTTCAAATCCACTGGGCATGTCCAATCAAATGTTAAGTTCGTGAACGGTGTTTGAGTTCCCCAACGAGAAGGCACATTTAAATTAAAGATGAACGATTGCATGGCCTGCTTTACATCTTTATATTCCAAATTCTCAATCCGGATAAATGGCGCTAAGTAAGTGTCCGCGGATGAGAAAGCTTGTGCGCCCGCCCATTCGTTTTGCAGTGTACCCAAGAAATTCACCATCTGAGAAAAAGCGCTAACCAAATGGCGTGGTGGATTCGATTCTGTTTTATTGGGAACACCGTTAAAACCTTCTTGAATCAAGGCGCGCAAAGACCAACCGGCACAATATCCGGCCAACATATCCAAATCGTGGATATGATAATCCCCTTCCTTGTGAGCCGCACCAATTTCGGGCGTATACACATGTTTTAACCAATAATTGGCAACAACCTTCCCGGCAACATTCAAAATTAAACCACCCAAAGAATAACCTTGGTTCGCGTTCGCATTCACACGCCAATCAGAACGATCCAAATATTCATTGATGGAAGAAATAGCATCCACAACAGCCTGTTGATCTTTCCGTTGACGATCACGTTGCTCACGGTAAACAATATAGGACTTCGCCGTCTTATAATAGTTAGAGGAAATTAAAACCTGTTCCACAACATCCTGAATTTGTTCAATGGTCGGTATTACGGCATCCCCAAAACGGTGACGCAATACCTTAATCACTTGACCGGCCAACAATTCAGACTCTTCTTGACCAAATTCCCCCGTCGCCGTTCCGGCCTTAGAAATTGCCGCCACAATCTTTTGGCTATCAAACGCCACATGTGCACCATCTCTTTTAATCACACCCGACAGAGGACCTGCATCCAGCATGTCATTTTCTCTTTTGTTTTGAACGACTTCCAACATTTTGTGTCTGTTTCCCTTCAAAAAATACTATATATTGTGTTTCTGTTTTTTTATTCTGTCCCTAATTAAACCCCAAAAAAAAATCAAGTCAACTAAAAAAAGCACTTTTTTTCATCTTTTTTATAACTCATTAAAATATAAAGATTTTTATATTAGTTGTTTCTTAAATTATCTCCTAAAAAAAAGTTAATTTTTAGACAAAGTTCTGGCGCAAAATAATTTGTTTTTTATAAATTTTGTTAAAATGCTCTTTATTTTCAACATAAAAGAGGATGTTATGCGATTCGTCTAATTCGAATTCATACAAAATATTATCGTTTTGAAATTTTTCTTAAATCAATTGCTAATTCAATAGCCGCAAGTACAAGCATCGTATAACCTAACAATTCACCGCTTTCTTCAATCATACGACGGATGGCCAAAATTTTTCCTAAACTCACCTTGCCAATAATATTTGCAATCAAGGGCCTATGCCCTATACACTGAGCAAAAGGAACCACCATAACCATGGCGCAAAACATCATATAAAATGCCGGCGATTGGATTATCATTATAAGCTGTCTTTTAAAGACGCGTAATTTTCTGAATCCATTAAGAATCAGCAAAATAGGGAATACATAGCCGATTCGCCAACTAATGATGGGCAAATGATCATCAAACCATGCATCTTGTTCTCGACAAAGGCCTAACATACACAACGCCATTAAGCCCAGTGCCGCCATTCGAACCGATTTATCACGCCACGCAATAACCCCAAAAATCACCGTTGATACCATTAAAAGAGCAAATTGAGTATTTTCAATAATCCCATTTTCATTGAAAGCTCTCACCCCAAAAATCTCCACCAATCCCCAAATCCCGATCGCAGAGACAATCAGAACACAAAAATACACAGCCATCCGTATACACATGGCCAATAATTTTTTTCTGTCGGAGTAAACCAAACCATCACTACCTCCTGCAAAAAGGTTATTCATTTTTTCAATAAAGTCAACACAAAACATATCATTTTATGCGTAAATATCATATAAAATCCTTGACTTTTTATCGCGAAAGTACTACCATGAAAAACAATGCGGATGTAGTACAATGGCAGTACAGCAGCTTCCCAAGCTGAATACGAGGGTTCGATTCCCTTCATCCGCTCCAATATCTGTTTTTTCACAAATCTCTTGACTTTTTTATAAAAATGTGCTATAGTAGAGAGGTTAAATGGGAAAAGTGCGTTCCAAGCAAATTCCAACATTGTTTTATTTTTATTCCGCCAATACGTTTGTATTGGTTTTTTTATTTTTTTAACATTTATATATACAATTATACCACTAAAACCGAAGTCGTGATAAGATTTGCCACTAATATCTCCCAAAACAATTAATTAACCAAGTGTGAAAGGAATATTCATGACAAATCATATAAAAATACAGGATATCAAACCACGCATACAATATGTGGCAAATGGCACGCTGACAAGCTATACTTTTCCCTTTGCCATTTTTCATGCCGATGATATCAACATATATTTGGACGATATGTTACAATCCTCGTCCAATTATCAAGTAACTTTTAGTACAACACAAGCCGGTGGCACCATTACATTTGATGTTGCCCCCGCTACAGGGAAAAAGATAACAATTGTACGGCAGCTGTCTATTGAACGGACAAGTGATTTCCAAGAAGGCGGCGCATTAAGAGCCAACACCTTAAATGACGAACTGGATTATCAAATTGCTTGTCAGCAACAAATTGCTGAAAATTTGAATCGTTCTATGGTGCTGCCACCTTATGCCGCAGACAATGACTTGGATTTAACTTTACCAACGCCCAGCGCGGGCAAAGCCATTATCTGGAATAATGCCGGCACAAACCTGGAAAATTCGACAATCGCCGTAAATGATTTAGAAAGCACCATAAATGGATACAAGACTCTAGCTCAAACTGCAGCAACTACGGCAACAACCCAGGCCAATCTTGCCATTACAAAGGCCTCGGAAGCCGTCTCGGCAGCGAATCAACTGAGTGGTGCACGCACCAATTGTATCACTGAAATCCCCCAAGATATCAAATTAGAGCTATCCTCTGGGGCATTGGTGGTAAAATCTGGTTCAAAATTACGTGTACCAAATGGGCCGGGAGTATTTGATGAAGTTACAATAGACAGTGACATTTCTCAAACATTTGGCAGTGCTTCTGGTTCCTACTTGATCTTCAGAAAACAAGATAATTCACTTTCTTGGTTTAGTGCGGCCAGCGCTGTTTCTGGAACAACACCTCCTACAACGGCGGTATTATACGATACCTCTTTAAATAAGATAAGAGGTTATGTTTCGGGTTCATTGAACTCTGATTTAATGTCTTTTCCATTGTGTGTCGTCACATTATCCTCTGGAA
The DNA here is from genome assembly GCA_017412085.1 of Alphaproteobacteria bacterium. Taxonomy (GTDB): domain Bacteria; phylum Pseudomonadota; class Alphaproteobacteria; order CAAHEQ01; family UBA3637; genus UBA3637. The sequence goes on from JAFPYS010000010.1 coordinate 6,324, forward strand.
ATGTAACATCAATAGATAAAGTATTCAACGGTTTCGGTTATATTGGCTCTACCGTCTTTGTTTTACCCGGCGTTAAAGGTCTATGTCCAAACGGAAGAAATTCAGACGGAACTCCTATAAGTACTGAATTTGAAACGACATCTGTTTTGATAACCACACTAAGCGGTACAAAAAATCTTCTTTTGACAATTCCAGTTGAGGCAAATGTGCTGAATGCCCCATTAACAACCAGCGTTTCATATGATGATGAAGCAAATTCTAATTTATATCTCGGGGGCGTGGTAAACGAATGTCATGTCGGCAGTCTGACTCTAACCTCAAATGTTATCTCTAATTTCGTCGTTAAAAAAAGCTTTTTCGCCTTAGATAACAACGACAAGCAAAAAATCGTCAATTGGGGAATGCCAAATTACAGTGCGGCTATTTCAATATCCACGAATTATACAACACCAACCAACGGATATTTTGAAGGTGTTTGTTCTTCTTCAAGTGCTTATAAAATAACAATCGGAGGCACAGTAATGGTTGATAGCGGATCCTCTTCAACTCACATAGGGTTTCCATTCGCTATAGCTGTTCCTAGAAACACATCCATAACCTTTACAAGTATCAGCAATCCAAAATTTATTCCATGTATAGGAGGTTAACATGCAAAAATATGCCAAAATAATAAACAAAGAAACAAACGAATGCGAGATCGGATTGGGAACAGACACCGCCTTTTATATATCTCTCGGTATGGACGAAATGGATGTAGAACAGGCTTATGATGGGAGATGGTATATAAATGGATATGCACCACAGCCCCCAGAACCAACATATGCTGAGAAACGTCAAGCCGAATACCCTAGCTTTGGTGATCAATTAGACATGATTTATTGGGATCAAGTTAATAACACAACTTTGTGGAGAGATAAAATTACTGAAATTAAAAACAAATATCCCAAAAATTAAACAAAACAAGGCCCGTCTTTAATGGCGGGCCTCATCTATTCATCAGACAATGACTGTCTGTTTATCATCCGATCCCTAAAAATCTGTAAAACATTCTTTATCCTATACAAAAACCAAGACTCATCTGAGATCCTGTTAAAGCGTTGATAATCATCAATACTCTCCTGAATTTCGTCCAAAAGCGGCCTATATTCTTCTCGTAATTCACGAAACAAGGCGCGCATTTTGTCATAATATCCTTTTTGACAAAATCCTTTAATTTTTTCCCACCGCCCATACCAATACATCACTGAATTTATATAATAAGGCAAAAATTGAATTAAAAAACAAGTTTTGTGATCTGAGTGAATAACCGTTTGATAAGCTATATGACGCGATACAAAAACATCTTGCCAACAAGATAAAGCCGAATAAGAGCACATAGATACAGCCCATAATCTATAATTATAAAGACGTTTATTCAAAACAGAAAAAGTGTTGGCCTTGGTAATCACCTCCCAAGCGAAACTAACATCTTCTCCAAAGGCAACATCAGGAAAACGAATTTTGTTTTTATCTAAAAAAGACTTTTTGTAAATTTTATACCACGCTTCTGTTCCGTTTAAAAATTTACCTTTGATATCCCAAAAATGAAAACTTTCGCCCGTTTTATAGTTATTTAAAAATTTTAATTTTGAATTTACGGTTCTCCTTGTTTGCGTTTCATCAACATATTCATAACGATCAAAGAGCACAATGTCGTCATCGTTTTTTCTTATTTGTTCATATGCTTCTTTACAGGCATTAGGTTCAAGATAGTCATCGCTATCCACGAACATGATATACTCACCCTTGGCAATTTTTAAACCAGAATTTCTGGCTCCAAACAAACCCATATTCTTTTGATTGACGATAACAATTCGTTTGTCTTTATCCGCATACTCCTGTAAAATTTTTCAGAATTATCGGTGGAACCATCATTCACACAAATGATTTCAATATCCTTCAATGTTTGGTTAATAACACTCTCAAGACACTCCCGTAAATAAAGCTCCGTATTAAACACAGAAATAAGCACAGAAACTTTAATCATTCCGCCCTCTTTTATTTATTACATCAATTAATCAAGTATTGTAGCTGTGTCATTTTTTAAAGATTCCTTGAAACGTTCAAAAACATTTGCAATCGCGACACTATCAGCATCAGACAATTTGTGTGTTTTATGCCCCGTATAAATCGCATGCAAAAAATCTGCAATTTCATAACGCAGCCCATCTCCTTCAAACGAATTATAATACTTTATGGTGCTATTTTGATTTTCAAAGCGTGCTTCAAAATAGCTTGTTTTCCACCATGGAGCCGGGACATAGATATACCCCTTTGTTCCAGCGATAATCATCTCTCCTTCGTGCTTTACCCCCATCCCAACTCTGCAAGTTGCCAAACAGTTTTTATACGTCAGGTGTGCAATTGTAAAAATATCCACGCCCGTCTCTTTGTCTAGGCAAGTTGTAAATGCAATATTTTTGTAGTCATGTCCCAACAATTTAACAATACCGATCAACGGATACGAAGCCAATTCATTGAATGCCCCACCACCTAACTCGGGGTTATATTCTCTTAAAGATTTATCTGTTACTAATTTCGTAAAAGTGGCGCTAATTTCTTTGACTGAGCCGATAACACCAGACTTTACAGCCGCAATCAACGTTTGAAAACCTGGGCAATAAGCTGTTTTAATGGCTTCAAATAAAATACACTTCTTTTCCTTTGCAAGTTCGCACAACTCTTTTGCTTCTTTAGAAGATAACGTCAGCGGCTTTTCACAAAGTACATGTTTACCATGCATCAGTGAATTTTTTGCATAAGAATAATGCAGTACATGCGGCGTTGCAATATATACCATATCCACATTTTTGTAAAATTCTTCCAAATCTGTGTACGTATTAGCGATCTCAAGATCTTCCTTGAATTTTTTCAGCTCTTCTTCATATATACCATACACTGCTGAAACTTCCAAGCCACTGACATACTTTGATTCGGCGACAAAACGTCGCGCAATTCTTCCACAACCAATCAATCCACAGCGCACAATTCCTTTGTTTTGAGCCCGCATTGTGGTTGAAGAAACTCCCGGCGTACGAGGCAAATATACAACGTCACAATATTCCTTTAAATAATCAAACTTGTTGTTCCAATCAGATCCAATTACAAATGTGTCGATATCATATTTTTGAATATCCTCTATCTTTTGCCCCATCCGTTCTTCAACAATAATTTGATCTGCCAATCCTGTTTTTTTGACATTTTCAATTCTCTGAACCACAGATTCTTGAACATTTAACTTTCCGCGTTCAAAATCATATTGTTCTGACGTTACGCCAACGATCAAGTAATCGCCCAATGCTTTAGCTCTTTTTAAAATATTAAGATGACCCTCATGCAAAAGATCAAATGTTCCATAAGTAATAACACGTTTCATTTTATATTAAACTCCTTATTTAAAACGTTAATAATATTTTCAGAAGCATTGGTAACTAATTGTAACGATTTCAACATTGCCAAACGCCTTTCTTTCCACGGATCCTGTCCTTTGAGAATAATTGTATCCAATTTTTCTTTCAGTTCCTCTAAATTCCAAACACTATAGTAAAATTTCGTAACTTTTTGTGCCAAGAAATTATATGGCGTTGCATTTTTTGAACGCAAAAGAACGACAGGGTTTTGTGTGGGCATATATTCAGCCAAGAACGAGCCACAATCTGTTATCAGGGCTCTGGATTGTTTAAATAAATCCAAATAATCTGGGCCTTCATATTTAATACCGATTTTATCCCATTCTTGCCAATATTGTTCAACTTCCTCTGGTGTCATCAAACCTGATTCAACCAGTTTCCCTTTTAAAATAGGATGAGGTTTAAAAACCCATTTTATTTCAGAATGTTTTTTAGCAAATTCAAGCATAAACTTGCCATTCCAATCAAATGTGGCATATTTAAGTGTTGTATCTCCAACAGACCAATGTGGCGCATAAATCACATAATTTTTTCTGTTCTTCAACGGCTTGTAACCAATGTAGCTTTCCATCAAAGGATATCCAACAACAGCCAAGTTCTTCCCTTTGTTGGCCATATCAACCGCGTATTCGTTTTGTAAATCTTGATTAATTAAAAAATATTTCCATAAATGGTTTTGGAAATACCCCTTAGCTTCCACCCATGTCGGTGAATTAGAAATAAAATAAGGCACATAGCACGATAAAGCAAATTTCGAAGTTTCGGGCACATCATGCACGTGTGCAACCCCGAAAGGCCTTGAATAAAAAATAACATCAGGCTTAAATTCTGAAAGCGGGATATAACAACACTTTTCAACATTGTACGCTAATTCTGTTTTCATGTGTTTTGATACAAAAAATTCGAAAAGAGCTTTTAAAGTATTTATATCCTGATATTCTTGATGACCGGGTTTAAAGGCGCCTCTTCCAAC
>JAFPYS010000011.1 GCA_017412085.1 Alphaproteobacteria bacterium
GCAGTCGGGGCACCAGGAGGCCCAGAAGTCGATGACGACATACTTGCCTTTGGCGAAATCGCTGAATTTCAATGTCTTTCCGTCTGGAGTCTGGAGTTGGAAGTCGGGGGCGGGCGTGCCGGGTTTCAGCAGTTCCGCCGCATATTTCTCGTCCAAGTCGGCAATCTGTGCCTGCAAACAAGAAATGGTGGTTATAAACAGCCCTAAAAGTATGGTCAATCGGATGTTCTTCATCATATCAGTGTGTTTTTTACGAGCGCAAAAGTATGAAAAAGTTTCTAATTGTGAATTCGCAATAAAATCAACTTATAGGTTGATATATTGAAAAAATGTGTATTTTTGCAGCAACTAAAAATTTTAAATCATGATAACATTTGATGACATTAAACAAGATGGCCGCTTATGGGCCGTACATTATGCTGATGAGGAGTTAAACGAATTGGACAAAGTGTTCACTCAATGGAATGATGCTTTGTGGTTGCTGAATTTCTTCCGAGATAATTTCAATGATCTTGTGTCATATTTTAAGATAACAAGACTTGACGAAGCGGTATATGACACTATGGAAGATAGCGATGAGTTGGAATGTCTTATTCTGGACATCAATCCAGATGCCAATTTGGATGATTTATTCCGTCCACTTGAAAGTTCCCGTGCTTCTGAAATGAGATTGGGTAGAGAAAAGGCCCGCTTAAAAGATCGTCCAAAGCATGCCAGTTGGTTACGAATTTATGCAATAAAGTTGAATCCAGGCATATATGTTGTTACCGGTGGTGCAATCAAACTGACTCGGACGATGCAAGAGCGGGAACATACGCTTAATGAACTTGTTAAGATGGAAAAAGTACGCCAATATCTTGTTGACAACAATGTCATAGATGATGATAGTTTTACAGAATTTATAAATGAAAAAGGATAAGGAAATGAAAACACCAGCAGAGCAAATAGCATTCTTAAAAGAACATTCTTCTTCGGAATCTTCAAAATGGCAGGAGAAAGCGGAATGGCGAAAGGCGAACAAGGATTGGCTTAAATATTCAAGAAAAATTGCCATTGTTATTGCTATGTCTTTGGAAGAAAAGAACATGTCTCAAAAGCAGTTGGCAGAACTGATGGGATGCTCTCCACAATATGTTTGCAGACTGTTAAAAGGAGAGGAAAATCTGACTTTGGAAACACTGTGCAAGTTGGAGAATGCCTTAAATGCTCCCATTATAAAAAGGGTTTTTAAATAATTCGCTCCTGTCATTTGTTTTGTTCCATATATTTTTTTTGTACTTTTGCAATCCCAAATTTCAACAATAATCTAATTCAAAAATAATATGGAAAAATTCGATCCCGCAACCAATCTGGAAAAATTGGACAAAAAAGATGCCTATAGAGGTGTCAACCCCGCTATCTGCGATAGCGCAACCTTTATGTTTGAACAGGCCAAAACGATGACCGACACCTTCCACGGCGAAACCGAGGGCTACTTCCTCTACTCCCGCCACTGGAACCCCAGCACCCTGTCGCTGGCACAGTCACTGGCCGCTATTGAAGGCACTGAGCTGGCTTGGACCACCGGTTCCGGCATGGCTGCCATCACTGTTGCTTTGTTGCACGAAGTGAAAAGCGGCGACCATA
>JAFPYS010000012.1 GCA_017412085.1 Alphaproteobacteria bacterium
ACAAAGAGCACTCCATCCAGCAAATGGAAAAAGTCTTTCTTGAAAAGCCGCTTCAAGATTAGCCATGCCCTCTGCTCCCTTCAAATTCACTTCAAGCATTATGTGGTGATATTCAGAAGGATAAAATTTGTCAGGATGTGCAGCCTTTATCTTTTTGATACGCCGCCAATATTCCGCTTGTCTTTCGGGGGTCCAATCCTTATAACTCATGTCTTACTCCTTTCTATGCTTTTTGAATGGCAAAGGACACTTGGCCGTCGCCCAGCTCCTCGGTCTTATCCGTGCCGGCACCCTCTGTAAACGACGTGGCCAACACCTGTTCAGCGATATAGGTCGCGTGTTCTTTAAACGCTTCCTTCACCAAGGCAGATTCGGACGACCAGGTCAAGCTAATCCGATCGGACACATCCAAGCCCTTATCTTTACGCAATTGTTGCACCATACGCACAAAGTCGCGCGCAACACCTTCGCGTTCCAATTCTGGCAACACCGTTACATCCAACTGCACCACAGCGGTATTATCCGGTAACGGTTGGCCTTTGAACCCTTCCTTCATATTCAGACGCAGCTCAAATTCATCAGCGTTCAATGTTTGCCCTGCGATAGCCAATGTGCCATCCGGATTCACCGCCCACTGATTTTGCTTACTGGCAGCCATAATAGCACCCATAGCAGGCCCTAAACGTTTACCGATCAGCGGTGTCTTTAAGTACAAGAACTTATCCGCCACTGCGGTCACATCTGTATTAAATACAACTTCTTTAACGTTGACTTCGTCTTTTAATAATTCCACAAAGTCGGTCAAAGTATTTGCTTGCTCGCCCGCAATTGTCATCTTGGCAAGCGGCAAACGGTTGCGCAAGTGATTTTCTTCACGGATTGCTTTTGCCGTGGACGAAATCGCACGAACAAAATCCATTTGCTCAATCAACTTGGTTTCATCAGCCAACGCATCCACATTTGGCCAATCCGCCAAATGCACAGACTTTTCACCCGTCAAACCACGATAGACTGTATCTGTCAAGAACGGCATCAACGGAGCCATAATCTTGGCCAAGGTCACCAAGACGGTATAAAGCGTATCAAACGCGGCTTGATCTGTTCCATCCCAGAAACGTTCACGCGACCGGCGAATGTACCAGTTATTCAAAATATCCAAAAAGTCCGCCAAATTTTCAGACGCCGCCGGCATATCATAGGCCAACATTTCGGCTTTCACATTGTTTGTCAAAACCTTTAATTTGCCCAAAATATAACGATCCAACACATCTGTGGCTGACGTTGTTAAATTGGCTTTCACGCCTTCTGCATTGGCATACAAACAGAAGAAATAATATGCGTTCCAGAACGGCAACACGGCTTTACGCATGGCCTTCGCTACATCTTTACCATCGTAATCCATGCACACATTACCACCATGGACAATCGCAGCAGAAAGCAAAAACCACCGCATGGCATCGGAACCAGATTGATTCAAAATAATATATGGATCGGGATAATTGCCTAATTTTTTAGACATCTTTACTCCGCCCTCGGCCATAATATGCCCGGTCACCATACAATGCTTAAACGCCGGCTTATGATGTAAGGCCGTGCCCAACACATGTAAAGAATAAAACCATCCACGTGTTTGATCAATACCTTCCACAATGAAATCGGCTGGGAAATGGGCTTCAAACCATTCCTTTTTCTCAAATGGATAGTGAATTTGCCCTTCTGGCGCCGAACCAGATTCAAACCAGCAATCAAATACATCCGGCACACGCCGCATCATAGATTGGCCCGTTGGATCATCCGGATTTGGATAAACCACTTGGTCAATAGCGGGACGATGCAAATCCGTCACTTTACAACCCGTCTTTTCCTCAATTTCTGCCACAGAACCAAAAACATCTGTACGTGGATATTTTGGATTATCCGATTGCCACACAGGAATTGGGGCGCCCCAATAACGCGTTCTAGAAATTGACCATTCACGGGCACCATCTAACCATTTACCAAAACGGCCGTCTTTGATGTGTTCTGGCGTCCATGTGATTGTTTGATTTAACCGGCACAATTCGTCACGGAACTTCGGCACATCCACAAACCATCCTGACATCGCTTTATAAATAAGCGGGGTATCCGTCCGCCAACAATGTGGATACGTGTGTGTGATTTGTTCTTTTTTCACCAATAAACGATTTTCTTTTAAATAATTCATCACATATTCATTGGCATCAAAAACCTGCTTGCCCTGCACTTCTGGCACTTCGGCCGTAAAACAACCGGCTTCATCCACAGGACACACAATTGGGAAATGTGGATCGTATGCACGACACACAGCAAAGTCATCGGCACCAAATCCGGGTGCGATGTGCACCATACCGGTACCATCTTCGGTGGACACGAAATCACCCGCCAAAATTTTGAAACACCCTTTTTCTTTTAAATGGGCGAAATGCGGGAACATCGGTTCATAAGACATCCCAACCAATTCGCTCCCCTTCATGGTGGCAACCTGTGTCGCATGTTCTAATTGCTTAGCGTATTTACCCTTTAAGCCCTCCGCCAACACATATTTTTCACCATCCTCTTCCATCACAGCATAATCAATATCAGCCCCAACGGCAATCATTTGGTTAGAAAACAGCGTCCACGGTGTTGTTGTCCACACCAATAAATGCATCCCATTTTCCAACTTAAACATAACTGTGATCGCTGTATCCACCTTATCGCGATAACAACCAGGTTGATTTACTTCAAAGTTAGAAAGTACCGTTTGCGCGGCCCAAGAGTAGGGCTGGACACGATAATCTTGATAGATCAAACCTTTATCATACAGGGCTTTGAAGTTTTGAATGACAGATTCCATAAAAGGCAAATCCATTGTCCGATATTCCAATGCCGGGTCAATCCAACGCCCCAAACGATGGAACAAGCTGACAAATTCACCAGAATACTTCAGAACAGATTCCTTACAAAAATTATTAAATTTTTCCACACCATATTCTTCGATGGCCTTATGTCCGGAAACACCCAATGCTTTTTCCGCATTCATTTCGGCCGGCAACCCATGGCAATCCCACCCATAAGGACGCTCCACCTTTTTGCCTAACATCGTTTGGAAACGGGCAATTGTATCTTTCACATATGACACAAAAATATGACCATAGTGCGGCTGACCATTAGCAAACGGAGGACCATCATAAAACACAAACTCATCTCCATTTTTGCGTGCATCTTTTACCGCTTCAAAAATGTGACTATCATCCCACGTCTTTAAAACTTCTTCTTCCATTTTAGGAAAATCACATTTCCCGTTCAATTCCGGGTAATACTTTTGTTTATCAGTCATAGTTAAATCCTTCTATCCATAAAGTTAAAAACTGGCAGTTATTCTACCAAATAATTCATTAAAAATCAAGATATTTTAAGTTAAAGAAAGTGTAATTGTGTTTTCGCCCGCTTCGAGGCGAATAATCAATCCCTGTTCTTTGGCAATTTCAACCAGCCACAAAGCCATAACTAACTTGGGATCACACGGCACATTTGTTCCTAATAAAGCCTGAACAAAAACAGGATCGTGATGCAATTCTTCACCGGACACCACCAATGTTTTATCTGTTAATTTTAAAGAACCACCAACACCAATTAATTCCAAACCAACCGCAATCAGTGCCAGCTGCAAGCGCGAATTTGGCGCACCTTCAAATTTCACGGGGATTGCCAAGGTATCTAAATAACGCCCAACAAGCGCAGCATCTATGGATTTTGTTTCCGCCCCAAACAAGGATCTAAAAAAGGCCAACCGCGCCGTCAATTGATGAGAACTTGTATCCAAAAGGTCTACGGATTCCCCAATGAACGAGGCGTCCATTTTCATCAAATCCACCGTATTAGCAAAAGCACCTATCGCGCCTGCTAAATCATGACTTATCCGAACAATAATCGCCTCTGTTAATGTCATTTTTTATCCTTTTTTTATTGTCTTTCCAAAAGAATCCGGGCTTTCAATCCATGTCGCACCAGCGGCCACTAACTTTTCTTTCTTGGCATCAATCACTTCAGCGAATTTAACCGTCTGCATCCCCAATAAGGGACGCTTATCAGAACGATCCAAGCTGCGACCCGGAATATAAACCCACATTGGCTTTTTACTTTTTTGTTTTTTATAAAAATCAGCCAATTCGTATTCCAACTCCCCGTGGACTTGACCAACAATTAAAATACCCTGCGTTTTTTCATCGGTCAACAAAGCCTTCACTGGCGGCACAAACGATGTTCCGATTAAGTGATCCGCGCCCAAAGAAATGCAACATGAAAGTCCTAATTTTTCGTTTTCTAATTGTCTGGCCGCCTCCCACAACAAAGAGGAAGAACGGCCGACAATGCCGATTTTACCTTTACTGAATAAGTGTAATGGAATCGACCCAACAATGGTTTGATCTATAACACCAATCCCCATCGCCGAAGGGCCAACCAAACAAACTTTTGCTTCTTCGGCCATTTTTTTCATTTTAATGGCTTCTTGAAAAGGAACGTGTTCGGTTGTGCACACAACCATCTCTATCCCCGCCTTAATTGCTTCCGTAACATCAGACAAGGCATGTGTGGGCGGAGAAAAGATAACACTAATTTTGGGTGATGTTGCCTTAACCGCTTCTTGAACCGTCCTATATACAGGCACGCCCAAAAATTTACGAACATTACGATCTGTACTTGTTCCTGCCACAATATTACTTCCGTACGCCAATGCTAATTCGGTATGAACTGCCCCGGCATTACTTGTAATACCTTGGCATAAAATAGGTGTTTCTTTTGTTGGCAAGAAAAACATCAGCGTATCTCCTTTACCTCTTTTACAATAGAACGAATAGCATCGCCCATTTCTGTTTTTACCGTAAAGGGCAACCGTGATTCAAAAAGCAATCGCTGTCCCGCCTCTGCGTTAATACCATCCATCCGAACCACAAAAGGCAAGCCGGCTGCCATTTCTGGAAAGGCGGCAATCAAACCTTCCGCAATTAAATCACATCGCGTCAAACCACCAAAAATATTTACTAACACCCCGTCTACATTGGGTTCTGACAACACTAATCTTAATGCCTTTGTCACCGTTTCCTTTGTGGGCTCCGTTCCCACGTCCAATAACGCAGCCACTCGCCCCCCTCTGCGTTGGATCAGATCAACCGTTGCCCATCCAAGACCAATGCCATTTACAACGCAAGCAATATTTCCCTTCATACCCATGTACCTAAAACCATTTTCACGAGCCTGACGTTCCCGTTCTTTGCCGACCCGAGATTCTATTAAAGCCACGAGTTCTGGAAATTTATAAGTTGTATTTGGATCAAAAACCAACCGACCATCCAAAACACACAAAGAACCATTTTTTAATTGTGCAATCGGAGATAACTCCACCGCCATCGCCCCATAAGATTTAAATAATTTATATGTTTTTTTAAGCAATAAGGCCATCGCTTTTGCTAAATCCGTTTCTCCGACTCCACACAAAGTGCTTACAGCCTTTTTTAAATTTAATTCGGACAAAGCACCATCCAACACACATTCAAACAACTTACCTTTTGCCGAACAAACACACAACATTTCACACTGTTTTTCAAAATTAACGCGGAAAACACAGCGACCCAATGCGGTTGCATCAGCCACGCCCGCCTCTATGTAAACTTTTTGAATTTCAAATAAATCACTAACACCCTTTAACCATTCAGGATGCCCAAATAAATTTTTTGCCACTTCAGCAACAGCCTTTCTATCTTGTGCGAAACCACATCCATCCACACGGGCATCCGGCGTCAAAAGGGTGCCATAACAACTATTTCCGCCAACAATTTGCGCTTTTAAAAAATAAGGGCCTTTTCCCAATCGCTTTGCCACTTGCTCGGCTTCTTTTGGGGTATAAGCGACCTCTCCCTTCAAAACGGGCAAGCCGGCAGTTTTAAAAATATGTTTGACATGATATTCTTGTAGTTCCATGAAGGCCCCTTTCCTTCTTCTCTTTATTTTGGCACAAAAACATCTAAAATTCAAGCAAAAATTAAACTTGTTTCATTTCCTGTATACCACTGATCTGAGAAAGCGCTGACAGTGTACTTGGATGCAACGCATAATGTTCCGGTAATGCCATTTCAATTTCATTGCCATCGCTTGTTAAAATAATAAAGACACGGCTTTTTCCTTTTGCATCCTTATCTAATATATTTTTAATTGCTTCCACACATTTTTTAGCCGAAGGATCTGAATTCAATTTTAGAATCAAGGTAGATGCCGTTTTGCTCATAACTTCCGCCAATAATTCAACCCCTAAAATACGCAAGCTCGTCTGTTCTTCACCTTCTCTTTTTTCGGCTTGAACTGTAAACAACAGCGGCTGATTAGAATTTAATTTATCTCGACTGGCTTCCAGTACATCCGAAAAACAAATGGCTTCATAACTTGCGGATTTATCACTGGCCGCCACAAAGGCAAAACGATTGCCTTTTTGACTGATACGTTCGCGCGCCTCAGATACAACGCCAGCCAATTGCCCCCTGAAAACACCCGTTGCCTTCACAATACCTGAAATGTCAGCGTAATCCACCACGCGCATCCGTTCCAAAACAGCCTGGAACGAATCCAATGGATGCGCCGACAAGTAAAAACCAAGTGCCTCTTTTTCATATTCCAGTTTTTCCATCGGAGGCCATTCTGGGAAGTGTTTTAATTTTAGTCGATTAGCATTTGTATCCGCTCCAAACAAACCCATCTGAGCGCTATTTTTCGCCGCTGTCTGATCTGCCGCATAAGCAATCATTTTTTCCACGTTATTAAACAAGTAAGCACGATTTGGTTCTAAACATTCAAAGGCACCAGCCTTAACCAAATTTTCGACATACCGCTTATTCAAAGCACTCACATCAACACGGCGCAAAAAATCTTCCATGGATTTAAATGGACCATTTTTATCACGTTCTTCCACCACCGCTTTCATGCCGGCTTCACCCACGTTTTTAACCGCAGACAAAGCATAGCGCACGCATCCATTTTCTACTGTAAAATCCACACCAGAATTGTTGATGTGTGGTGGTAAAATTTTAAAACCATCTTGTTGTAAATCATTTTTGAAAAATGCCAATTTATCCGTGTTAGTTTTATCAAGCGTCATGGTAGCGGCCATAAATTCCACCGGATAATGCGCCTTCAAATAAGCTGTCTGATAAGCGATAAACGCATACGCCGCCGCGTGTGCTTTATTAAAGCCATACTCGGCAAACTTCGCCATTTTATCAAACACGGCATTTGCATCTTTTTCATTTACACCTTTGGCTTTTGCACCTTTCAAAAATTTTTCTCGTTCAGCTGGTAGCAATTCGGCTTTTTTCTTACCCATGATACGGCGCAACTGATCCGCTCCGCCCAACGTAAAATCAGCCATCACTCGGGAAATTTGCATCACCTGTTCTTGATAAATCATAATGCCGTATGTTTCCTTTAAAATCGGTTCCAACATAGGATGCATATAATCCGGTTTTTCCTCACCCTTTTTCACCTTAATATATGTGGGAATCGAATCCATTGGCCCGGGGCGATAGAGTGATACCAACGCGACAATATCTTCAATCTTATCAGGTTGCATATCATGCAAGATTTTTTTCATGCCCGTGGATTCCAATTGGAACACACCTGTTGTATCAGCGCGGCGTAACAATTCAAATGTTTTTTCATCATCCAATGGGATGTGATCAATATCCAAATCCACACCCTTTAATTTAATCAAGTCCAATGTCTTTTTGATTGTTGTTAAAGTTTTAAGACCCAAAAAGTCAAACTTGATTAAACTTGCCTCTTCCACATATTTCATATCAAACTGCGTCACAGGCATATCGGAAGATGGATCTTTATAAACTGGCACAATTTCGTCCAGCGGCTTATTACCAATCACAACACCGGCCGCATGTGTAGCCGTATTACGATACAATCCTTCTAACTTCACAGCAATTTCAAACAGGTATTTCACGGCTTCGTCTTTTTCAATTTCCTCTTTGATGCGCGGTTCCTGTTCAAACGCTTTTTCAAGTGTCATTTTAGGATCTGGCGGAATTAACTTGGAAAGCCGATCAACAACAGGATATGGAATCTGCAACACCCGTCCTACATCTCGAATCACAGCTTTAGCCTGTAATTTACCAAATGTGATAATCTGTGCCACATGATCAAACCCATAATGATTTTGCACATATTCAATTGTCTTTTCGCGTTTTTCCTGACAAAAATCCACGTCAATATCCGGCATATTCACACGTTCAGGATTCAAGAATCGTTCAAACACCAGATCAAATCGCATCGGATCAATATCCGTAATTGTTAAACACCATGCCACAACAGAGCCTGCACCAGAACCACGCCCCGGACCAACCGGCACCCCATGACTTTTAGACCACTGAATAAAATCCGCCACGATCAAAAAATACCCAGGGAATCCCATTTGCTTAATCACGCCCAATTCAAATTCCATCTGCTTATGGTATTTCTCTTGCTCTTCTTTGCTGCGCCCCTTCATCCGTTTTTTAAAGCCTTCTTCGGCCATATCACGCAACACTTCGTCTTCCGTTTTCCCTTTGCAATCATAATTAGGAAACGCCGGTTTTTTCTTTTCCACCATAAAAGCACAACGTTTGGCGATCTGAACGGTATTTTGCAAAGCCTCTGGAATATCCGCAAAAAGCGCACACATTTCCTCTTCTGTTTTTAAATAATGCTCGGGCGTCACCCGACGACGATTTTGTTCTGATACATATGTTTTTTCAGCAATACACAGCAAGGCATCATGTGCTTCATACATATCTGGCGTTAAAAAGTAAGCATCATTTGTTGCAACAAGCGGAATATTATATTTATAGGCCAAATCGATAAACCCTTGCTCCGTTGCTTGTTCTTGCTCTGTCCCATGGCGTTGCAATTCTATGTACAAACGATTCGGATAAGCTTTTTGCAATTTTTCCGTTATCTTTTCTGCCAATTCTTTTTGACCATTTAACAGGGGGCGTCCCAACAATCCTTCCACCCCCGCTGTTAAAAGCAACAATCCCTCTGTGTGCTCCAAAATCTCATCAAAGACAAGATGGGGTGTTCCCTGTTTGGCCGGATCCATATAGTATTTGGAAAAATATTTTAAAAGGTTTTTATAACCTGTTTCATTTTGAACCAAAAAAACAACTTTATCAAAGGTATCCGCTTCATCAGAAAATTGACTTTTGTTCTTCTTCGGGGATTTCACCAACAATTGTGTACCCAAAATTGGCTGCACACCCAAAGGCGGCATTTCATGCATCATCGCCATCGCACCACAGATGTTGCCTGTATCAGTCGCCGCAATGGCCGGCATTTTGTGTTCCGCCGCCCACGCCGCCAGTTTAGGCATCTTAATTGCCCCCTCCAAAAGTGAGTAGGCGGTATGCACGTGTAGATGTATAAATTTAGGCTCTAACATTGGCTATCCTTTATTGAGCCAAAGCATATCAGATTTCACCTTAAAAATCAAGAAAAAATGAACGCTTCAATACGGCGAGTAACGTCACCCCATGTGTGGTCTATATCATACTCGGGAGCACGCTTTCCGCCAACCTTGGTATAAAAGGTCATGGCCTTTTCATTCCCTTTCATGGCGTATAAGAAAAACTCTTGGTTTTGGATCTGTTTTTTAAACTCTGCTAACAACATCCGACCAACACCTTTACGCTGAAAGGCAGGATCAACATACAAGCCATAAACTTCATAATCTATCGGGACCAACCCTTCGCCTTTTTTATTTTTACCACCATGCAGATAGCCAATCACTTGTCCTTCTTCTTCGGCAATTAAAAAAACATTCGCCACATTTTCGATGGCTTTTTTAAAATTCTCAACGCGTTTTTCCGTAACCTGCCATTTTGCCAAAAAATCAGCCGGCACTAAATCCTTATATGCCGTTTGCCAACCGATCACATTGATCTCGGCCACATGTTTTGCATCTTCTGTTTTTGCTTTGCGAATAATCATTTTTGTTCCACGATTTTACCATCCACCACGGAAATACGGCGATCCATTTTGGCCGCCAATTCTGGGTTATGTGTTGCAAGCAATGCAGACAATCCTGTTTCGCGCACAATCTTTAAAAACGTATCAAACACTTCGTCCGCCGTTTTGGGATCCAAGTTTCCAGTTGGCTCATCTGCCAACAACAAAGCCGGCTTGTTTGCCAACGCACGCGCAATCGCGACACGTTGTTGCTCACCCCCGGACAATTGCCCCGCTCGATGGGTTAAACGATGAGAAAGCCCCACCGTTTTCAACAATTCTTTAGCTCGTTCTTTGGCTTCTTTTTCTTTCACGCCCGCAATCAGTTGTGGCATCATGACATTTTCCAACGCGTTAAAATCGGGCAACAACAGATGCGATTGATACACAAAACCCACTGTTTTCTGACGCAATTTCGTACGCCCCACATCCGACATTTTTGTGGCATTTTCTCCACCAATTTCTATCGTACCGGAGGTTGGCGTATCCAATAAGCCCGCAATATGTAACAATGTGGACTTACCAGAACCACTTGGTCCAACAAGCGCTACAATCTCGCCCTTGCCAATTTCCAAATTGATGTCTTTCAAGATCTCCAATTTCGTTTCCCCCTTACCAAACGAGCGTGCAATATGTGAAAGTTTTAAAACATTACTCATATCTCAACGCCTCCACCGGATCTGTCTTACTTGCTTTCCAACTTGGATACAACGTCGCCAAGAAAGCCAGCGCCAAGCTCATCGCCGCCACCCACATCACTTCAGGCAGCTCCACCTTCGCGGGCAAATGCGATAAGAAATAAATTTCTGCAGAAAACAGCTCTTTTCCAGACAAGCCTTCTAGCCAAGTTTTAATCGTATCAATGTTATAGCTAAATGCCAAACCAAGAATGACCCCGGCCAATGTTCCCACCGCACCGACCGTCAATCCTGCCAACAAAAACACGCGTTGCACGGCCCCGCGACTCATCCCCATTGTGCGCAGGACGGCAATGTCTTTTCCCTTGTCTTGCACCAACATAATCAACCCAGAAATCATATTGAACGCGGCCACGATAATAATCAACGTTAAAATCAAGAACATCACATTACGTTCCACCTCCACCGCATTAAAGAAAGCCTGGTTTGTGTAACGCCAATCATAAACTTGCCCTTTATCTCCTACCGCATCAAAAGTTTCCTCCAATGCCGATTCCGCCAACGATAAATCTTTAGCAAACACTTCCAAATGAGACACACTTTCTTTCATCGCAAAAAACTTTTGCGCTTCCGAAAGCGGCATAAAGACATAGTTGCTATCATATTCGCTCATTCCAGAATCAAATGTACCAATTACCGTATAACTTTTCATTTTTGGCATGGATCCGAAAGCCGTCAGATTTGCCTTCGGCGAAATAAAGGTAATTTTATCTCCCGAACGAACACCCAAACGTGCGGCCAAACGCCATCCAACAATCACTGTTCCTTTGTCAAAATTAACAAGATTGTCGCCTTGATACTTTTCTTTTAAAACTGTGTGTTCCGAAAAATCCTCAGCACGCATACCGCGCACCATTACGCCGGCTTGTCCTTGGTCGGTGGAAAGCATTGCCTGTCCATCCACAACGGGAATAACCATCGCCACGGATGGTAAAACTTTCACTTTTTCCTTTATTGCATCATAATCTTGCAGGCTTGGGCCATAAACAGGATAGACACCCAGGTGACCATTTAAACCTAAAATGCGCCCCATCAATTCGGCCTTAAATCCATTCATCACGCTCATCACAATGATCAGCGTTGCCACCCCCAGCATAATACCTAAAAACGAAAAGCCTGCAATAACAGAAACAAACCCCGTCCGCTTGCGGGAGCGTAGGTATCGAAAGGCCAACATCCGTTCTGTTTTATTAAACATGTTCACACTGTACTTCATTTTTGTTTTAAAAGCAAGTACCAAAATATGCCAAACCTTGACAAAAGAAAGAAAGTGTGGTACAATACTGACCTGTTTTGCGCAAAAAAGGAGAACAACATGAATTTGCTGACAAAATTATTTCATGATCCAGCCCCAATTACCTGGCACGATCCAACGGCAAATCGGGACACAGTACAGATGCGTCCACAGCGACCAACAGAGCAAGATCGCTTGGAGGCCCATCAGCTGATTGATCAAGCTTGTGCCCGCAATCCTGAATGGGCAAAACGCGCTCATTTGATGACGGATATTGCCGCCGAATTAATGCCGTGGATAGATGAAAAAGAGATAAATCCTGTGATGGTTGGATTACGTCAAGTTTCTACAGACAAATTAGCTAAAATGAACGCAGAATTACAAAACAAAGAAACAACCTATCACCAAAAAGCGCTTATCAAAAAAGTTCTGTTGGCCCAGGGTTACATGGCACATGCCAAAAAACAAATGAAACGACAATATATTTTACAACCGATTTTGATTGCCGCCATGTATACCTCAATGTGCGTTGGTATTCATGGCATATTCAAACAAAACGATAGAACCATTAGAATAGGTTTGGCTGCTTTGGCTGCCTGTTATTACATAGACCACAAAGTTTCCAAAAAATTCAAGCACGCCATGAAAGATCAAAAAGAATTTGGTGACTCCTTGGCCCGCGATTCGAACCAAATGATCGAGTTTGAAGGTGAACGCATAAAATGGTTTTCCGCCAAAAATGTAAATTCAAAATAAAGGAGTAAAAGATGATATTTTTCTTGCCTGCTATGGCACATGATGAAAACGTCGCCAGCAAAATCGCTGAACAACAACATCGCGACATCTTAACAAGACAACGTTTGTCTTATATCCGCCAACGCCAAGCCGCAATTGATGCTCTTTCTGAGGAAGACAAGCAAGCATACGAACTTGCAAAGGCTGCCTTAAAGAAATCTTTTTTGGCACTTGTGCGCACAAACACCACTCTTGGAGTTGAGGGAAAAGCCCAAGCACTGGCCGTGCGCGCCTTAAGTCACATGATGCCAAAAGACGTCATTACAGCTTATCATAAAGACATGCCTATCCATCAAAAAATGTTGTTAATGGCTAACCGACAGTTATTGTGGGACCAACAATGCGCTGAAGAACAAGATCCAAAATTTTCAGGGCCAAATCTTGGCTTGCAAGACTTTGAAACCACGTTTAATGCGAAAGAGGCCGTTAAAAAACAATTACAAGATTTTCCAGACAGACGCGCCTATGTCGCTGCTTACCAAAAGGTTGATGAAGAAATTCACGATATGGTGCAACCTCCGTACAACAGCACACACTACAACTTGGATAAATTACAACGCATGAAGGACGGTTTAGATTCTCTTCCACCAGATCTTTTGGTCAAATGGACAAAGAAGTATGATATCGACGACGTTGCTTTGATGTGTGATGTGGCAACGTTGGGATTGCAGGCAGATTTTGCCGATCACCTGGCAAAACAACCCATCAAGAAAGCAACGGCCATTATGTTGGCGGGTGCCGCCGCGACCACTTACGTGGCAACTCAGAATCAGGAAGGCGGTCATCCGGTCAGTATTTCTTTGGCCGCAGTCGCCACCTTATTGGCTTTTTCAAGTTTTCTTAAACGCATGCACATGAAGGCCTTTACTAAACGTGTTACAAAAAAACGCAACGACCAAGTCCTTCTTTATGGCTTAAGACCCATGGTGGCCGATTTACGCGAAAAACCACTTCCCCCTGCAACCACACTCCTTGAGCAAATTGGTCAAGCTTTACGGGAGACCGGCAAAGAAACTCACGCTCTGTGGAACGCTGTACACAGAAAAGAAACGGGTAATTATCAAAAATAAGGAGTTAAAATGAAAAACGAACAACCCATTACACCAGAACAAGCCTCTTTGGAGCAAAAACGCCTGAAAATTTCCGGAGCCGTTTTGCGTGCTCGAGAGGAAAGATTGCAAACCTTATGTGCTCGTTTTCATTTTAATAATGCCGATGTATTGGAAGTAGAATTCAGTGAATACCAGAGGATGAAACAATCTTTTGAAAAAGCGTATAGCGTAATTTCAACTCTTTCTGTGGAAGAAGCCGATTCTTTGATGCCACGTTTGCAAGCTCGCCACGATGTGGCGCAACGTTGTTTGGATATTGCTCAACAACGGGAAAAAGAAAAATTGAAAAAATTCAGATTTTTTGCCATAATAGCGCAGGTGTTTGGTGCGAAAAAACAAACTTCAGCACCCATTGTCCAACCAAGGAAAACAAATGCACGAACCTAAACATTTAAATATTCCACCTTACACCCGTCCCGTTTATTATCAATATCGGGATGAAGAAAAACGACGCGCAGAGGCCGCTAAACGCGCACCATCGGAATGGAAAAATCTGGCTATTTTTCAAGGATTGGTTGCTCTGGGTTTCGTGGCTTTAGGCCGTGCTTCTGTGCAAAATGGATGGCCAATTTGTATGTTGATTAGTCTTGGGTCGGCCCCAACTGCTATCGTCAAAAGCACTCAGGCCTTATCAAATTATCTGGCCTTACGCAAACAACGTATTCAAAAGTAGGCAAAATTTGACAAAACACACTTTTTATGGTACAATGTTCCCATCTTCATTTTAGAAGATAAGAAAGGAAAAAATGAGTAAGAAAAGTCATTATGACAGAACAAAGAACAGAGTCCGCAAACAAAACAACTATGCCGTATTAATGGCCATGTGTGTGATTGCTGGAATCGGTTCTATTGTTATTGGTTCAATGTATAACGATCCAGCAGCTTTTGCCATTGGAACGGCCTCAGCAGGCATTGCCGGGGTTGGTACTGTTGGAGCCTATAACGGCTATAAATCTTTACACCCAAGTTCTAAACGGGGCGGCAGAACAGACAGACCGTAAGGAGTTTTTTATGCAGAACGAAAACATGAGCACACCGCAAGATTTACAAGACAAATATGAACGTTACAGAAATATTCAACGTGAAAAAATAAATGATCGTGATAGGATGACCAAACTCGTTTCCAACACGGCCATGTTGTGTGCCGTTGCTTTATTGGGCTTAGCCGCAACAACACGCGGATCCACTCAAACAAATCTGACAACTGGAGCCGTTGGAATGGTTGCCATTGCAATAGGCGCCCAAGTTGTGTGCAGAATCGCAAATAAACACACTCGCAACAAATTGCTTCGGGTACGTCAAACATTTTTAATGGACGACGGCCGTCCTTAAATCAACTCTAAAAATCTGGCTAAAATCTTTTTAATACCGCCGCGCTCAAACGCGACCTCTATCATTTCACCGTTTTCACGCAAAACAACCCCTTTACCAAAGGTTTCATGCATAACTTGACGCCCTTTCCATTTGGAAGAGTATGTGTTACTGCTTTGTTGTACTTTTTCGTGCGCCCATGGCATCCGCACATCCGCAAAACTGGCGCCAAAGCCCATGCGATTGTTGCCGCGTTTATCAATATGCTCTTCGGGCAATTCTTCAATAAAGCGACTAGGTAAAGAATTTTGCCACTGCCCATACACACGCCGATTGCTGACGTACGAAACAAACGCCAACCGCCGTGCACGCGTCAACCCAACATAGGCCAATCGGCGCTCCTCCTCCAAACCCGCCTCACCATCTTCATCTATTGCTTTTTGGTGGGGGAACAGACCTTCTTCCCAACCGGTCAAGAAGACCGTATCAAACTCTAATCCTTTGCTAGCATGCAGCGTCATTACCACCAATTGTTCACCGGTTACCGCCTCGTCATTTTCTGTCAACAAACTCGCATATTCTAAAAATTGTTCTATTGATTCAAAATCGCCGCTTCCCAACACATTAAATAATTCGTGGATGTTTTCCACACGCCCTTCTGCCTCTGGCGACTTATCCAGCTGCCACATCATTAAATAGCCAGACTCATTCATTACCTCTTTACACAGATCTTCTGGCGACAAATTTTTGCTGTGTTCTTGCCATCTTAAAACCTGATCAGCAAATCCCATCAACGTTTTCTTCGGTGCCGGCTTTAAATCAGCTTTAGCTATCGCTTCAAATAAACTACAATGATTTTGGCTGGCCGCTTCTTGCAAAGAACGCATCACAACCTCGCCAATCCCCCGCCGAGGCACATTAACAATACGCGCAAAGGCCAAATCATCATTCGGATTCAATACAAGCCGCAAGTACGCCACCGCATCACGAATTTCTTGGCGTTCATAGAACTTAAAACCCCCGATAATTTTATATGGAATCCCCGCTTTCACAAGCACATCTTCAAATTCACGTGTTTGGAAGCCCGCACGCACCAAAATCGCCATATTCGACAATTTAACACCGCGCCGTTGAGCATCTTCCACTTGTTCAATAACTTTTTCCGCTTCCTGCGATCCATTCCAATATCCCTGTACAACAACCAAATTACCCGCACTGCTGTCTTCATCTGCAACCCGCAAGGTTTTACCCAGACGCCCTGCATTATTCGCAATTAAAGCCGAAGCAGCACCCAAAATATGCGCTGTAGAGCGATAATTTCTTTCCAACCGAACTATTTTGGCACCTGGAAACACCTTGTCGAAATTTAATATATTATCCACATCCGCTCCACGCCAAGAATAGATGGATTGGTCATCGTCCCCAACGCAACAAATGTTATTATGCCCACGCGCCAACAACCTCAACAACATATATTGCGCCACATTTGTATCTTGATATTCATCCACTAAAATATAATGGAATTGATCTTGATATTCCCTCAAAACATCATTATTGTTTTTGAATAATTCCAACGGCAACAACAACAAATCTCCAAAATCAACAGCATTCATTTCGCGTAATTTGTTTTGATAAAGTTTGTAAAAATCAAGCGCCCGTCCTTCACAAAATTCATTTTGCTCTGCGTGTGTTACAGCCTCGGGTGGCAAACCACGATCTTTCCAACGCTCAATCACTTCTAACATAGTCTTGGGCGCATATTTTTTCACATCTACCCCATATTGCACCATCAAATTTTTCAACAATCGCTCTTGATCATCGCTGTCCAGCACTGCAAAGTTTTGTTGCAAACCAACCAAGCCACCATACTTGCGCAAAATCCGAACACCAATTCTGTGAAAAGTACCCAACCAAACGCCCAACGCCGCTTCCCCAACCATTTTCTCCAAACGTTCACCCATTTCGTGCGCTGCCTTATTTGTGAATGTCACTGCTAAAATCTGCCATGGAAGAGCTAGTTGCTGAGCCAAAATGTATGCAATTCGTGTTGTCAGAACACGCGTTTTTCCCGTTCCAGCGCCAGAAAGAACTAAAAGCGGCCCTTCGGTCGTCATTACAGCTTCTTGTTGCTCCGGATTCAATCCATCCATAAAAAATGGCATCTCATTCATCGGCATTTTCTTTCATTAAATTTTGAATTACCACATGAGCACACATCAATCCAAAGATGCCTGTAATCGTTGGAAAAGATCCCATCTCGTGCCGCACACGCCCTGATCCTTGATTTGCCTCTTCCGGTAATTGCAGCTTGCTTTTATCTTGCGTTAATTCTGGGGAATAGACCACAGGAAAATCCATCGCCACACCCCGTTTACGCAAACGTTTCCTGACAAAAAACGCAAGCGGGCAATTGATCGTTTTCTTCATTTTTGTTGCTTGAATCTTCGTTGGATCTGTCTTAAGTGCCGCCCCCATAGACGATATAAAGGGAATTTTTGCATTGACCAACGCTTCAATCAAACAACACTTTGGATTTAAAGAATCAATCGCGTCCACAACAAAATCAGGCTTAACGGTCAACAATTCCGGTAAAGTTTTAGCATTTACCATTAAATCCAGCGTATCTACCTTGATTTCTTTTGCAATATCTAACACACGCGCTTTGGCCACATCCACTTTTTTTAGGCCCACAGTTGAAGAAAGCGCAAACAATTGCCGGTTGATATTTGTCACAGAAACCTTATCAAAATCCACCAATGTCAACCGTCCAACGCCAGCACGCGCCAATGCTTCGATGGCATAACTGCCCACAGCACCACAGCCCACCACCATCACATGAGCCTTTTGAAGCTTTTTAAGGGACTTTTCACCCACCATTAAACGCATTCTTGAAAGTCTATCTTGCATGAAGTGCAGTCTAACAAATTTCACCATTTTTTTCAAGTAAAATCCATTGACATTTTCATTAAACACACATAAAATACCGGTAAAAGGGAAATTAAAATGCGTTTTAGTCGGATTTTTGCAATCAATTCTTTAATGCTAATGGGCTGCGGGCTTTTAATGCTGGTCCCCGCGCTTGTGGATGCTATTGCCCAACATCGTTGGATTAATCCATTTTCTTCCGGAGCGCTGATTACGTTGATTGCAGGCCTTATTGTTTTTGGATTAAGTTCTAAGGAACAAATACCTTTACGCCCAAAAGAAATGTTTTTAACAACAACGTTAATGTGGTTGCTTTTTACAACATTTTCCGCCATTCCTTTTTATCTGCCCCCTCACAATCTTACGTTGGTGGATGCCTTTTTTGAATCTATGTCAGGATTAACTGGAACCGGCGCCACAATTTTAACCAATCTAGAAGAGGAAACAGCTGGAACATTGCTATGGCGATCAATGATGCAATGGCTTGGTGGTGTCGGGATTATCGTTGTAGCCTTAATTGTCTTGCCCACTCTTCAAATTGGCGGCATGCAATTGTTTGCAACGGAATCTAGCGCATTGTCCGAACGCATTAATCCAACCATGCGCCAAAGCATTCGAGATATCTTGGTCTATTTTGTTCTGTTATCCATTTTGTGCGCCTTCTGTCTGTGGTTAGCGGGTATGACACCCTTTGACGCAATTAATCACGCCATGACAACTTTATCCACCGGCGGATTTTCGACACACGACGCAGGTATTATGTACTTCCAAAAACCCGGCATTATTTGGATATTGACGGTATTTATGATCCTGGGCGGACTTCCCCTTGTGTTGGGGCCACATCTGTTTTATAAACGTTGGGATATGATTCGCAACAATGTTCAGATTGCGACTTTCATTAAGATATTATGTTTAATTATTTTATTACTCATTCCTGTTGTTGGTTTTGATAAGCTACAACACATTATTTTTCAAACTGTATCTGTCCTAACAACAACTGGTTTTGTGTCCACAACCTATGGCACATGGGGAGCTTTTGCCACAACGTTGTTTTTGTTCATCACCGCCTTTGGTGCCTGTACAGGTTCTACATCTGGAGGCATCAAAATGTTTCGCTTTGCAATCATTGGCCGAATTTTATCCACAAAAATGAAACGATTGATCAAACCTTATGCGGTCTTTGTTCCTCGTTATGGGCAACAAATAATTGATGCCGATATTGCATCAGGTGTTTTATTTTTCCTAAGCCTTTTCTTGATAACATTTATGGTTGCTACTTTATCTTTGGCTGCATTAGGATTAGATTATTTAACGGCTTTTTCTGGGGTTTTAAGTTGTTTGGCCAACGTTGGTCCCGCCCTTGGCAACATCATTGGTCCAGATCACACTTACGCAGATCTACCTGATACCGCCAAGTGGATTTTATCGTTTGTTATGTTGGCCGGTCGTCTAGAATTCACTAGTATTGTCGTTTTATTCTTGCCTTTTTTATGGAGAAAAAATACATGAGTTTTTTAGACGATGCTCAAGCTTTTTTAAAGCAAAAACAAAATCAACAAACACAAACTGAAATGGTTTTTTTAGAAACACCTGAATCTCGATCAGCATTTGAAAAAGAGTTGCGTGAATTGTATGAAAACGCCACGTGGAACGAAATTGGCAAAGCCATTGATTGGGGAATGGAGGTCATGGAAAAACCCTATGACAAAAAAACATTCTTACAAAAAATTCGTGTAAAATTAGAAGATTAATAAAAAAAGTACTTGCTCCTTTCCTCTTTTTCAAGTAAAATGCCCCTAAAGGGGCAACAAGGGATGATTAAAAAAATTTTATTCTGGTCTATAGTGGTCGTGCTAATTTTATTGGCATTAGTGTCGTATCTTGGCTATCGATCATTTAATCAAGAGGCTTTTAAAAATCAAATTGTATCCAATATTCAAAAACTCACAGGACGTACTTTTGTTGTAAATGGTCCCTACAAATTGACATGGAATCCTCTTCCAACGATGACACTGGAAAATGTGTCTTTGGCCAATATTGAAAACAGTCCCAACACGGAAATGTTCAAAGCGGACAAGATTCAAATTCAAATTGAGTGGGCTTCCTTGTTCACAAATCCAACACGCATCAAAAACATCATTGTTACCAATCCTCATATTTTAATTGAACGTATTGGACGATCTGTTACAAACATTAATTTCCCTTCACTTTTTACAGCCACGGATACGGTCAATACGGAAAATGTGCTAGGCGAAAGTAGAACTCAGCCGCAGATTGATAATATCCACATTGAAAATGGTGAATTGCAGTATATCAATCAAATGACAAAACAAAACGACCGATTATCACAACTGACCGGCGAAATTGCTGTTGGATCTTTAAGTGGTCCTTTTAAATTTGAAGGAACGGGAACTTGGAATAATGTTCCTTTTCAGATTAATTTTTCTTTGGGAACCTATGAAATATCTAAGCCTATTGAGTTTTTATCAGAGCTCAAAGCAAAATCTTCCGACACACACATAAATTTAGACGGCAAGTTATTTCCTGATGATCCAGAAAAATATCTGTCTGGCAATTTAGCTTTTGAAACTCAAAAACCAAACACTCTTTTACGGCAAATGCGGCTCCCTGCACTTCCGCAAGCCAACAACAAAGAAACTGTTGGAAACTTAACCTTTGATATGTCCGCAACGCAGACCAGCCTTTCCGATGCTGTATTTAAATTTGGAGATGGCGAATCGGATATGGCCATTAATTTCAACCTCAAACAGCAACACAATTCAAAAAACCAAGAATTAACCTTGAACGTTACCTCCTTAAACTTAAACGATTGGAAGGATACCTTGCAATCCATATTAGAACAAAAACAACTCGCCGGAATACCGCCAACAAATTTCCGACTTAACATTGCAAATCTTTTGTGGAATGGTAAAGCCGCAACAACCTTACAACTAAGTGGACAGATTTCACCTCAACAAATAAAAATTAACAGCGGATCTATTTTATTACCGGGTTCAACAACGCTACAATTGACGGGGTTAATCGGCACAGATATCTCCTCTCCATCCGGTCTTGCAGAGGTTAATTTGCAAACGCAAAATTTGCCACAAGCACTTCCTTTTTTGCCAATTCCTCAACAATTGTTACCTCTTTTAAATTCTGCTCAAAAAGCCGAGATCAACACGGCCATTGAGTGGACACCAAATGCAAAAACCATCACAATCCCAACTTTAATTTTAAACGATACAACGGGAACAGCTCATTTTGAAAGAGACAATAATTCCACGCAAATTGAGTTGGTTTTGAATAATATTAATCTTGGCCACTATATTCAAACACCGGATCAACAAATTTCACTGGCTCAACTTAAAGAAAAATTATTTGAGCGCTTTCAAAATGTGACACTGCCAGAATACCCTCTCCATCTCATCCTTTCTTTAAACCAAGCTTCTTTTAAAAATGTGGTCTTTGAAAAAATTGTCTTGGATACAACGGCACGAACAAGTTCTCTTCAAATTGAGGCCGCCGGGAACACAACAAAAGAGGATACTTTTGTATTTCAAAGCGAACTTCAAAATTTAGGCACCCCCGCTTGGAAGGTTGTAAGCAGCGCGTGGGAAATAAAAGGACAAAATTTGTCCCTGCTTTTAAAAGATTTAAATATTGATCCTCAATATCGTTTTTTAAAAGATACCACAACCTTTTCAACAAAAGGACTAGCTTCTGGTCATTCTGGAGATTGGGATACAACTTTCTTTTATCAAACACAATTTGCAACCTTACAGGGTAAAGGGCAAATAATTGATCAAAAACCACAAAACATGGCCATTCATTTGACGCATACTAGTATGCCACACCTCATGACAGATCTGTTCAATCATAATCCGCTTTCCTCATTAACAGGAACATTCCAAGGACAGGCCTTATTAAATCAAACAGATAGCACATTAAATTTTTCTGATGTCATAATGGCGATTGATGAACAACAAGCTAACGGTCATATTGCATACAATACAACAACAAAACATATTGAGGCTCTTTTAAATGCCGACAAATTGGATATGACAAAATTATTGCCCGGGATTGATCTTTTTTATTCCCCAAGTTCAGGATTTGACACCAATCCATTGCAATTTGATTTTCTGAAAAATCTAAATGCACAAATAACTTTGAACGTGGATACTCTTGCATATCAAACAACAACACTTAAAAATGCAACAATTCAATTACACATTGCCGACGACACACTGACCTTAGATGACTTTATAGCAACCGGAGAAACACAAGTAGGTGCTTCTGTTCAAGCAACCGGAACACTTCAGTTTGCACAAATGCCTACGTTCAACCTTAAATTTACAACACAGAATTTAAATTCGAACACCCCTTGGGCCATGTTTGATGGCGTTGGATTAAATGGAGGTCGATTAACCAGTGAATGGGTGCTGACGTCTTCTGGTGAAACACCATTACAAATGGCCAGAACATTAAGTGGGCAAGGATCCATCTTCCTTAAAGACACCGCCTTTATGGGGGCCGATTTCCCGGCTGTATCAAAGATAATTCACCAAGCACAGGATCAAAACGAGGGACAAAAAACGTTTGAACCAAAGCTAAAGCGCGCTCTAGCAAACGGAATTACACCCATTAATCAAATTGGTGGTAACTTTGTAATCAAAGATGGGCTATGGCAATTAGAAAACGCAAAAATAACCGCTGATGACGTCAAAACAGACACATTTTCTCTAAGCTGGGATATCCCCACAGCACAAGTGAAATCTTCCATTCCTTTAAATGTAACCACATATCCTACTTTGCCGAATATTGTTTTGAATTTCCAAAAGGATAAACGAGGTCTTAATTATACGCAAGAAGTTGGCGACTTTGCTGTTGCCTTAGCAAAAGAATTAGAACAACAAAAAACGGCCCGCGAAGAAGCCGCCATCAAAGCTAAAAAAGAGCAATTGGAAAAAGAATTGAAGGCGGCAAAAGATGCGGCATTGGCTGCTCAACAAAAACTGCTTGCTCTTGTTTCAGAAACATCCGTAATGGTAAATCAAACCCCAGATATTAACACACAAAAAAGCCTTAAAATGGCTGAAACGACAAATCAAAATTTGACAATAATGCTTCAAGAAGAAAATTTAACAACTCTTCAATATAAATACATTGAAGAACAATTCCAAAAGGCAATAACTGACTTAAAGATTGCCCAAGATATATTGTTTCAACAAAATGTTAAAAATATGAAGGACAAAGCTACGGCATTATTGCCCCCGGCAAATGATTTAATATTAAAATTAAATGAAATGTATCAAAAACGTCCAACCATTACATTATTGGCAGACTTGTTGCAAAATTCCGAAAACCAAAGATCTATTATGGAGCGGGCTATTGATCAGTTAAAAAAAGATTTGACCTTTGACCAAGTGACAAAAGTCACAAAAATCATCGAAGAAGCGCATGCTAAAATTACGAAGGCTTATGATTATGCAGAAGAAATTTACTCTGGACGCCAAAGCATGCCTTCTGCTAATATCATTAAACGAGCTGCTCCATGAAAAAAAACATTTTAGTATGTGGTGATTCATTAGAACTGATGCGACAAATCCCAAGCGAAAGTGTTGATATGATTTTCGCCGATCCGCCTTATTTCATGCAATTACATAAAGAATTAGTCCGTCCAGACGCAACAGCTGTTTGTGCTGTCACAGATGAATGGGATAAATTTCAAGATGCTGAAACATACGACATCTTTACAAAAGCATGGTTGGAACAAGCTTATCGTATACTAAAAAAAACAGGGACGCTATGGGTAATAGGTACATATCACAATATTTTCCGTGTCGGTTATCATTTACAAAATGCCGGCTTTTGGATTTTAAATGATATTATTTGGCGCAAAACGAATCCTATGCCCAACTTCAAAGGAACCAGATTTACCAATGCCCACGAAACATTAATCTGGTGTACAAAGGAACCTCGCACAAAATACACCTTTAATTACGAAAGCATGAAGGCCTTTAATGATGACTTACAGATGCGTTCTGATTGGTTCATTCCCGTCTGTCATGGGCCAGAACGCGTTAAAAACAAACAAGGTAAAACTTTACATTCCACCCAAAAGCCCGAGGAATTATTATATCGCATTATCTTGGCGTGCACAAAGCCCCATGATTTGATTCTAGATCCCTTTGTGGGGTCGGGTACAACGGCCGCCGTCGCCAAAAAATTGGGGCGACACTATATCGGTATTGATAAGGAGCAAACTTATATTGATTTTGCAAAAAAACGGCTGCAATCAATCCACAAATTAGACGACACTTATGTACAGCCCATCACCAAAACTTTACCGCCTAAAATTTCCTTTGGAGATTTGGTCGCCGCACAAATTATACCCGTTGGAACAAATCTTTATGATGCCAAAGGACAAAATAAAGTGGTAGTCTGTGCCGATGGCAGCCTAAAACAGGGCTCTCACTACGCATCCATCCACCAGATGGCAGCCAAAATAAAGAAAAGTCCCACATGCAATGGTTGGACATTTTGGCATTTTAAAAAAGGCAAAAATCTTTTTCCCATTGACATCTTACGTAGAAATGGTAAGATAGACACAACTAAAAAAAGGAGTACAGCATGAAAAATATTATCACAACAATCGCAGCAGCCACATTATTGACCGCCTGCACAACAAACCCGTACACGGGGGAATCTCAAGTCGCTAAAACGGCATGGACAACTGGAATTGGAACAGCCGTTGGCGCTGGTACTGGCGCACTGATCGGCGGCAAAAAGGGCGCCTTAATTGGGGCTGGAGCTGGCGCAGCCGTTGGTATAGGCGCAGGCGCTTATATGGACATTCAAGCTGCCAAATTACGTCAAGAACTTTTATCCACCGGAGTACAAGTTAAACAAAACGGCAATGAAATTTTGTTAATTATGCCCGGCAATATCACATTTGGCAGCAATCAAGCCACGATTGACGCTAAATTTGAACCTGTGTTAGCTTCCGTTGCGAAGGTGATTAAAGAATACGACCGGACAAAAGTTCAAATTATTGGCTATACAGACAGCACAGGTTCTGTCGCAACAAACAACACCCTCTCTTTGAGACGCGCCAACGCTGTATCTAATTTCTTGCGCTTAAATGGGGTTGATATTAATCGAATCATTGTAGATGGTTTGGGCCCTGAAAAACCAATCGCTTCCAACAAGACGGCTGCTGGTCGCGAACAAAACAGACGTGTTGAGCTGACTTTAATTGCTGTAGAATAAGAGTAAAAGGGGGGAAACACCTCTCAGCTTTGGGAGGTGTTTTTTTTATAAAAAAGTTGCATATTTTATTTTCATTGCATACAATAGATATCAGAAAGAAATAATTTCTTTCGTCAACAAGAAACAAAAGGAGAAAAAAATGAAATACTTACAACTTTATATGGATGCTTTTAGAAAATTTTTTGACTTCAAAGGAAAAGAAAATCGTACAGCTTTTTGGTCCTTTGTCATTATCTCGGCATTGATTACCATGTTGTTAACTGCTGTATTCCCAGCCATTGCTGGTTTGTATAGCCTCGTGGCTTTAATCCCATCTATTATGCTGTGCATCCGCCGTGCACGTGATGCCGGCTGCGTTTGGTTGGCGTTGACAGTTCTCATTCCGATCGTCGCATTGATCGTTTTGGGTTTGTTGCCATCCAAAAAATAAGTATTGAAATAAAAAAAACAGAAAGCTCCTTCACATCGAGGGGCTTTCTTTTTTTGACAAAATCCTCTGTTTCGGCTATAATAAAACCATGCAATTTAATAATCGTCCACTTAAAACAAAACTGCATAAAGACAGAAAACGTTCTGAATCCAGCACACGTTGGCTTCAACGTCAAATGAATGATCCATATGTGGCCGAAGCCCACCGATTGGGTTTTCGCGGACGAGCAGCCTTCAAAATTCAGCAAATGGACAAACAATTTCACTTTTTTAAGCCAGGTAAGCGTGTCGTCGATTTAGGTTGCGCCCCCGGAGGATGGA
The DNA here is from genome assembly GCA_017412085.1 of Alphaproteobacteria bacterium. Taxonomy (GTDB): domain Bacteria; phylum Pseudomonadota; class Alphaproteobacteria; order CAAHEQ01; family UBA3637; genus UBA3637. The sequence continues at coordinate 26,136 of JAFPYS010000012.1, forward strand.
CACAAGTTGCCGTAAAGGCTGTTCGTTCTACGCCAGAAAATCCCTTGGTTATTGGCATGGATTTATTGCCAGCGGATCCCATTGCGGGAGCTAAATTAGTTCAAATGGATTTTACCACAGAGGATGCTCCCAAGGTCTTGCAAAATCTTTTGGATGGCCATAAAGCCGATATTGTTATGAGTGATATGGCCGCAAACACAACGGGTAACCACATGACAGATCATTTGCGCATTATGAATCTTTTAAAGATGGCTTATGCATTTGCGATTCAAGTTTTAAATCCGGGCGGCGTTTTTATTGCTAAAATCTTTCAAGGCGGCACAGAAAACACCTTTTTAGCACAAATGAAACGTGATTTTACGGTTGTTAAACATGTCAAACCAGACGCCAGCCGCAAGGACTCATCCGAATTTTACGTCGTTGCAACAGGCTTTAAGGGGCGCCCATGAAACTAGAACAAATTCAAATTGCTGCAAACGAGCTTTTAACCCAAATTAACGCTACCAATCGCCCGGCCAATGAAGTTATTAACATGTATACTCGCGCCCGTCGTTATATTGGCTCAAAGGATCGACGCGCACTAACCGATATTGTGTGGCAAACAATTAAAGCGTGCCCCACTCCACAATGGCTTCATAAATACATTTCTGATGAAGAATTAGAGGCCATGCAAGCACAATCTCGTACCATCCTACGTGTTAATGGTAACCGTGAGAAAATTCAACAACAATTGGCTGACAGCGGCATTCAAACATCATTAACGTCGCTTTCTCCTTTGGGACTTATCTTAGAAAAACGGACCAATTTAAATCTGTTGCCGGAATATAAAAACGGCCAAATTGAAGTACAGGATGAAGGCTCTCAATTGGCAACTCTGGCCACAAATATTCCTTCCAACGCAACAGTGCTAGATTATTGCGCTGGGGCCGGAGGAAAATCATTGTGTTTGGCCCAAATAATGAACAACAAAGGTAAGATAGTGGCCCATGATATATCTCAAATCAGTTTAAAAGAGCTGCAAAAACGTGCCAACAGAGCACACATCACCATCATCACGACCACATTAAAACCAACGGGAACGTACGATCACGTTATTGTTGATGCGCCTTGCTCTGGATCTGGTACATGGCGCCGAAATCCCGATGGTCGTTTAAAACTAACACAAAAGCAATTACAGAATTTAATCAAAAAACAATCCGCTATTTTACAAAAAGCCAGTTCTTTTGTTCATTTGAATGGATATTTGCACTATATGACATGTTCTCTTATTGAAGAAGAAAACCAAGCTCAAATGCGTTCCTTTTTAAAGCATAATCCCAATTTCCGATTGGTTCATCATCAACAATGGACACCAGCCAAAACAAACACGGATGGGTTCTTCCTAGCCACCTTTCAAAAACAGTAATAAAAAAAGCCGCTTCGAAAAGCGGCTTTTCTTTATGTCCATCTCTGGTTAGAACACAACTTTTGCTACACCAGAAACACCATACATATGCATTGGATCGCGGAATGGACGACGTGCATTAAATTGCGCGCCCAAGGCGATGTTCTTATACGGATAAAAATCTACACCCGCATTCCATTGAGCTGTTTGATCTTCTGGCTTGTTCACACTGAAATCAAACGCGTACCACTTGCTGGGTTGAATATAGATACCAGGATTGACAATATATTTATGATCGTCTTCCCATCCTTTCTTGCCCGTAACAGCATTTTTGATTACTTTTGTATGATCAAACACATAGCTGGCAGTTACATACGGTGTAAACCAACCCCAGTTGGAACCAATCGTCACTGTTGGACGCCATCCCCAACCATTAACACGTTTCACCTCATCGCCACGCTTTGTCTTTTCACGGTGCCATGTACCTTCGATACCAAGAATCACATCTAAGTGACACAAATCCAACACGTGATAGTATGTACCCAAGTTGGCGTCGTAACCACTTGTATGAGGAATTGCAGCATAATGATCATCACCAAAAGCTTCTTCCATCATGGCGCGATATTGACTTGTTTTAGGAATAGAATATTTCTTTCCACCGAAGGCTTTAACACTCCACCTATCTGTGATACCATAAACCACTTGACCATAAGCTTGATATCCACGGTTTTCAATTAGAGTATGCCTTTCCCCCGTTGCAGGATTTGGACGCTTATGTGTGCGCTTTGGTTCTTTAAACACACCATCCACCTGTTGGATGGAAAGTTGACCTTCTTTCACCACAAACAATGGGTTACGAATTCCCAGTTCATGGTTATCACGGCACAAAATCTTTTTCTTTTCTTTGCGCTTCATCATCACAGGTTGTGCCACAACTGGCTCACATGTGGTACACACAGGCTCTGGTTCTGGATAAGTTGTCTTGACCTGAGTCGTTGTACGACAATTGGTGCATGTTGGAACTTGATACTGCACCGTTGTTGTTTTAACGGTTGTCGCCTCTTGAGCTTGCGCCATCGTTGTAAAGCCGGCCAATGCTGAAGCAACTAATAAAAATTTTTTCATGAAAACATCCTTTCCCCGAGTTAAACTCATATTCATTCTACACGTTTTTTTTGAATACGCAAGACTTTTTATGCATTTTTTTTAATTATTTTTAATTTTTTTGGCTTTTAATTTACGAAACAACCAATTTTTATGGTGAAATTCCGGATCAATATCAATACCAACCTCCGTTAAAACGCCGTCTTCCAAGCCATGCACCACCAATTCAACGGACCCAAGGCTCAAACGATCTCCCACCTCAATGCCGTCAAATTCCTGTTCAAACAGCTCAGCAATGGAATAATCGCGAATACCTTTATCCACAGTCAAACCATACATCCACTCCAACTCAGAAAACGTTGTCGTTGGCGCAATTGGGAAATCCCCACATGTCCCCTTATCAACTGCTCCACTTCCCCCAAACAATCTATCCAAAACCGGCCGTTGCAGCTCAGAAGAAACAAATATGTAAACTTTATCTCCCTTTTTCAGCTGTCTTAAACGCGCACCAGCAGGATAAGAAACACCATTTCGAATAACCAGTGTTGGTTTTGCCCATTTTGGAATTTTTTCTCCTTGAACCACGGGCGTATTTTCTGTGATTTCGTACATCACCAGCGAACTGTCCGTTAACCCAGGCAAATCAATCTCTGTTTTCACTGGATCTTTCTCTAATCTCGGCAATGTAACACCACACCAACGCCCCACAACAGGAATTGCAAAGCCTTGGATCGCCAAGCTAATCAAAACCATCACAAAAATGATGTTGAAAATTTCCTCTGCATATGGCAGTTGGAAAACCATCGGGATTAAAGCCAATAAAATACTTGTCGCACCACGCAATCCAACAAAAGAAATAAATATTTTCTCTCCCAAGTTGTATACTTTAAACGGAGCCAATAATAAAAACACCATAATGGGGCGCGCCACAAACATCAAAAACACGGAAATCGCAAAAGCAGGCGCCCAAACGGTTAACAAACCAGAAAACGTCACGAATAACCCCAACACAACAAACATGCTGATTTGACTTAGCCAAGTAAATGTTTGTTGAAATTTAGAAATTTGCGCATACGCTTGGATCCGACTATTCCCAACCAACAATCCTGCTATATATAACGTCAAAAATCCACTTCCACCCAACAAATTAGAAACAGCAAAACCGAACAGAGCTAATCCCAACACAAAAATTGGATATAATGCCGTCTCTAAATGAAACTTATTTACTAAAAACTGCATCAGCGAGCTTAATAAGAAGCCCGCTCCGGCGCCAACTAAAGCCTGTTTAAAGAACGATGAAACAACAAAACCAGCAGAAACCACCTCTCCCGTCATGTGTTGTTTGATCAGCATAGCAAATATCAGTGTTAAAAAGATGGCCATCGGGTCATTTGTTCCCGATTCGATTTCAAGGGTTGCTTTAATTCGTTCTTTTAAAGATAAGCCCCGAGATCTCAATAAAAAGAAAACCGCCGCAGAATCCGTGGAGCTGATGATAGATACCAACAATAATGCTGGCAACCATCCCCAATCCAACAACCAATAAACAAACACGCTTAAAATAAGGGCTGTTATTGCCACACCCACAGTCGACATTAATAAAGCTGGTTTTGCATCCTCTCGATAATTTTTCATGGGGGTATGAAAACCGCTGTCAAACAAAATCATCGCCAATGCCACAGAGCCCACGAAAAACACAATCCGTGGATGTTGAAGCGATTGTAAAACTTCAAAATTGCCCGCACCAACGGTTAAACCAATACACAAGAACAATAAAATCAAAGGCACGCCCACGCGTGACGAGACTAAACTCGTTAAAATACTGATGGATAATAATAAGCCTGCTAGCAAAATCGGAAGATTAATAAAATCCATTCTCGCTTCCTGTATTCTTCATGCGTTCTTTTAACACGTCCAACTTATGGCTGACCAACGCCGTATCGCGGCTTGTGGTTGCCAAACGATCATACATACGTTGAATTTCCTTATTCAGATAGGCTGTTTCTATCTTGCGTGCCAGCGCTTGTTTTGCCCGCAAACCGGCACGTTTAAAAAGCTGATCCTTGTTGCGCAACAACGTACTGACAGATAAGGAAGGATGCTTGCGTTTTTGTTCAATCACATAAGGCAGTTCATGAATAATTTTTTCGACCACACGCGGCGCATGCTTTTTATCACGAATTCTTGTCCGATACGCAGAAATCATTGCAAATGCAACTTCCATTTCAAAAACATTATCCACCACAATAAATGGCATCTGGTCAGAAAAGCCCTTTAAATTAATATCTTTCAAATATTCCAACAAATGGTGGAAAAATCCATCCACGTTAAACAAAATGAATGGCTTAACCTCTAACAGCCCATCTTGCATGGCAATACAGTCATAGACAAGCTCATCCAACGTGCCCAAACCACCTGGAGCAAAAACAACAAAATCCGCGCTCAACAGATTTTGTTTTCTTTCTTCCAAAGTGTGAGACACCACCACATCCATCATCCCTTCCAACAACACATCATCTGGATATAACTTTTGATAATGTTCCGTTGTGACGCCCAAAATAGGCATGGGTAATTTCTTGTCTTTTTGTTTCCACGAATCCAAAACACCTTGTGCAACGGCCCCCATAATTCCTCTAGAGGACAAACCAAAGGCCAATTGATAATCACGTTTACCGATTGCGCGCCCCAACAAAAAGGCCTCTTTTCTGTAATGAAGATTATTTCCATCCCTTGAACCACCCGCTACAAAAACACGTATTGTCTTTTGTTTGTTGAATCGGCTTAAAATTTGTTGCGCATGAGCTTTAGAGGACTTACGGCCTTGTTTTTTTGTCACAGTACATTTCTTCACCCGCTTTGCCGGTGCTTTTTTGACCTTTTTAACTTCTTTTTTTCGTGTTTTCATACCCCTCTCCTTTTATATACAGCAGCCTAGCACATCACAAACAATATAGCAATCCTTTTTTTAAAAAAAGTCTCGATTTTTTTAAGGAAAAAATGTATAATAATTTCTATCAAAATCTGTCAACCACAACACAACCATTACCGTTGGAGTTTATTATGAAAAAAATTGCTATACTCTTTGCAATGCAAAAGGAATTAGATTTTTTTGCACAAAAAGTAACTGGCCTCACACCGTACTTGCATAACCATTTGACTTTTTATCGTGGTCAATATCAGAACCTGGATTTATGTATTGCTGTTTCAAACATTGGAAAAGTCAATGCGGCTTTATGTGTTGCAAATTTAATGCAATTTTTTAAACCAGATTTATTGATTAATATTGGCATCAGCGGTGGATTGGATGCTTCTTTAAAAATTGGAGATATTGTTGTGGCAGACGAATTAACATACCATGATGTGTGGTGTGGTACACCTTGCAAACTTGGCCAAATTTATGACATGCCACATCGTTATTCCGCCGCCTATTCTGAATTATTGCCAGAATACACCCACGGCTTGTTGGTTGCGGGAGATTGGTTTATGACCGAACCCGAAAAATTGCAAGCCGTTAAAAAAGAATTCCCCACAGCATTGGCCGTAGATATGGAAAGCACAGCCATTGCCCAAAGTTGCCACTGGTATAATTGTCCACTGATGGTTATCCGTCAAATCAGCGATGTTGTGGGCACACAAAATCAACAGCAAATTTGTGAAGCCTTTTGGCAAAATGCGCCACAAGAAGGCACTAACATATTACTCAGCGTTTTAAACAAGCTATCCAACCTTGATTAAATATCTTGGGGAACAATATTTTCCCAATTATTTTTCGCTTTTCTCAACCAACCCATACACGGCATATTCTTTTTGCCGATATGCCGCCCACATACGATCCCCATAGCTGTAATGCCACCATTCGGCGGGATAGTTTTGAAATCCTTGCGAAGTAAGAACTTTGTACAAAATACGACGATTTCGACGTGCCTCACGACTGACCTTATGCGAATTTGTTAATGTTTGGGATGTCATTTCTAAATACGCCGTTCCCATATCATAATCCTTACCTTTGTCATCGCATAGTGTGACATCAATTGCGCCCCCCGTTTGATGCCCACCAAAACCACGCCGAGGATCTGCATAGCGTGCTCGCACCAAACGTTCCAATGCAGCTTCGGATAAATTCGGTGCCTGTTTTTTTTGAAGTTCGTATTCTTTTTCCCATAACTGTTTTTGCTCATCCATCGAACGATAGGCAGAAAAAATCTTAAAGTGACATTCTTTGGGTAAAAGACGTTGGGCTTGCTTTAAAAATTGATACGCTTTGACGCGCAAAAAAACCGGGCGACGCTTTAATTCCTTGCTAAAAAACAGGGTATCATCTTGTTTGATATCCACCATAATTTCATTGTTTTCTTGGATAGGTTTTTGGTTAATAAAGACCGCCGGCATTGTTGAACGCCGTCCCAATCGCCACAATAAATATCTGATACAATCTCGTACTGTCATATTTAAAGAATAGCACAACACAATACTTCTGTCAAACATCAAAAACATTGATTTTTCCTTGTTTTTTGTTTAAAATTAAAAGAAGGCGAAAGGATAAAAAATGAATTTACAAATTGCTATTATTATTTCTGTCTTTGGATTGTGCGTCACAATGCCTATCTTTGCGCGGTATTTTGCTTATGCAAATCTGTCGCTTTTCGCAAAAATGTTGGGATTTATTTTATGCCTCATTGTTGCGATCTTACCTATGTTTGCCTCACGCAACTGGGCACCCATTTACGGTAAACATTTTGCTGCTATGGAGTACGTTCTTTATTTTATCTATATTTTCGCCATCATTTTATTTGCGTTAACATTTATACGCGATATTATGTGGATTTTGCTCAGTTTTATCAAAGGTATGCCAAGTCCTTTTAATGTCTCCATTTTTAACAAAGTTAATTTAACAACGGTCATCCTGGCTTTCTTGTGCACAGGTTGGAGTTTATATGAAGGAACTAAGACCCCCGATATAAAACACTTTACCATTACCGACCCTAAAATCACCCAAGAACGAACGATTGTCGTTTTGTCTGACCTGCATATCAGTCGCACGGTTTCACCTACAAAAATCAAAGCTATTGTGGACAAAGCAAACACTCAACAACCAGACATTATTCTATTGGCCGGAGATATCGTGGATGACGATGTCAATATCATTCAAAACACAACCCATCTTCTGTCCAATTTAGAAGCCAAAGAAGGTGTTTATTTTGTCAGCGGCAATCATGAATTTTATATTGGCTATCAAAACGCTATGCGCACATTAGCTGGAATAGGTCTTACTTCTATTGAAAACAGGAAATTGGCCCTTAAACCAAACTTTTATCTTGCCGGCGTATCTGATATTCCCACCACAAAACGTTTTGGCCGCACTGACAAGGTAAACGAGGTATTGTCTGGAATCCCCGATTCTGCCTACACTCTTTTAGTATCTCATTCTCCGACACCAATGGATTTACCTTATGATCTACAAGTCTCTGGACATACACATGGCGGACAAATTTTTCCGTTTCATATTTTCAGCTGGTTCGGAAATCATCGATTATTGGCTGGTTTTTATCCAAAGGAACGCATCTATATATCCCGCGGTGCAGGCCAATGGGGTCCACAAATGCGTTTTTTGGCCCCTTCAGAAATCACAGTGTTGCACCTAAAAAAATGAAAAAAGCCACCGCGTAAGCGATGACTTCTTTACTTGGTGGGCCCGGTAGGACTTGAACCCACGACCTATCCGTTATGAGCGGACAGCTCTAACCAACTGAGCTACAGGCCCACACAATTTTGCGATTATATCAGATTTTAAGGCAAAAATCAATCTTTTTCTAACCATGTGAAAATTTTTTATTTTTTTGCGTTTTTTTGCTGGTTTTTCCCGAAAAAATATGATACACTCGTGTCTGTTGAGGGAAAACGAAAATGAAACGGAGAAATGATGTCAAAAGATTATACATTCAATCCCGGTGATTTTGTTGTTTATCCTGCGCATGGTGTGGGGCAAGTGACAGAGCGACAAACGACGACCGTTGCTGGGCAAAACCTAGATTTGATTGCTGTCCATTTTACTAAAGATAAAATGACCATGAAAATTCCATCTAATCAGGCTCTGGATAAGGGCTTGCGTCAAGTGGCGACACCAGTTATGATGGAAACCGTCGAAAAAGTGTTACGTAAGAAAGCAAAAGCAAAGCGCATCCAATGGAGCAAGCGTTCCGCCGAATATACGATGAAGATCGGATCGGGTGATCCTATTGCTTTGGCCGAAGTTATTCGCGAATTATATAAAGATCCTGCTATTGCAACTCAAACATACAGCGAACGTCAATTGTATGAAAAAGCCATGGGGCGTTTGGCGCCAGAATATGCCATTGTTCATGATATTCCAGAGACAGAGGCTATGGCCAAGATTGAAGGCTTTTTAGCGGGCACAGATTCTGCTGAATAAATAATTTAAAGGGGAAAAAATGGGGAAAGAACCAAGAGCACAGAAACCGTTTATGATGCCCACGTGGGTGGCTGTTTTGTTTCATGTTATTATTTGGGCTGTTTTATTGGGTTTAATCGCCTATGCTGTGATGCATCCAGAAACAGTAAGCGCTGTTTTCCCCGACTTTTCATGGAGCAAAATTAATTATGCCGCGATCTTAAAAGCTGTTTTATTTGTTTGGGTTGTATTAACGGTATTTCGCGTCATTAAACGGGCCATGCTGAGATGGATTCAACATCACGACAAGATTGATAAAGGTATTTATTATTCCTTTGTGACATTGTTGGGATATGTTGGCTGGGTTATTGCCGCTTGGGGAGGCCTTTCCTTATTAGGCGTCAATTTGCAAAGCCTCGCAGTTATCGTGGGCGCTTTATCCGTTGGTATCGGTTTTGGATTACAACACATTGTCAATAACTTTATTTCTGGCTTGTTGATTTTATTTGAACGCCCCATCCGCAAAGGAGATTGGATTAAAGTAAATGGACACGAAGGCATTGTTAAAAGCGTGCATATCCGATCAACAGAGTTGGAAACATTTGATAAAACAAGCATTCTTATTCCGAATGCGGATGTTTTATCGAACTCTTTGGAAAACGTTACCAAAGGCGATTCACATGGTCGCATGATTGTTTCTGTGGGCGTATCATATAATTCCGATTTACGTCTTGTTGAGAAAATTTTATTAGATATTGCTAACAAAGATGAAGGACTTTTACAAGATCCAGCACCTTTTGTGCTGTTAACAGATTTTGCCGATAGCTGCATTCAATTCGAACTTCGCGGCGTCTTAAAGGACGTGACCAAGGGTTTAGCGACCAAAAGCCGCATCCGTTTTGCTATTTGGGATGCTTTTAAACAACACAATATTGAAATTCCTTTCCCGCAACGGGTGGTGCATTTAGAAAAATGAAAAAATTCGCATTAATTTTATCTGTTTTTTTATTGGCTGCGTGCTCGCAATTCGCGCCATTTGAAGATATGCGTCGTGAAGCCGGACAGATCCCAACCGTTGGACAATCATCCAACAACAGACCCGCCATTTGTTACAATCCTTTATGGCATGATCAAGAGCAACTTCAAGTTCTAGCAGACCAAGCCTGTGCCCGTACTGGACGCAAAGCCATCTTTCAAGACAGCAATGCCTTTGCGTGTCGATTAATTAATCCTTCTGTCGCAATATATACGTGCGAGTAACTTACTCTATTACTTCGCCATCATACAGTCCCCAAACAAAACGCCGTGGGAACCAACCTTCTATTTTTTTATCTTCATAAGAAAACTTAAGCAAACAATAATCGCCTGCGGGGCAAGAATGCACTCTGGCCACAACCCCCGGCTGAACATAAGCTATGACCTTGCCAGACAAACTGGGGCTGGATAATAATTTGTCTTCTTCTTGAATCACAACATACCGAGCGTCTTTCAACATTTTCTGATGCACCCATCCGATTGTGCCATCTATCTCACGAATCTGACGCCAATGTTCAAAGCTGTCAATAACTTCAACCGGATAATGTTTTTCTTGGTAAACCCATTTGATTGGAAAACGTTCAGCGGGACCAGCGCGCAAATTTACCTGATCAGCGCCAAGAGAATAAAATCCCTTATCCTGAGCATTCGTCAACACAGGAGACAAACAAAAAATAACAGCCATTAAGACTAAAATTTTATTCATTTTTTTCATCCGATTCTGAAAAACGATGGCGAGGATTCTTGTACACACGACGGGAAGATATCATTTTGCTATTTCCTTTTTTAGTCTCATTTCTATCGCCCAAAGAATCCACAATAACTTCTTGTTCAGATATCGCTTTCCCTGCATTCACTCCATTACTTAAATCTTTCCAGGATACTTGGACAATTGGCTCTACAACCAGCTGCGCAATAACGTCTCCTCGGTGCAATACCACCAAATGAGATGACATATTTTGAAGCAAAATAAACAAAGGACCACGATCTGCAGGATGAATGATTTGTGGAGCATCCAATACAACCAACCCCTTTTCCCGAGCGAGCACAGGCTGGCTGATTATAAAACCACAATATCCGTCCGGAATCCCAACTGCAATCCCCGCAGGGACATAAGCGCGATCACCGGGCTCTAAACGTAACGCGGCTGGCACAGCCGCTTGTAAATTTAAACCCGCATGATATTGAGAAGAATATGTTGGTAGCGGCAATCCGTTACCATCCGCTGTCCGTGCAATAGAAACCTTTAACACTTGAGCCATACCCATTCTCCTTATGTGATCGCCGTAATAGCGCGAATGTTACCATCTCGATTAATCTGAACGACACGCAACTTGTCACGCATCTCTTTGTGCGTTTTTTCCTGATCTAAAGCGGGATTTGTATGCATAATACGAGAAATAAAAGCCTGATAAGCGGCTTCTGGACTTTCTGCGTGAATCGTGGCAAAGCAGTTGTCGTGTCCTGAATTCATCAGTTCCCAAATAGCCCCTGCATTTGTTGTTGAAATTTCCCCGCCAATAATCGCATCTGGCGTAAAACGCACCACCAAATCCACCACCTGAGCATAATCAAACTTATTATTCGCCTCCGTACGAGCTAGCACCAAATGCACCCGATTTTTTTGATGAACGATCAATTCGCGCGTATCCTCAATCGTGATAATGCGCTTATGCTCATCCAAAAGTTTTAGCATGTTATTCAAAAATGTCGTTTTACCCGTTGCCGTACCACCGCTAATTAAAATATGATCACCACGTTTAATAGATAACATCAAACGTTCGTATGGATCATCTGGATCTTCCACATTCTTTAATTTGTTGATTTGGTGTAATCTGCCCCCTTGCACAAGGCCAAACTGATCCATGTGAATATCTACGTCCGGTTTATAAACACGAATATCCAAGGCCACTCCACCTTCCAAATCATCCTCGTCATATTTTACATTTGGGCCAATAATACCCGCAAAACGGTGTCCTCCTGGCAATTCTGTATAAACAGCAGGAACACCCACCTCGTCCCCAAAAGGCTTATCTTGGCTGTTCGCAATGATATACATAATATTGCGCAAATATTCCCGCGTCAATTTTGGATCTTCGTAATAATGCCATGGATATGCATGGCGCCCCCGTAAACGCAACCAAATACCCCCGGGGTTATTAACGGCCACATCTTCCACATTATCTTGACTATACCAATACGACAAGGGTTTTAAAGCCATCTCTAAAATACGCTGTGATTCTGGTCTTGTTCCCATGTCGCCCTCCTAAAAATACGCAGGCTGTTCTTCTGTTGGACGCGCAACAGGTTCAACCGTTCGATCATTAATATCTTCTGGTACATAGATCGTCTCTGAATCAGGTGCTGGCGTATTTTCTTGTGTAGAGGACGCCGAACTGGATTCCGAATCTCGATCCTTCGTCCGTTCTTTTGTCCATGATCCATTTGAAGATGGCAGCATTGCACTTAACGAATTAGCAAAGCCTTCTTTCTTCAAGTCTTCCTCATCATCCTCGGTAGAACGAAGCCATAAATCCTCATTAGAAAATGCAGTCAAACGTGTTCCAGAAGGCACATACAAAATATTAGGCACTTCACCAGCCATAGCCATCAACTCTTCCCACACATCTCGGAAATTCTCAATAAACATCTTACGTGTTTGAGAAGCTGCCGTCTCTGATGTTGTACCACCACTGGAATTTTGTGTTGTTGAGGCAACACTGTTCTTTTCGTTCCACTCTGTTAACTTCAAGATTGCCCCTTCACCCAAGCTTGTGGCAAATGGCAACAAAAACTTCTTCATTAACTGTAAGTCCAGATAAGCGGCCACGCCACCACGACCTTGTGCATCACCAGAAACAGCCTCAAATCTGAAGGCAGCACCATCCGGGCGAATCAATCGATGCCATGCAATGTTAATCTTTGCAGCCTGATCTCGACCGAAATCAAAACCAGATCCTTCCAACGAACCAATCAAACGGCTGCCGGCAGGAATCAAGATATTCCGTCCTTCTTCGGCATAAATATGACGCTCAACAATCGCCGTAACCGGCACGCTTGGGTAACGAGAGTCGATAGAACGCACCAACACCGCGGGCACAGCCTTGTCGGCCAACAACACACGCGACATATCAACTGGCCACGTAGAAATTTGATTTTTGCCAACGCCAACGCTTGACCAATCTTTGTCTTTATGCCCTTTTGCCCGAGCCAAAATTTCAGGGCCAGGAATAATTGCCGGCTGGCCACCCATTTTCTCTTTCATCATAGCGCGCCGTTTCTTTTGAAGATCATTAAATGTCTCACGAACTTCCGCAGAAATAGGAGGATTTTTCATTTGGGGCGGAGGTTGTCTGCCACCTTGTGCCCCCTCTGCATCCCAAATATACGGGCGATTATTCAAAGAATCCCAACCACCAACCACGCGACCATTGCTGTCTACAATCATCCCAGATGAATCAACATTATACTGTTTTCCACCCCAAGAAATCTTGCGTCCCGAACTTGCCAAATCTGTTGAGGATAATCCGCAACGACGCAGATCCAATCCAACGCCCGCAAAACGCCCGAATTGTGTGCCATCTGGATTGTACACCTTACCATCCGCTGTTGCCGTCAAAATCAATTCGTCATTTTCATCACGAATTGTTCCGTTTGCCAACAATGATCCCATTTTTTCGTTGCCTGGTAACTTTTGCAGGTCACATCCCATCAGGCGGGCAACCGGTTTGTCTTGCATATCATAAAGATAGACATATTCATTGCCATCACCCAACTTTCCAATGGCGTTACCCCATTGGTCATAGATTGTTCCATCTTTTCCAACGCGGAACAGGAAGTTACCATCCGCATCCCTACGAACGCCTTCCAAATCAAAGGTTCCAATGAATTTGCCATTTTCGTCAAACAAAATCTCATCCGTTTTTGAAACCATTCGACCAATTTCATTGCCATTGAAATCAAACGCACGATCCGTCCCATCACCAATGATGTATCCTAAGACTTCATTATCCACACCAATCACACGCCCCATTGCGTCCACACGGCCATACATATCTCCCGCTTTATTAAACACAGGGCCTCGATCAATAACAGCGCCTAACATATTCCCGTTAGCATCCATCACGCGCTTATCATTTTCGGCACAACCCAACATAGCTCCATCCACATCAACAACGGTGGAATCTGGCATCGTACGTCCCAAATAAACCGCAGGATGGGTTGGAGACATAACCGGACCATATCTGACAGAACGTCCTAATTTACGTCCTTGCGTATCCTCTGCCCATTGATCAGCTTGCATCCGGCCAACGCTGTTACCCTGTCCATCAATCACTTCACCATTATATGCTGTCTGCCCAATAACCTTACAATTATTAACAACCATTGTTTCTGGGATCAACGATCCTAAAATCTTTAATTCGTGATCTCCTTTAACTGCGCCGTTGCTAACCACCGGACCAACTTCGTTACCATTAGAATCTACAACCTTACCGTCTCCATTTAAGAAACCAAGAATTGAATTTTCCTGAGATACGGCCGGTCTAAACGATAAAACCATACCTTCCAACGGACGCTCTTTACCCAAAATAGTTGCGTCGTCCAATTCTTGGAAAATGACTTTATCAGATGCATCAATCAAATCGCCCTGAATAGTGGTGCGTCCTAATACGGATTTATTATACCCCATTGGCAAGCCCTGTGTTACCAAATGTCCTGCGTATGGCATTGAATTATACACAGATTTTTCTGGCACACCTGTTGCGCTACCATCCGACAAAATCCGTCCCTTAAAGGCGCCCGCATCCATAATGGATCCATCCCCCGCAACAACACCAACTCTCCGCGCATAATCGTCCACGACAGCACCGGTACGGCTTGGGCCACCAGCCCATAATGTGTCCGATGTCAAAGCTGAATAAAATGGCATACGCGTCGCAATTTTTTGTCCTGCTTTATCAACCACTTCATTACGCGCATTTGTACGTCCAATTTCCAAACCATTTCTGTCTACAATGACTGAAGGTTCAAACATACCGCCAATAATGCCTCCTCCCTGCATCACTGTATTAATCGCAGAAGAGGATCCTACAATTTTACCGCCCAACCATACCGAGCCAGTAAAATCCTCAGATCCCAAAGTTTTTAAATTATTGGAAATTGCAAAACCGGTTGGAACAACGCCCGCTATCACCTTTTGTGCGGAATCAACAATTAAACCATTCATCGCCACACGCCCAACTTGCCTTGTGGTGTTGGTGCGATAAACCATGCTATCCAGATCCATACTGCCAATCGATTCTGAATTGACCAAGCTACGCGCAAACAAAGATCCCGTCCGAATTCTGCCAACAACCGTATTATTTTGAACAACATAATCTGGCGCAACAACCGATCCAATCGTGCGCCCACCAGCAGAAACAACAGATGCACCCTCATTCACAACGCCACACATTTTTTCATCTTCTTGCACAGAAGGCGCTCCAACAGGAACATAGCTGGCAACAATTTGCCCTTCTTTATTTGAAACACGATCATCTAGGGCAATTTGTCCAATGGTGCGATCAGCATCCACTAACGTGCCATCATAACCTGTCCATCCAACAACCTGACCGTTAGGTGTAACCCCTAAACCATCTTTTACCAAACGTGCGGCCACAGATAAATCAGCATTTAAAATATATGGTTGTGGACCAACAAACAATTCCGTTGATCCCGAACCATTATAAATGGCACCATCTGGACCAACACGACCAACGAATTGTCCCGCAGTATCAATTACCGTTCCTTTGAGAACAACATTGCCAATAACCACGCCCAAAGCATTTACAATCAAGCCATTTTGACCTAATTGCCCAACGGTTTGCCCCTCGGCATTCACAACCTGCCCTTTAAAACCAACCCATCCTGTAAAACGATGGTCCAAATCTGTCACCATTGTAATAGGAACAGAAGTGCCGCCCAAACGTCCATCATGCCCCAATAAGACACCAAAGCCGGACATATTACCTAAAGTCGTTCCGTTACGATCATGCACAGCCGCACGATAAGACGAAGCATCTCCCGCTGCTGTTTCTGGCACGACAGCTCCAACAACTCCGGATGCACTAACCACCACAGACATCTTATCCCACAAACGACCCAACACACGATTATCTGGCGTTACCGCCAATCCGTTTGGCAACAATTTACCGATTCTCGTTCCTTGAGATAAAACCTCACCATTTGAATTGGCCCATCCAATTTGACCACCATTTGCGGCCATCACCGCGCCAGCTCTTACCATTCCCCCAATTAAATTATTTGAAGAATTATACACAGAACCATCCGCCATAACACGCCCAACGGAACGACCATTTTCATCCAACAATTGGCCTTCGTAATTCAAAGATCCCAACAATGTTCCATCCAATCCTACAAATGAAGTATTCGCGGGGATTAAAGAGCCCAAAATCGTCTTGCCGCTTTTATCTAACACCGTCCAATCCGGCATCACACGACCAATTTCCTTCTCTTTATTGTCGACGACACTGCCAACGCGTTGATTGTATCTGCCAACAATATCACCAGTCGCAGAGAACACAAAGCCACTTGGTGGCGCAAATCCAAGCAATTGCCCTTCTTTATTGGATACCCAGCCATTAAAAGAAATTGTGCCAACCTCTTCATTGCGTTCGTTATAACACTTGCCAGCTAATGCGGTCCAACCCGTTGGTAAACCATTATCCCCTAAAATCACACCAACAGACTCTTCCCCAGATCCAACTGGTGTGCTGGCCATTCCAACAGAACTTGTTCCATCCGGATTTACACAATCGATGATCTTACCATTTTTATCAATAATTCGTCCGTCATAGCGAACACGCCCAACAAACACGCCCTCCGCCCCCAAAACGGGCCCTGTCGGCGTAATTTTTCCAATCTCACGCCCCTCTGTATCCAGAGCTTGCTTTTGCAAATTGATACAACCAACAGACATGCCTTTTTCATTCAGCACTTGACCGGTAATAGAGATCATACCCATCAAGCGACATCCTTCTGCCAACACCGTTCCATGTGGAACAACAACACCCGAAACCTTATTTGAAGAATTCAGCACATACCCATCAGAACGAACTTTTCCTACTTCGCGTACGTCGGCGGACATAACGCGCGCATCCGGATAAACTGAACCCAACACATTACAAGAATTCCCCACAACATATCCTTTTTTCAGCACCCCACCTATAAAAGATTTATTTGCGGAAACATTGCCATCTGGGCCAACACAACCAATCAATCCGCCCTGTCCGTTAACTGCTTTGCCTTCAGAGTTAACAAAACCGACAACTTCTCCCTTCATATTGACAATCAGCCCCTGGTTCACAACAGAGCCAATTTCATTAAAATTCGTATCAACCACGCCACCATCCAACATCACACGCCCCATAACCTGACCGTAAGCGTCTTTTACCTGCCCGTTCAATCCTACTGTTCCAAACGAGCGACATCCCGTTCCTTCTGCAACGCCCCTTGGAATAACGCCCCCGATAACATTACCATTTTCGTTGGTTACAAAACCATTTTGTTGAATATATCCTTGCACTTTTTGGTCTTTATTGATGACCGCCCCAGTTGGTAAAATAGTGCCCAACAAATTACCAGATAAATCCAACGCCATCCCCATCGGCCGTAAAATACCAATTTGAACATCCGCTTTATCTACAACCGATCCATCCACACGTGGTACACCTATTGTCGTGCCGTTTCCATCAACCACCCGAACACCATCTTGATCATATGTCAGTTTGCCCACAACAACACCCTGTGCGTCCAAAACGGATACGATAGGAATGGCCGCACCCAAAATATTGAAATCACTATCCACCAATGTATCATCACCCAACAACCTACCCACCGTCGTTCCATCCTTATCAACAACAGTTCTGGTATTTGATACAACACCTAAAAATTCATTTTTTAAGCCCAAAGCAACCTTTTCTGGCTCTACCCAAGCCAAAACTTCGCCTGTTTCTGGATCGATGACAACCTCCCCCGTTACCTCGTATGTTTTCCCATCGATAGTCACCGTTCCATCATCATTAACCACCAACTCTTGGCCATCCAACGTCACCGCCTTGCGAGGAACTTTTTCTGCTTTTTCTTTTTCAATCTCACAGCAAACACAATCCTTAGAATCGGTCGATCCTCCTTTTAATTGTACTTGTGTTCTTTCATCGCGGAAAACACGCGGATTATCTTCCCGCCATACAATGGTTAATGTGTTTTGTATTGTCTGAACTTGAACGGGCGACCAATTGACCTTTAATAAACATTCTTCACCTTCCTCCAACTGTGTTTTTTCCATGCATTCACCAGACAATGTAAAACCACCAGCGGGTGTTTCCGCTAAATACTTTTGCAAGAACACCAACGGACCATTTTCCGCACGCAAAACAAGCACAGCCTCCGCCTGAGATCCTAAAACAACCTTTTCCAGATTTACCTCATTTGGCGTAATCACTAACTGCGTGTTTTGTGAGCCAAAAGATGGCAAAGTGTCATCCAAATCCGTATCCCGACCAATCGTTGATTGCACAACAAACGAAGGGCGCTCCTCCCTTTGAACGACGGGCGCGGTCTTTTTACGCATTGAACACAAAACAGTAATGAACAAAATCAAAACAATCAACCCCAACAAGGATAGAATCCATGAAGTCCGTCGTCTTGATTGTTCCGATACGCTTTCGCGATTTGTTGCCATCTATAATTTCCTACTTAATTCTCACGACCGAACAAGAATAACCTCTGCGTCCTAACTTACGGCACAGGGCATCACCTGTTTCGGCATCTTTTAATGTGCCAACCCGCAAACGGAATAAATCCATCATATCTCCATTTGCCGATGTGTCAACAGAATAGTAAGGATCATAGCCTGACAGCAAATCAGCATTATTCGAATAAATTTGCTCCCATAATTTTTCAAGATCAGCTATTTCAGAGGCCGTTCCAAATTCTAAGGCAATATTTTCCTTTGCCGCAACTGGCATAATCACACCGCGAGAGGCTTCAATCGCATCAATATTTGCATGTGCAGCAGAAGAATTACGAACACTGCTTGGAATTCCATGAATGGGCTGCCATGCCGCCGTACCGCCACAACGATTTGCCCCCATTGTGTCGTCACAATAAGGATTAATTGCGCCCGCATAAGGATTCATGCCGCCCGTTTCGGTTGCATATGCCAAATTCATTGAGGCACCATTTTGAGCCGGAGCATATGGATTCTTGCCATGCAAGATTGTGCCGCCGCGCAATGTCACCTCTGGATTGGGCAAATCTTGTCCGCGCACTGGTAATTGCTGTTGATAAGCATAAGGGCGTTCATTAAATCCAGAATAATCAGTGTATTCCAAACCAGCTGCCGGATCACGACGCAACTTAATGCAAATTACCTTTTGACCATTGCGCAAAACCAGGTCACCAATTGCTTCGACTACAATCAAGCGGCTATTCGGGCCACGCGTTCTGAAACCAACAGGCACCTCTGTATCTTGAACCAACAAGCTTACCACGGGACGTTGCGTCATTGTCAATGCTTTGGGCCCTAAGTCAATATACGTGAAAATGTTATCACGCCACACATTATCTGGCGCAATATCCACATCATCCGGATTTGGCAAGAACATATCCAAATCAAATTTCAAGCTTTCCGGATCCATTGGCACGCTGTTTTTCCACTCATTTGCGAAATTAACCGCCGCCGAAGAAGCCGTGCCATTCACATTACGTGAAACGGCAGATCCACCCGCCATTAAAGGCATAGAAGCCATTGAAGAAGCACCGCTTCCGTCCACCATTTGACCACCATCGGCCACAGGCGTCCAACGCGGCCCCACCAAAACATCAACAACGGATTGTGTAATTTTATCGGTATTAAACGTTTCGCTTCTTAAATAAAAGACATAACGATTTCCAGAGCGCCCAAAGATAATCATGTTGCCATCTACACCCAAATAAGATGGATCCGCATAAAGCAACATTGAATTTGGAGAAACAACTTCGCCATTGAAAGATTCTGGCGCTCCAATATGGACTTTCTCAATTAATTCCCATGTTGGCAAATTAATCAACGTCATCATTCCTTCACGCAAACGAATTGGTAAAACGGTATCCGGTGTCCAGTTATATTTTGAATATCCTGGCTTTGTTTGTCCAGAGCCCATATGGGCCAATGGGTTGTTCCATGCTTTTTGTTGCATACCCAGCGGATGAATATAATCCAAATTCACCTCGTCATATTCTCCCGCAGCACCGGCTATTGCGTCGGCTACCTGCTGAGCTTGAGGATCTGTTGGCAAATTAACTTGAGCACAAACCGGCGAAACAATTGCTCCCAAAACCCCTGTTAAAACAGGCAAAACTCCCCTAAAAAGTATCTTTTTTTTCACAGGTTCCTCCTTATGTCTAGACACTGCTTTACTTCAGCTTATCTAAAAACAAAACGAAAGTCCAGTAAAAAAATATTATTTTTTAGATTTTTGTTGACTGGGACGAATACCAAAATCCGACACCACAAATCCTAATGGATTTTTTAAACGATCCGCCCACACCAAACCTTCCTTGGTTGGATGAAAAGCAGTTGCTAAATCAGCTCTAAAATAAGAAATTACAGGTTTTGAAGCGGCCCGATCTATATCTTGGAATTCTAATTCTACTTGCCATTCATCCGAACCATCCACAGATCCAGCACGCGTTTTGTTAACACTTAAGATACGAACATTACGTACAAAATTGTCTTTGCGCGCCAACTCTTGTCCCGGAATTGATTCTTTTTGAACAAATTCGTCATAAATCGGCGACTCACTCATCCAGTAAACCGGACCATTTGTTCCCCAACGCTCTTTTAATTCGGACAAATCCGATCCTATCCCATAACGCGCCAACACATACTGACGAACCAAAGATTCTTTTAATACATCGGAATTCAATGTTTCCACAGAAGGCCGCTCAACAGATACAATTTGCTGATTTTTGTCTTGAATTTCCAAGTAAAAAGGTTGAACACGCACAACTGGGGTTACATTGGCAAGAGCAATCAACAAAATAACATCACAAATAACCGCCAAGACCATCATCACAACAAACGCCCGCGCCATCCACAGATAGCGTTCCTCTTGCAAAATCTCCCGCTCATTCCGAGCTGGGAACGTTTTTATTTCAGACGTCTCTTCATCTACCATATTTTTTTACCTTAAGAAAACCACTCAGGTACCTCTGGTGCCTTTTTTAATTCTAAACAAGCACAGGGGGATTTTTTAAGTTCAGAATATTCTGTTCCGATGCCCACCGGCGCCTTCTCATAAATGGTACCGCATGCAGCCAACACAATACCAACGCATGATAATAAAATGTATAACATTTTTTTCTTTTTCATTTTCACCTCTCCTTTTTAACCCATTTTAACACTTTCAATATTTTTAGCAATCAAAAAATTACCGTTGTACAGATTTTCGATCGGATTCATCTATACGCGTCACGGTAAACCCATATGGATTGCTAAGATTTCGTCCTAGTCCCGCCCGCGACGGCATGTGTGCAAACTGAACAACAACCCTTTTAGGATTTTTAATCCAATTTGCAAACCCATCAAAAGTATATATATCAAAATCAACCGAATAATAAACACCGCGCCGCTCCACATTCAATATGTCCACTACCTTGGGCATAGCGTTTTCCATTTTTTCATATGTCCCTTCTGAGGGTTTAAAATCATCATAAACGCTAGAGGATGATAAATACGATATAATTCCTCCACTCGCCCACCGACGTTCCATTTCATCACGATCTGGAATAACAGAATACCGCATATCCAAATAATATCGGACCAACATCTCGTCCAAACGATCATTCCTTACAATGGTCAATGGCGAAATTTGCACCAAATCCTGATTGAACCAAATAAAGCCGCGTTCAACATTTTGCACAACCTGTGCCACAACGCGAATTTGTAACACCGCCTGAAAAAGCGTAACAGTAATAAAAAACGTCACAATCCACAACAACCAACACATCACCATCAACAAGCGCGTGAAATGCCAAGAAGCTGTGCTTGATTCCTCCATTCAACACTCCTTTACGAACAAACGCTAAAATCAAAATCCTGTTGTTGGGGATAACGGGACCGCATTTCCTCAGCCATGTTTTCAGCTTGATCTTGGAAGGTTCGAACCATCGCAGCATTTGCCTTTTGCTCCACCAAACGTTGCTCTATTTCCAAAGCATTTGTTTCAGTCAGATATACCGTTCCATTTGCATCTTTTTCCATGGCAGCAATCACCGTCTGTTGCCTTTGCTGAGGCGTTTGTTGATCTAATTTATCCATGTTCGAAAAAGCCTCAGGAAACTGTTCCCGAACTTCTGATATCACATTAGATTTACCCTTTGTTCTTGCTGCACGCTTAGCAACAGCATGAGGATGAGCCGCATCTTGTTCATTCAGCTTCACAATATATTCTTTGGCCTCCTTTATAAGTTCATCCCGCAATTCTTTCAAAGCTTTACGCACCCTGTTAATTTCACCTGAACGAGCAGCATCAAAGTCTGGGAACTCCAATCCAACGGCCGCCAATCTCTTAATAAAATCTTGTTGCATCTGTTTAAATGTATTATCAAAATCCATTTCTGCAACTTTCATATTATTAACACCATTTTCCGAAAGCGTTAACTCCTCTAAACCCGTTCCAACCATCTTTTGCTCTAAATTCTCAGGAACATCCCGAACATTCTTATTAATGGCCTCTCCGCCCCATTTTCTGCCATTGGTTAAAGCATCCTCCATAATTTCCTGTTCAATATCACGCTTTCGATCCCACAAAGCATTTCGTTCAGCAATGGATCTTGGCATAATACTGTCTTCTGGGTAATACCCCTCTTCATCTTTCAAATTCTTTGTTTTTTCTTGATAAGCGGCACGCACTCGTTTCAAAACTTCTTTTGGATTCTTAAATCGGCTAAAACGTTGCTCATTACATTTTAACAGATTGTCCAAAAATTTCTGCATTCTTTTACCTTCTGCCTTTAACTTGCCTTGTTGTTCAGCCATAGTTTGTAACACGGGCAAATCCGTCATCAGGTTGTGTACCTCCAACGCTTTATCCAACGCCTCATTGTGAGCCGGCAAAAACTTTGTTAAGGTTCTCATCTTTACATCCACAACGGGTGGCGCTTCAAAGCGCAACGCAACCGCCGTTGTGCTTAACAACGCTACAGAACAAACACAGATAAATAAAATTTTTCTCATGTTTAACCTCCTGTTGTCGGTGTTACTGAAGGAGCTGTTGGTTGTTGTTGCTCCTCCGGTTCATCAGATGTTGTTTTTGGCTTGAAATCCAATTCCAAAATCTCGGCGCGCACACGTGTCCGAGCCGCCATCACATTTATTTTTAATAATAACAATGCGTCATGAAGTGCCCGACGAGATGCCAGTGTATTCAGCGCTTGTGGTTTCGTTTTATATTCTGCAGAAATCCCCTTGTCTATGGCGCCAAGATTTTCCAACTCTTTCTTCAGTTCCAGCGCCGAAGCCAATCCTATAATACACCGCTGTTGAGCCTTGTATAAAATGTTCCAATTGTCGCCAGTAACATTTTTTAATGACCGTTGATCTTCAATCAGTTCATTCATACGATATTCCATCAACTCATGCACCCCGGCCCGATCAGCATCTTCTAGCCCCGGGAAATTATTCGCGTTGAACCCAACCGCGGCGTTTGGTTTTTGGAACGTCACACCCGTTTTACCCATGACCGCTACAGTCCTGTTACGAGAAGGCGGACCCACCCACGCGTCTGTCACAGATCCTTGCTCCCCCGAAAAAGAGGCTGTAATATTCGTGGCATCGCGCATAAATTTATTAATTGCTGCATGACCAAGGGTTGTCCCAAGTCCCACAAAATCCATCAGCGTCCATGCGGGAAACCATACAACGTCCTGAAAAATCGCCCAAATACTGACAGCACTTTTTGCTTGACTTTCCGTCTGCGCCTGCACGGCCTGTTTATAATAGTTCTCATTACGAGCCCGTATGTGCTCACTCGGATTAAAAACTAAACCAAAGCTTCCCCAGCCCCCTCCAAACCAACCAGTAAGCCCAGTAAGCAAAGGAGCTCCAACACTAGAAGCGACACTAAGTCCCATATCCGCTATCGCTGCATTATTACCGGCATCCGATGAATAATCCGCATTATGTCCCTGAGCATCCACGTCCGGCGCGGTATATTTCACGGGGTCAGGAGGCGGATCGCCTGAATCTGGTTTTGTTTGTTCTTGCCGCTGACGATTTTGCGACATAGCAGTGGCAGATGTCGTTGCAGCATCATTCGCCGCATTAGCAAAAGAAGCTATCAATAACGAAACAATATATGTACTAATTAATATCTTTTTCATGAATAACTCCCTTCAAACTAACCATCATTTTCTACCGCCGGACGATCCTTTGGCATCAGCACAATTGGTTGAACAGATAAAAATCTTGCCGCATCCAATTCCAGCATCTGGATTTGCATCGCAATATCAGCGATTAAAGCCTTGTTAACCGCACGCCAGCTTTGATCAATTCCAGACGTGGCACCGATGGTTCCATTCCCATTCAAATCGGCACTGATAGCCTTCATATCATCAATTAATTTTTCTCGAACATTGTAAGCTGTGTAAACGTAATCGCTGGCAATAGTCTTTAAATAAGCCTTACGATTTTCCATGATTTTTGTTTTGTTTTCTTCGGTATTATCCTCTTCGTTCTCAATAAAAAACATTTCCTTGACAACCGCCGTCATATCCCCACCGCTTTTAATTTTATCATTTAATGGACCATAAGCAGTTTTTTTGTCATTATCTAAAATATTTTCCTTAACATATTCATAAGCGCTGATATTTAAATCCGAATTGCTGGGAGCACCCGTTCCTTCGTCCACAACATATGACGCATCTCCGGTAACCAACGCATCCGCCTTTCCTTGTGTTACATTGATATTTGCCCCCATTTGAGGTCCATCGGCGGCTGGCAGCAATGCCATAATATTTCCAATGGCTCCCCGAATACTATCGCTCATAGATTGTGGGTTAATTTGAACCTCGGCATGGGGGACGACCGCCCATACGTATCCCCCAATACCCAACACCATCAGCATAATTAAAAATTTATATACAATCCTCATTTATTTTCTCCTTGCTGTTTCAAGCCAGACAAATCCACGGGCTGGGTTCCGCTGAAAATCAAGCTGCGGTATGATTGAGCCCGCAAATCAAGTGTTTGCAAATTCATTAAATCAACCACGGCCGACGAAGCATAAACGGAAAACTCTCCCATCTTGCCCACAAAATCAGATATCGTTTTGGTTCCATTGATTGTACCAACGAACCCTTTGATTTTGTCGAAGTTCTTGTTGGCATCGAGCAAATATACCTCAGCAGTATCCGATGCACCTAACGAAGCATGGTACAACGAATCATTCCGACGTGTCTGAGCGCACTCACTTTTATCACATGCCTCCCCCGTTCCTTTGCTGCAAGTACAATCGGCATTAACATTCGGATCGTTGGACTCAAAAATATAAGTTGCCACATTCGCCCGCACACGATCAAATGTATCCCCTTTATGGCCATAGGATTTGTCATCCTTTCCATCGTATACGATATCTCCATCTGCCTCGCTTTGCATAATAATGTCTATCGTGCTTTGAGGGATCACTTTTGCTTTTTCCTCCATTTCTGCGGTCTGTTGAGCGCCCTCTTCTGGCGTAGTCAGATCACATCCCGTATTACCCGTCGCCGAAACACCACAAATACCCTCATCTCTATAATTACCAATATTTTCTTTAACCGTACGAATACCATTGGTAATGTCGTAGTAAATGGGTTCTGTATGGTGATTCCACTCTCGCGCAACAAAGCCGGCCGCCGTACCAACAACATCCATAAACCAACAGTACCATCCCAAACAGTTCGTAAACGCATGCGCAGAGGAAGAAATGCTCAACATTATTCCCGTCACACCAACCATTAAAAGCTTTCTTAAATGCATCTTTTCCCCTCCTATTCGTCAATGGTCACATATTGCAAAAGGCTTGCCGCATCATCTGCAATTGTCTGGCCTTGCAACATGTTTAACAGGTTCAATCGTTGTGTTAAGGTTAAATCCAATCCAGTCAATATTTTAATATTCGGGATCAAAGCAGAACCAGATCCAACATAGCTGTGCAATTGCTTAAATCTTTCTGCCTCAGATCGTGCCACCGTCGCACCCAAATCAGCACGCGCCACACCGGCCGTTCCAGTAAACTGCAAATGAGCCAAACGACGCAAGTTGATTTTATCAATTTCCTCTTGTGAACGTTTTGGCTGTGTCGTTGTGCCGCTAAGCAACTTACCACACTCTTCTATCGACGTATTTGGATAATCCGTCAAACATTTAAAAGGATCAATAACACCACCATTGGATGTTGTATTAACGGCCGAATTTACATTAATATTTCCAACCTCTGTTCCGAATCCCGCTTGAATAAGGGGCGCCGCAGCAATTAATTCGGCGGGCAACTTCCACACCTTACCCCCTAAATCTTCCAAAGCTTCCAAGCCCACATTCTTCAGAGTTTGAATATAGAACTTTGAATGATCCTGAGACGCGCTGACAATATTACATTCGCCCGGTCCCTCTCCTGGTTCCAAACCTTCACATTCAGCCTCCAAATCCTCAGCGCTACCAATATTACGCGCCGCAGCTTCCAAGTCTGGAATTGGTGCGCTTAATTGACTTTTTTGACGATGCTTATCATACACCAACAATGCATCCAAAGCGACCCCCGGAATGTCTGTATTTAAACCATACGTTGTCCCTCCCGTCGGCACAATCGTAAAATTGGGTGGAGGCTCCAGCTCATCAATAAGCGCGCCGCCCGGCGACCAAGCCTTTCCGGTGAAGCTGATTGGCGTCATCGCAATGCCGAATGTAAAGGCGTTTGTCAATAATCCCCAACTAGCCAGCGCAATAGATATACCCTGTTGAGTCTTAGCCGTACCTTCGGACACCTGGTTTGTGGCTAAACCACCCTGTTGCCATACATCACCTTCAGCATAAACAACATGGCCGATTGGCAACATCACTGCCCCCATCATTGCCAACGCACAAACGCTTAAAATTAATTTTTTCATCTAAACCCCCTTACCTAAAAGATGCTTTGTTCGAACAACAACCGGCTGGCCTGCACCCCCATTTGGGTTGATGTCAACGCCAATCCGCGTAATGTTTCAAACAGCACATATCGAGCCGCATCCTGATTCAACACAAAAGCTTGCGTTTCAGTTCCCACACTATCAGAAACAGTTTTCAACACATTCGCGCGGTCTCCAAACTCGCTGGAAATGGCATTCATACCCTCCGCAATTTGAATACCCGCATTCACATACTGCTTCATCAATTCGGCACGACGGCGCTTGATTTCTAACACAATTGCCTCGGCCCTGCCATCACTTTCTTCTTCAATATCGTCGTCATCATCCGAGGAGGTCGTTGGATTGGAACGATATCCTTCCTGTTGACCACTGGTTGAACTGATTGCGGCGCCCTCTATCTTGGGATCATTGGTGGGCAGTTCCTCAAACTTCACCTCTTCACTTAATAAAGACACGTCCACCGTCGCGGCTTGCAATAATCTGGAAACCAAATCCGCGCCCGAAACAATCGTTGTTGCACGGGAAGCATCTTCAGCTTCTGTTTCTAATGCGCTGCCTTCTGCCGGACCAATGGCCGATACTCCTTTGTTGGCCGCCACATCCATTTGTTCTTGAATTGTCAAATCATCTTGATGTACCAACGGTAAAGCAATCACCAACGCCATCCGCAACAAGTCGGTTAAATCGGCGCCAACGCCACCTAATTGTGTTTGTGGCGTCACCACATCGGCTTCCGGAACACCGCCAGCAGCTTCTCCTTCTTTTATCATATTTTGTCCGGTGGCCGCTTGATCACCAATGCCTATACCCGCTGCTCTCTCGTCGGGTTGTAACCCATTCCATGCGCTGGTAGCCTCTGTGGCATTATTCTCATACTGATTCCTTGAGTTCAACACAGCTTGCAGTTGATCATCGTTAATCCCATTGCTTCCATACAGAGTTCTATCTTCGTTTTTGACGGTAGTGAGATAGTTATCCACCGCTCCAAACGAATCGAGACTATGTATATTTTGCAGATCCTCAGTCGTTAGACCATCGATCTTCATGGCTGCCCGTTTATAATCACCAAGCGCCATATCCCGGAAAATCGTCCCTGCGCTGCCATCTGCACCAACTGTACTAGGATTCAACTTACCAGTTGACAAAGCCTGAGAAATGTAATTTTGTGCAGCCGTACTTACGTTCTTCGACGCAAAATAATTACTCAGGCCTCCCATAAAGTCAGTTGTCCTGTTGGACGCTCGGGTAAGTAACGCTTGACCGGCCGCGATTGCCTTATTTCCGGCGGCAGCCCCATTGGCCAATTGCCCTTGAAAATCCTGCAACGTCTTTTCCAGACCCGGTACCTGGCTTTCATTTCCTGATGCCTTGGCGGCGGCAATCTCCTGTTGTTGTCTCTCAATCGCCTGCATCAAAGGATCTCTATTCTTCGCTGCTGTCGCAAGGTCTTCTTTAACACCAAAATACGCCTTCGCAGCATCCATCGTCAAGGTATTATTCGGATCTTGCGCAACCGGTTGTCCGTGCTCGTCTAGTTTCATTTCAAAAACATTCGCAAACCGGGCCGCATCCTTAGGGTCAACGTGCGCAATTGTTAAAGCGCCCGATCCACCATTACCATCCGTCACCTCTTGTGTAAATGGATTCTCTATGGTCGTTGTCGCCTTTCTTGCCTCATTACCAGGCATAACTCCCATTAACGTGTTCCACATTGACAGGTTGTCCTGGCTATCTGATCCTCCAACTGTCGCCAAATATTTTCCGTTGGCATCTTGCGTAAAGTGAATGTTATCCGTATTCAAAGTACCCTTACCATCGGTCTTAAACACACCGATCAGTGGATCTTCTCCGCCATTTCCGGATTTTATACCCACAAAACCAGTCTCATAGGTATTGCCATTCTCCGTACTCACCAAATATTCTTTGTATCCCTTCTCTTCATTGACAACCTTGAAACCAACAATTTCTCCGGCATTACCCGCCAACGTGGCCTGGTTATTATCGCCCAAAGCACCAAAACCATTTAAAGGATTCCCCTCGAGACTTCTGGCCATATTTAAAATTCTGTTTGGACTTCTTAAATCATCTGGCGACGTTTCAACGGTATATTTAAATTTATCACTCAATCCCATAGCTGCCACCCTCTCATTAAAAAGACCGATTTTTCCAACGGCGTCCGTAAGCTCCTGAGCTCTTTCCGTCAACCGAATAGCGTCTTGTACTTGTCTCTCGGCCTTTCCATATGCAGAATTAAATTTTGAGTCGCCAGCTGCATCATTGGCTGCCTGTAACGCGGTCCGAGCGTTGATAATTGCCTGCGCCACCGCCTCCACGTACGGGCTGTCCTTCGTGACCTTGCCATAAGTGCCACCATTCAGCCTTTCAGAAAGGGTTTGGATCTTGCTCGCATTCGCTGTCGCGGTTTCGTACTGAGTAACCGCCCGCTGTTCTGCTGCTCTTACCTGACCTTCAAAGTCTTGCAACACCCCTACTGTCTCTGGAGAACTATAGCTTCCTACCTTAGGCATATTCATTCCCAAAGATTCTGCTCGCGCCGCTAAATCACCCGCATGACCTTGAACTACAGACGCATCATAAGTCGTTATTTTCCCATCACTAGTACTTGTAGCGGCAGCGGCGTTCCAATCTATTTGAGATCCTACTGTTGGCGCGGCCGGCGCTGCAGCCGGTGCAGGTGCGGATGACGGTTGTTCTACAACTGGTGCAAGTGCTGGAGCTGGTGCATGTGCGGATGACGGTTGTTCTACAACTGGTGCAGGTGCCGCAGCCGGTGCAGGTGCTGGTGACGGTTGTTCTGCAACTGGTGCTGCAGCCGGTGCGGCTGCGGGTGGCGGTGGTTCTACAACTGGTACCGACAACTGCTCTTTTCCATCTCCTTTAATTGAATACTCGTTTCCCACTTTTCTGAAACTGAACGAGTCCTGTGTCTGATCTGAAGCTTGTGAACCAGCACGATGTTCACTCAAAACAACCCCATCCTCCACTTTAACTTGAAAATTACTCATCAAAAGCGCATCATCAACAGGTTTGCCCGTGGCTTTATCAATATAAATCGGCTCCCCACCACCATCGACAGTTCTAACAAAAGTTTTTCCTTCTATCGTAACCTCTGATTTTTCGACATCCATCGTTCCAACATACATCTTGTCACCGACCCTAAATCCCATTTGTGACTCCTCTCCCGTCGCGGCCGTAACAGCGTATGTTGAATTCACTTTGGCCACACGTTGAGTGGTTACATCACCTACCGTAGAATAAACTGTCGCAGTACCGTTGTCGTTTAATTGATAGGTTACATTGTCGACTGTCGCATAGCTTTGTCCCTCATTAAAATAAACCGGCTTTCCATCAATTGTAACATACCGTGCCGGATCCGCTTCATAATGGAATCCATCCGCAACGCCATTCGCACCATTCGGGGTATTAAACACCCGCACCGAAGCAGGCGTCTCTCCCATTATCGTCGTATCTGCATTAGGCACATAATGTCCCGTATCACCATGTTTGTTTTTTTGTTCCAATAAAGCGCCAGGCTTCTCGCCAAAAACAGACCTTACAGTCACATTTGTGTTTTCATCTTTCAAATCACGCAACGCATAACCATGATTGTCCTTACTAAATACAATCCACTGCTTTTTATCCCATTGTAGCCTACCAGCGTAAGCATAGTCAATGCTGCTAGCATTGTAAACAGTACCATCTGGATAGATATCCACAGTCATATCATCACGAATCCAGCTCGGTGTAGTTGCTCGAAATCTACCAACTGGACTACCATGGGTCCCGACCGCTACACGCTGTCCAAATTCCATTGTGTGGTTATAAGCTGGCTCTGGGCTATCGACTCTATAAGTTTTTGCGCGCTTACCATCGTTTTTATCAACGGTCATGGTCCAGCCCGTCTGCGTCCGCTTATATGTGTAATCGATGCCAACGGAACGAAGACGAAAAACGTCTCCAACCCTCGCAAATTTCTCCATTTGTTCGGCGGTATAAAGAGCTGCCCACGCATTGCTACTTAAAACAACGATTCCCAGTAACAAAACCTTGATAAAATTCCGCATAGAACCCTCCCTTGAATAGAAACCTCTGTTTCCCACTTTACATGCTTTTTTTTGACTTTGCAACAACTTTTTTATTTTTCCATGTTTTTTCGCAACAAAAAATGCCACAGGAAAATCCACACGGCGTTTGTTTTTCTCTTTTATGGACTATTTGGGTGCAACCAACATGCCCATATTACGGCCATCCATTTTCGGACTTTGCTCAATTTTGGCGATATCTGCCACATCTGCGGCGGCACGCTTCAAAACGGCCTCTCCCAGATCTTGGTAAGACATTTCACGTCCGCGGAAGCGCAGGGTAAATTTCACCTTATTTCCTTCGCCCAAAAATTTCTTGGCGTTACGCATTTTAACTTGATAATCGTTATCGCCGATGTTTGGCGTAAACTTGATTTCCTTGGTTTCTTGCACTTTTTGTTTTTTCTTGGCTTCTGCTCTACGTTTTTGCAGCTCATACTTATATTTGCCAGCATCCATAATTTTGCACACAGAGCCTTCGGCGGTGGCGGATATTTCCACCAAATCTAAGCTTGCTTCATCGGCACGACGCAATGCCTCACGTTGGGTCACAATGCCCACGTTCATGCCATTTTCGTCGATAAGTCTGATTTGTGCTGCGTTAATCCGCTCGTTAATGCGCGGTTCATCTTTGTTTGTGTTTGCGGTCCGCGCGTCGCCACGTTCAAAAGTTTGAATAATGGTACAATCCTCCAAAGTTGTTAATCACGTGATTATTATATTCATTTTTTTAAAGACAAGCAAGTTTTTTTTTGCTATCATGCGGTTATGATGAAAAAAATGGTTGGATTTTTAATTGGACTCATGATGTGTGCGACCTCGTTAAAGGCGCAACAGCTGCCGCCCGATGCCACACAAGAGACGCCTTTCGGCAAAGTTCAATTGGTTTCTTGCACAACAGCGCTGCGTGTGACTGGCCCACTTTATTTGGGTGTTCGCGCTTTATCAAATGATAACTGGCGATTGGACGAACCTCAACTGACCGTGACCACATCCAACAACATGCCTGTTATTTTATTAAGCCCGTTTGAACAACCTTATTCCGACAATCCCGTTTATCCGATCAGCGCTGTTTTAACACACAAACCAACCGAGCCCGTCACCTTTACTGTTTCCGGATCTTGGCGCGCATGCAACGAACAAGAATGCCTGACCTACCCCATCCACTTGGAACGCACTTTGGCGCCAGGTACAGCTTTAATTGCTCCCGAATGCACGGGGATCACTCTGGCCTTATCCAACACACCAATTCCCATGTACATGAAACAAATTAAGGCACATGCAAAACCAGATGGAGACAACATCAACGTCGTTCTTGATTTTCAACAGGTGCCTCGCACGTTGACTCTTTATGACGCTCAAAAACAACAGATTCAACCTGAAATTGAGGCACATGGCAAACGCGCGACATTTATGTTACCCAATTCATTTGCAAGCGAATCCAAGCTCCATTTTTTTGCGCGTACCCATTATCATTTTTATGAGGTTGTTGTTCCTGTTTCCAACGAACCAGCGCCTCTGCCCCCCGTTTCTATTTTTCAAATTTTACAAGCTGGTTTTTTGTTTTTCTTTTTATCTGCCATTCCGATTTATTGGGCCCGCACAACAAAAACGACACAGAAAAAATTTCACGCTCAAACGAAGCAAACCCTGTGGCTGTGCGCGGTCGGTATTCTTATTTGCTGTGGCTTTTTAATTTACCGTTATTGTGTCGATTCTTCCGATGATATATGGACGCTCATCACACCTAATTTTTCAAAAACAACACTGTTAATCATTATGGCACTCGCTTTAATTTTTGCCCCAATGTCGCCCATTTTGGCTTTTTTCTTTACTTTTATCGCGCCACATCCATACATGATAGATCAAAGCGGTCCGCTTGTTGAAATGATGCCGCTGCTTTTCTTTTTTGTATTAACAGCCTGCGCATTTGCTCTGCAATTACTTTTTGAAGAAAAAATATTTAAAGAATTACAAAAAACGCACATCTCAAAACTTTGGTGGTGTGCTCGCCTGCCCTGGATCGGGCTTATGCTTTACATTTGTTTTTATTTATAAGAATCCCGTTGCGAAACCGCCAACGCGTCTACCCGCTCATTATATGGATTTCCGGCGTGCCCTTTTACCCAATGCCAAGTAATCTTATGCTGAGCCAATAATTCTGACAACTGCTGCCACAAATCCACATTTAAAACCGGCTTTTTATCGGCGCGGCGCCATCCTTTTTCTTGCCATCCGGCCAACCATTTTGTGGCCCCTTCTAACACATATTTGCTGTCTGTATAAAGATCCACAGAGCAAGATTCTTTTAATGCTTTTAATCCTTCAATAACGGCTGTTATTTCCATTCGATTGTTTGTTGTTTCTGGCGCTCCTCCAAACAACTCGCGCTCTGTTTCTTTATACACCAAAACACACGCCCAGCCACCGGGGCCGGGATTTCCAGAACACGCACCATCTGTATATAAGGTGACCTTTTTATTCATTCGTATCGTTTTCAATAACTAGCTTGTATAACGCTTTTGCTGACTCGGCTTTTCTTAAAGAATTGACCGTTTCTTCATTTCTAAGCAACCGCGACAAACGAGCTAAGGCTTTTAAGTGATCGGCACCAGCTTCTTCTGGCACCAACAATACAAAAGCCAAATCAACCGGCTTATTGTCCACAGCATCAAAATCAACCGGCTCGGACGATGCGAAGCCACAAAAGATTTTTTTCAGCTTTGGCAACCGTGTATGGGGCAAAGCAACGCCCATCCCGATACCCGTTGTTCCCAATCTTTCGCGTTCAATTAACGCATCCAAAACAACAGCTTCATTCAATCCTGTTTTCTTTGCCGCCAGCTTGGCTAATTCTCCCAATAATTGTTTCTTGCTTTTCGCCTTCACATTATGTAAAACCGCATCGGGCGCCAAGATATCAGAAATTTTCATAAGATCTCCTTATTTGTTTTTAGGATCAACCCAGCCAATATTACCATCCGCACGGCGATAAACCATGTTCAAACCACCATGAGCAGTGTTGCGGAACAACAACGCATTTTGTCCTGATAAATCCATACGCATGACGGCTGTCGCCACCGTGCAAATTGGCAATTCCGTTTGCATTTCCGCAATAATGACCGGCGCATCGCCCACTTCTTCTTTGTCCTCTTCGGCGTCAATAACGGACATATCCACCATCTCGACCGAGCTGTATTTATGTCCCACTAATTTATTCTTATATTTATTCAATTGGCGATTCATTTTACCCAAGGCTTCGTCAATGGAAGCATACGCATCCCCCGCCTTACCTTCGGCAGAAATCACAGCACCTTGAACAGGGTGCACAGTTACTTCGGATTTCAATAAATCACCGCTGCGAGATACCTTTACCGTCGCATCCAATGCATTTGGAAAATACTTTTGAGCAATATCTGTTAATTTTTCTGTTGTATATGTACGCCAGCTATCGCCCAAGTCAATTTGATGTCCATTGATAATTACTTGCATTTTCTTCCCTTTCAGTTAAAATCATTATAAAAATACCATACTTTTTTTTTAAAGGATTGTCAAGTGTTCACAAAAAACACACATACAAACAACTTATTGGGGCTTTATGTTCATTGGCCTTATTGTATTAGCAAATGTCCTTACTGTGATTTTGCCAGCACAGTATGCCCTAAACCAGACGAAAGAATATTATTTGAAACCTACTTGCGTGACATCAGCTTGTTTCCCGACAACCGTCCGCTTACAAGCCTCTTTTTTGGAGGCGGAACGCCCAGTCTTATGTCGCTTTCTTTTTTTGAAAAATTGATGAATGAAATTCATAAACATTACCGTTTTGCCCCCGACATCGAGATATCATTAGAAGCCAACCCTGATACGGTGGATAAAAAAAAGCTTCAAGAATTTAAAGAGTTAGGTGTCAATCGTCTTTCCATTGGCGTTCAATCTTTAAACGAACAAGATTTAAAATTTTTGAGGCGCACCCACTCCGCCCAACAGGCCGTTCAATGCATTCATGAGGCGCAAGAAATTTTTAAAAACATCAATATTGATCTTATTTATGCGCGCCCTCATCAATCTTTAAAAAATTGGGAAAAAGAATTAAATATGGCCTTGCAATTCAATCTGCCGCATTATTCTCTTTATCAATTAACAATAGAAGAAAACACCGTTTTTGAAAAAAAACATCAATCTGCCGCCTCAGAAACACAAGCTCGACGGCTTTATAAGTTAACAGACCAAATGATGCAACAAACCAACAAGCCCGCCTATGAAGTCTCAAATTATGCGAAAAAAGGCTATGAATGTCGCCACAATCTGACCTATTGGTTGGGGGGAGATTACATTGGTATTGGCCCCGCCGCACACGGACGTTTAGGATTGAAAGCAACCTCAAATCAACGATCCGTTTCTTTATGGGTTAAAACACCACCGCAAATTGAGTTTTTAACTCAACATGAACGTGATGAAGAAAAACTTTTAATGGGATTGCGTTTGCGTCAACAGGCGTTCCCCACCCAAAACTTAGATCCACTCAAGATTCAAAAAGCTTTAAAAAAGGAATGGATAACAACAAGTTCAAAAGGCATTATTCCCACACAAAAAGGCGTTTTAATGCTTAATCAGTTGATCCTGCTTCTTGCTGATTAAACATATTCCAACCGCTTGTTACGGGCTTATCAAAGAACGATTCAGCTGGTTCAATTAAAGTGAAACGACTGCCACGTTTTTGTTTCAACTGCAACGCACGACGATTCGTTCCATCCGGATTCAAGCGAACCAAACCATCAACGCCCCAATAACTATCGCGCGTTTTTAAATCATCCAACGTAACTGGACGCCCTTCGGCCGCTTCAGTTAAAACAAAGCCCATAGCATCGTACATTTGAGATGCGATACGAATCGGACCCTTACCAAATGTATCTTTATATCGGCGCGAAAAATTATAATAGTTTGTTTCATCCAAATCCGCAAAATAAATGAAATTAGCGTTGTTATCATTTACTTGTTTGGCAACTGTTAAGCCATATACGGGGATATCCTTTGGACCAACATCATAAAAGGCCAACAAGCTGAGCAATTGACGCAATTTAATTCCTTCTTCAAACAAAATAATGGCATCGACACCTGCGCGCTCTGTCACTGGCCGCGCCATCTCTGCTCGATCTGCATCGGTTAAATCTTTCTTTTTCCCATTAATTAAGCGCGGTGCCACACGTTGTACTGCGTCTGTAAAGTTCATCGTATTTCCCGCATACAAGGAAACCTTTTTCAAAACCATCCCCGGACAATCTTCAATTGCCTCGGAAAGCGCATTCATTGCAATTTCACCGGTTTTGCTTTCAGGTCCCAACACCGCCAATCGATATTGATGTGCCGAACAAGCATGTCGCACCATTTGACGTACTTGTTCAGGAATCGTAACAGCCATCGTACTTACTTTAGAATCGATCACGGTCGTATCAGAGCTAAAACTGAGCAATGGTTTGGAAATCCCGTCATTTTTAATTGCGCTGACTTCTTTTGAAAAAACGGGCCCCATCACAATATCTGGCTTTGTGCCAACGCCCAATGGTAGGCTTGCACCGCACCGCTGCCAGTACTTTCTGTATCAAAAAATAACACTTTGAGCGGTGTCCGCTTATTATCAAACGAAGCCATCATCGCCGCATTTTTTAAATGCTCTCCTACAGAGGCAGATTCTCCCGTCAAAGGCAACAACACCGCAACTGTCGGGGCTTTCGTTCCTGTGCTTTCAGTCGGTGTTTCCCCCTTCCAAAAAACAGGGCGACGCTCCGTTGTACAGCCCGCCAACAAGCATAGACACATAAAAACAAAAACTTTTTTGAACATACTCTTTCCTTTTTCCGTTGTTTTATGATATACTGAACTTAAGGAATTTTCAAGGAGATTTTTTTATGTTGTATTTAGTGTCCACCCCCATTGGCAATCTTGGCGACATTAGCCCTCGCGCAAAAGAAACTTTGGAGCAAGCTGATTTGGTGGCCTGCGAAGACACACGCACAAGCCGAAGTTTGTTTAATTTAATCGGTGTCAATGTAAAATCTACAGTTGCTTATCATGATCATAATGCCGATCAAATGCGCCCCAAATTGATTCAAAAATTAAAACAAGGACTTAATATTGCTTTGGTTTCGGATGCAGGAACGCCATTGGTCTCAGATCCAGGGTATAAACTTGTCCGCGATTGTTTAAAACAGCAAATTAAAGTTTCCACCGTTCCTGGCGCCAACGCCGTTCTGTCGGCATTACAGCTGTCGGGACTTTCTAGTGCTAGTTTTTATTTTGGAGGATTTTTACCAACAAAATCTGGTGCGAGAAAAGAGCATTTGCAAGCTGTCCAAAATTTAAAAGCAACGCTGATTTTTTACGAATCTCCAAATCGTTTAATCAAAACGCTACAAGATTTATTAGATGTTTATGGCAACCGCGAAATGGCTGTTGTGCGAGAAATTACCAAAAAATTTGAAGAAACAAAAAAAGATACTATCGCAAATCTGTTGGCTTATTACACACAAAATGGTGCACCAAAAGGAGAGATTGTTTTGGTTGTGGAAGGGCAAACCAAAGCCCTTATGCAAATCAGCGTGGATTGGGATAAACTGATCCCTACGGTTCGACCAAAATATCCTTTAAAAAAAGCGGCAGAATTACTGGCAACCCAAACGGGGCACAACAAAAAAGAAATCTATCAAATAATTGTAGAACATGAAAAAAAATAATTATTATATGGGGCATTTTGCCGAAAAAATTGCCTTATTCTATCTGATATTAAAGGGTTACAAACCCGTTGCACAAAATTATGTTACGGGGCTCGGCACCGGCGCGGGTGAGATAGATTTGATTGTTAAAAAAGCCAAAACTTTGATTTTTGTTGAAGTTAAAAAACGCAAGGATCTGATTACCTCTGGTGAAGCAATAAAACCTTCAAGTCAAAAAAGATTAGCACGCGGCGCTCAAGCGTTTTTACAGAAAAATCCAAAATACCAAAACTATCAAATTCGCTTTGACGTCGTGTTGTTTACAAAAACCCTTTGGCCCCACCATCTTAAAGATGCCTGGCGTTTATAGCGGTGGTGGAATAACCTCAATTTTCGACAGATGGTTACCCCTCTTTTCGTGGATTACGAAAGTCCACTCGTTAATCTCAAAAATTTGTCCTTTGTTGGGGATTCTTTCCAAGCAATACATCACATACCCCGCCAAAGTGGCTGCATTTTCATCCGAAAGCTCCCAATGAAAATGTCGATTGATATCCCGAATCGTTGTTGCGCCATCCAACAAATACCCACCTGATGGCGTCCTCTCCCATTGGAAAATGGATTCTTCTAGCTTGTCCGTTTCGTCGGAAATATCGCCCACAATTTCCTCCAGCAAATCCTCCAACGTTAAAATTCCTTCCCAATCACCATATTCATCCACCACGATGGCAAAATGTTCGCGCCGCTTTTTAAAGGCAATTAATTGATCCATCAAAGAGGTTGTGTTCAACACGTACCAAGGTTTTGTGCAATAATCCATCAATGATATCTTATTCTTATGACCGTAAAAAACGGGCATCATTTTCATCACGGATTTCGTATGCAAAATGCCCACAATATTATCGCGCCGCCCTTGATACACCGGAATGCGGCTATACGGCGTTTTCATGACAAAGCGGATCACTTCTTCAATAGGCATA
>JAFPYS010000013.1 GCA_017412085.1 Alphaproteobacteria bacterium
ACTTTAAAGGAACCTTTTTGTTCGTCTAAAACAACAAAAAACGCCCCGTAAAATCGGGGGCGCTTTTAAAGATGCTTTACTTACTCAGCCGGCGTTTCGGCGGGTGCTTCCGCAGGAGCCTCAGCAGGCTTTTCTGCATTTTCACCTTCTGCGTGTTTTTTCTTTTCAGGCAATTCTATGATTTCGCCTGTTTCTTGGTTAACACGCTTCATAGACAACTTGATCTTGCCACGGTTATCAGCACC
This sequence comes from Alphaproteobacteria bacterium, assembly GCA_017412085.1. GTDB lineage: Bacteria > Pseudomonadota > Alphaproteobacteria > CAAHEQ01 > UBA3637 > UBA3637. The sequence continues at coordinate 246 of JAFPYS010000013.1, forward strand.
TTGGCACAACACTTTGACCTTGTCGCCTTCTTTTAACACGTCCGTGACTTTTTCGACGCGCTCTGGTTTAATTTCAGACACGTGCACCAAGCCATCACGATTTGGCATAAAGTTCACAAATGCACCGAAGTCCATGATTTTCACAACAGTACCATCATACACCTTACCCTTTTCTGGTTCGGCAACAATGCCTTTGATCCAATCAATCGCGGCTTGAGCCACAGCGCCATCCACAGCGGCCACAGACACAATACCATCTTCGTTAATGTTAACGGTAGCGCCTGTTTTTTCTGTAATTTCGCGAATGGTCTTACCACCGGAACCGATAACATCGCGAATCTTTTCCTTGTCAATTTGGAAAGATTGAATACGTGGCGCATTCGGGCTAACCTCTGCACGAGGTTCAGCAATAGATTCGGCCATCTTGCCCAAAATATGCATACGACCTTCATGAGCCTGCTCCAACGCAATCTTCATGATTTCTTTTGTAATGGATGTAATCTTAATATCCATCTGCAAAGCGGTCACACCATCTTTTGTTCCAGCAACTTTAAAGTCCATATCACCCAAGTGATCTTCATCGCCTAAGATATCTGTCAAGACGGCAAACTTATCGCCCTCTTTGATCAATCCCATAGCGATACCGGCCACAGGCTTTTTCATCGGAACACCCGCATCCATTAAGGACAAGGTAGAACCGCAAACTGTCGCCATAGAGGAAGACCCATTGGATTCCATAATATCGGACACAACACGAATTGTGTATGGGAATTCTTCTTTGCTTGGCAACATTGGATGAATAGCACGCCAGGCCAATTTTCCATGACCAATTTCACGACGACCCGGAGAACCCAAACGACCAATTTCGCCGACAGAATATGGCGGGAAGTTGTAATGCAACATAAAGTGCTCACTTTGTTCGCCATCTAATGAATCAATGATTTGTTCATCGTCTTCTGTTCCTAATGTTGTCACAACCATGGCCTGTGTTTCACCTCGTGTAAACAAGGCAGAACCATGAGCTTTTGGCAACAAACCAACTTCTGTTTCAATCACACGCACTGTCTTTGTGTCGCGGCCATCAATACGTGGGTTGCCCGCCAAAATAGAATCACGCACCGTGCGATATTCAATTTCGTGGAACACTTTTTCATAGATAGACAATTCAACTTCTTTACCTTCGAATAAAGCTTTTGCTTCCTCACGAATAGCATCCAAAGTTGTTTGGCGTTCCAATTTATTGTGGATTTTGTAAGCATCCGCAATTTTGGCGCCTAATTTTTCTTTAATTTCTGTGCGCACGGCCTCGTATTCGGCAGGTTCTTGTTGAACTTCCCAAGGATCCTTAGCACATTCTTCCGCCAACGCAATAATCATATCGATAACTGGTTTCAAGCTTTCATGACCAAATTCCACGGCGCCCAACATTACCTCTTCAGATAATTCTTGTGCTTCGGATTCCACCATCAACACGCCCTCTTTGGTGCCGGCAACAACCAAATCCAAATCGGTGTGTTTCATTTGTTGGATATCTGGGTTTAACACATACTGACCATCAATATAGCCAACTCTGGCACCAGCAATTGGGCCCAAGAATGGCAATCCAGAAATGGTAATTGCAGCAGAAGCAGCAACCATGGCAACGATGTCTGCTTGCGTTTTCTTGTCATACGAAATTAACGTACAAACAACCTGTGTTTCGTTGTTAAAACCTTTTACAAACAACGGACGAATTGGACGGTCGATTAAGCGGCTGACCAACACTTCGTGTTCACTTGGTTTTCCTTCGCGTTTAAAAAATCCCCCTGGAATCCGACCAGCAGAATATGTTTTTTCCTGGTAATTCACTGTTAAAGGGATAAAATCTTCAAAAGTTTCTGGTTTTGTTTTGGCGGCACATACCGTTGCATGTACCATTGTATCTCCGTAACGGACAATCACAGAGCCATCAGCTTGACGACCAATTTTACCTGTTTCAATGGACAGGTTCTTACCTCCCCAAGTGATTTCCTTTTTAAATGTTGTAAAAACTGACATATATATTTTTTCCTTTCATCATCATTCATACATACAAGAGGCTTTAGGGTGTCCCTTGACACCCCAAGCCGAGAAATTATTTCCGCAATTTCAAACGGGCAATCAAATCCTCATAACGAGCATTGTCTTGCTTTTTAACATAAGCCAACAATTGACGACGTTTTGTCACCATCGAATTCAATCCGCGACGGGAGTGATAATCTTTGGCGTGAGTTTTCATGTGTTCGGCCAAAGCATTAATTTTTTCTGTTAAAACAGCAATTTGTACTTCTGGTGAACCAGTATCGCCTTTTGTGATTGCAAAATCAGCAATCAGCTTTTGTTTAGCTTCTTTTGTCAACGACATCGTATATCCTTTCTTTTAAGTTAATCAGTTGCTCTCTCCCACAAAACCGGCCTTAACCGAGATATCGGTCAGTTAGGTCAACCTTGCTTTCATCGAAAACAACGGGGTTATTATACACGATTTTTTTACAAAAATCAAGTGATTATTTTATGTTTGACCAAATGAACTCGGGCCGAATAACTGAATCTTCCTTTTTCACAAGACCTAGTGTTTTTTGCCCGACCTTGGCGCAATAAATACCATCAAAAACCATTGCTTGTGTTTTTTCCAACTTATTCCAAGAAAGTCTCTGCCCCTGCGATAGCCGTTTAATCTCTGTCTCTGAAAAAGAAAGGGCCAGCACATCTTTTAATACCGTTTCCATTGGAATTAATTGTAAGTTATCTATATTGATTTTTTCTGTTTGCACATCTTCCAGCTGAATTGCCTGAGTCAGGTCAAATGGCAAACATACTGTACGGTGCAACATTGTCACAACGCCAACCGAGCCCAATGCGTGCGCTATATCATGCGCCAATGTCCGCACATATGTCCCCTTGCTACACACCACCTCAAAGGTGGCATCATCGGGCCGAATTTTTAATAATTTTAAATCATAAATTGTTACAAAACGGGATTTCATTTCAACCTTTTTGCCGGCGCGTGCTAAATCATAGGATCGCTTACCATCCACTTTAATCGCGGAAAAAGCATTGGGCGTTTGCATAATTTCGCCAATAAATTTTGGTAAAATTGCACGCATTTCATCCTCTTGCGGCATCTTATTACTCGTGGCAATTTCGTTGCCTGCCAAATCATCCGAATCTGTTTCAACGCCCCATTTAACGGTGAATTGATAGGTCTTTTTTCCTTCCATCACATAAGGAATTAAACGCGTCGCCTTTCCAAAAGCAATTAGCAAAACGCCGGTTGCCAAAGGATCCAATGTCCCGGCGTGCCCAATTTTTGTTGGATGAAAAAAATGCTTTAAAACAGAAACAACTTTCGTCGAGCCCATATCATAGGGCTTATCAATCACCAAAAAACCATTTAAATTATTCTTTGGGCTCAAGATCAGCCTTCACCTTTGGAGAATTTAACAGCTCTTCAATACGTTCGACATTTTCCATGCGTGTATCCGCCACAAAATCCAATTCTGGCACAATGCGCAAGCGAATTTTACGACCAATTTCTTTACGGAAAAGACCTTTGTGCTCTCTTAACAAGGCCACCTGTTCGTTTGTATCAACCGGTGGAATCGCCCGCACAAAAATGCGCGCAAAAGATAAATCCGAAGAAATATCTACTTCCGTCAACATAATATAAGGCGCCTTTAATCCCGTAATAAAAAAGTTGTTATGAATCAACAACGTCGCCAACACATGCTGAATTTCTTCAGCAACACGTAATTGTCTTTCAGAAGGTGCTTTTTTACTTCTCATATCAGCTCCTTAATTTGCCACAAATTTGACCGCGGTTTGCTCCATCTCGAAGCATTCCACAATATCGCCCTCTTTAATATCATCAAATTTAGCCAATTTCACACCACACTCAAACGATTCCTTCACTTCGCGCACGTCGTCTTTCATACGCTTTAATTGTTCCAAATCGCCCGTGTAAATAACGGTATCATTGCGCAACAAGCGCACCTTGGCACCACGCTTAATCACGCCTTCTGTGACCATACAACCCGCAATCTTACCCACTTTGGAGATAGAAATCACTTGACGCACCTCGGCATAACCAATGATCTTTTCATGCTCTTCTGGTGTCAACATACCTTCAACAGCTTTCTTGATATCGTCGGCAACATCATAAATGATTGAGTAATAACGGATGTCCACACCATCGCGTTTGGCCGCACTTCTGGCGCCCTGATTTGCGCGCACATTGAAGCCTATAACAATCGCATTGCTGGCTCTGGCCAAAGCAATATCTGTTTCGTTAATACCACCCACCGCACTATGTACAATATTTACCTTGATTTCATCATTTTTAATCTTGCTTAAAATACCAACCAAAGCCTCAACGGAGCCTTGTACATCCGCCTTAATCAAAACTGGCACTTCCTTCATTTGTCCTGCTTTAATCTGGGCCAACAAGCCTTCTGTGCCACCAATACGCTTCACATTTAATTGTTCTCGGGCTTTGCGTTGACGATAAGCCGAAATATCTCGTGCTGTTTGTTCGTCCTGCACCACAACAAAATCATCGCCAGCAGATGGCGTTCCATTTAAACCAATCACTTCCACTGGTTGAGCTGGTTCGGCAATTTCTAACACCTGGTTTTTGGCGTTAGACATAGAGCGCACACGCCCCCATTCTTGCCCCGTCACAAATAAATCACCAATATGTAATGTTCCTTTTTTCACCAAAATTGTCGCCACGGAACCGCGGCCTTTTTCCATGCGCGCTTCCACCACAACACCTTCAGCCGGACAATTTTTAGGTGCCTTTAAATCCAACATTTCTGCCTGTAATAAAATGGCTTCAACCAATTTATCCAAATTTGTTTTCTGTTTGGCAGATACTTCTACTTCTAACACATCGCCGCCCATAGATTCAACAGCAACTTCGTGTTGCAACAAATCCATACGCACCTTGTTTGGATTGGCGCCGGGCATATCGATTTTATTAATCGCAACAATAATTGGTACGCCGGCAGCTTTAGCATGATGAATTGCTTCAATTGTTTGAGGCATCACACTGTCGTTTGCGGCAACCACCAAAATCACAATATCCGTTACCTGAGCCCCACGTGCACGCATCGCGGTAAAAGCTTCGTGTCCCGGCGTGTCAATAAATGTAATCTTTTTACCACTTTCTAAAACAACCTGATACGCACCAATATGTTGAGTAATACCGCCTGATTCTTTTGCGGCAACATTGGTGGAACGCAATGCATCCAATAACGATGTTTTACCATGGTCCACGTGTCCCATCACGGTTACAACCGGTGGACGCGGTTCAAATTCGGATTCAGGAATCTCTTCATGCTTCAACACATTTTCAACATCTGATTCGGCCACACGTTGTTTCACGCGGTGCCCCATCTCGGTCACAACCAACTCGGCTGTATCTGCGTCAATCGTCTGGGTAATGGTCACCATCATGCCCATTTTCATCAATGTTTTCACAACGTCAGCCCCTTTTTCAGCCATACGAGAAGCCAATTCCTGCACCGTAATTGTTTCAGGAATAATCACATCATGAATCACCTTTTCGGCCGGTCCTTTTTGAGCATTTAAGAATTTTTGATATTGTTTTTCGCGCGCCCGTTTGATGGAAGCCAAAGAACGTCTGTGATGATGCGGACCAGTTTCATCGTCAGAATCCTCATCATCGCCGGCGGAATATTGCTTGTACGCATTTAAATTCATTTTATTGGCACGTTTTTCTTCAAAAGACCCCTTGCCCTTATTCATGGCTTGTTCAAGTTCTTTTTGCTTTTTGGCCGCCAAAATTTCATCTAAATCTTTTTTCTTTGTTTCAGAGAAATTCCGCTGTGTTTTTTCGGAAACAGCCACGCTGGCTTCTAATGCCTGTTGCTCTATTTCGGCCTGACGCTTAGCTTCCTCGGCCACACGACGCTCTTGTTCTTGACGTGCTTTTTCTGCTTGAGCTTGGCGTTCTGCCTCTAATTGTTTGGCATGTTCGGCCACACGTTGTGCCTCTTGGAGCAATTTCAATTTCTGAGCCGCATCTTGGGTCATCGACACCGGTTTTTGTTCCGGCGTAATAATACGCCGTTGCTTGCGCACCTCAACTTGAACGCCTGTTCGGGCGCCCAAATTAGGACGCAAAGTGCCGCCTAAAGATAACGTTTTTCCAGATAGTGTTAATTTCTTTTCTTCACTCATGAATCGCTCCTTTGGAACTGTTATTTTTGTGGCTGCGTCTCTTCACTAAACCAATGCTCGCGCGCTTTCATAATTAAAGCGTTGGCATCTTCTTCAGATAAATCAGCACCCACAATTTCGCGCAACTCATCGCCCGCCAAATCAGCCAAATCATCCAAAGTCTTAACGCCGGCCTCACCTAATTTAACCAACATTTCTGGTGTTAACCCTTCAAACTTGGTCAAATCTTCCGCCAGTTTTAACTCTTTTAATTTTTGAGAAACTTCGGCTTCTTTTGCCACTAAATACGCCTTGGCACGATTTTGCAATTCTGTTGCCAAATCGGCATCAAATCCTTCGATGCTGGTTAATTCATCCAAAGCAATATAGGCAATATCTTCAACTTTGGCAAAACCTTCTTGCACCAACAAGTGGGCCATCATGTCATCCACATCCAAAGCGGACATGAACAAATCAACGCGTCCCTTGGTCTCGGCTTGACGATGTTCAGATTCTTGCGCTTCTGTCATCATATCAATGTGCCAACCGGTTAACTGACTGACCAAACGAATATTTTGTCCACGACGACCAATAGCTAAAGAAAGTTGTTCTTCAGGTAACACAACCTCCACATTCTTAGCCTCTTCGTCAATCACAATTTTTAACACTTCGTTTGGCGCCAACGCGTTAATGATAAATGTGGCTGGATCATTGGACCATGTGACAACATCAATCTTTTCGCCCTGTAATTCGTTAACAACCGCTTGTACACGAATACCGCGCATACCAATACAAGCTCCACGTGCATCCAGCGTAGAATCGTTGGAATAAACGGCGATTTTAGCCCGAGATCCCGGATCACGCGCCACCGCTTTAATGTCAATAATGCCATCATAAATTTCTGGCACTTCCGCTTTAAACAGAGCCGCCAAAAAATCTGGATGAGAACGTGTTAAGAAAATTTGTGGACCGCGTACTTCGTTACGCACATCCAAAACCAACGCACGAATGCGATCGCCCGGACGATACATTTCTCTTGGAATCATTTCGTCCCGACGTAACAAAGCTTCCGCACGACCCAACTCAACAATCACATTGCCGGCTTCAACACGTTTCACTGTCCCGTGAACGATCTCGCCCTTCTTGTCTTTCATTTCTTCATATTGTTGGCTACGTTCCGCTTCACGCACCTTTTGTGTAATCACCTGTTTCGCTGTTTGAGCCGCAATACGGCCAAAATCCATCGGTGGCAATTCGTCCACAATTTCATCACCCACTTTTGCAAACTTATCCGTCTTGCGGGCGTCGGCTAAACTGATTTCACGAAATTCATCCATTACCTCTTCTACAACGGTAATATAGCGCGCCATACTGATAGAGCCATTGTTTGGATCAATGGTTGTACGAATATCATATTCTGGACCGTATTTGCTGCGACCAGCTTTAGAAATTCCTTCTTCCATAGCGTGTAAAACAGCTTCTTTTTCAATGCCTTTTTCGTGGGCCAACACATCGGCCATTTGAATCAGTTCTGGTCTGGGTAATGTTGCGTTTTGCATTTTATTTTTTTCCTTTCTTGTTATCTAATGTTTCGTCTTTAAAAGTCAATTTTGCCTTTGCGATATCCTTAAAGTCAAAACTAATTTCTTGCCCCTCAAAATCGATCGTAATTGTTGTGCCGTTAACCCCCTTAATCACACCCTTAAAGCGTTTACGGCCATCAATGTCATTCAAAAGCTCCACCTTCGCTTCTTGACCAACAAAGCGTTCATAGTCTGCCAACTTTACCAATGGACGGTCTATGCCTGGTGAGGAAACTTCCAGCACCCAACGTCCGCTGAACGGATCTGCCACATCCAATAAGGCGCTGGCGGTTTGGCTGATTTTTTCACAATCATCCACCGTCATGTCTTCACGATCCACGCGTTCGACCATAATTTGAACCGTCTTGATATCGGCCCCAATAATCGCCACACGCACCAAATCGTACCCCATATCTTTCAATGCGGGTTCAACTGCCTTCGTAATCGTTTCAACTAACTCCATTTTTGCTCCTTTAAAATTTAAGTGGAGCTTTTTTCAAAGCCCCACCCGATCTCATTTATTCAGGAAGTGCCCCCATTATAGCAAAAAAAAATAATCTTGTCAATAGTTTTTCTTGACAACATTAAACCAAGTAAAATAATATAGAACACATAGGAGACGTATACGCATGTTAAAAATTAAGCAAAGCCCCCCCCCATCACAAAATAATCGTTTAATTTCAAATGGTTATTCTGAGTCTGGCCGGACAATGCTTGAAACTCTTGGGGTGATTATCATCCTGATTGTTCTCACGATTGGTGGTATTAAGGGCTTTGGTTGGATGCGTGCAAATGCCGTTGCAAACAACCTGTTGGATCAAGTAATGGATATGGCCGTTTCTCGTCAAAACGAGTTATTGGGACGAAATTGGCGGCGACCAGAAGAAAACGATAAATATACCAAAGACGGTGTTCACGGCATCTCTGTTTCCGTTGAAAACGGCATTTCGGGAAACTTAAAAGATGTCTTTTGGGTAACGTTAGGCACTTCCGATTTTGGTGTGGACAAAAAGGTGTGCGAAACATTGCTTGAAAAGAAAGAGCAGCTTCAAAACACCAAATTACCGCTGCTGGCCATTACTGTCGGAAGTGTTCTGGTTACAAATGGAACACCCGAATGCCATGATCAAAATATCATCAACTTTATTTTTCCAAAAAATGCCCAAAAGAATGGCGGTACCCCAAATATTATCATTAATCCGGTTATTGGGCCTGAGGACGAGCCACAGAATTGCGATGCAAGATTGTGTCCTGTGGGTGCAGAATGTAGTGGCAGCAAAATTACCTGTTTGCCAGGATATAAAATGGTACATGACGACAACTGTTCTTTGATTAACTGTGTCGCCTGCACGAATAACACCTATAATACCTCCCGCGACACAACAAACAGCGAATGTACGGAATGTCCAGATGGACAAATTACCACGGATCATCGTTCTTGTCATTGCGCTGCCGATGGCACTGCTTGTTCGGTTGGCGGATTCAGCGGTTATGTGGAAGATTGCCGCTGTGTTCAATGCACCAAGGACAGCCATTGTCATGGAAAATGTGAAGTGTGTCGCGGCGGTCTCTGTCAAGAATTGCCGGATGGATCGCACTGTTCAGATTGCACCTTCCCGACCCCATGTTGGAATGATCAATTGCAACAGTGCATTGTGTGTGATGGATCTTGCCTGAAAGACGCCGATTGCGATAACAACAAAACCTGCAATAAAAACACGCATTTATGTGAAGATACGCCAATTCCACCATGCGTTACCGATAATGACTGCAATACCTGCGAGGTATGTTCAGATGGTACTTGCGTGTCTGAACCAGATTGTACCCCGTGCACCGATAACACATCGTGTCCCGCCGGTCAAACCTGCGACACCACCAACAACAAATGCATTGATAATCCCCAATGCGGAGAAAACGCCACTTTGGTCGGAAATACTTGTCAATGTAACGCCGGCTATTACGGTGATGGACAAACATGTACACAATGTACGGTCCCGTTAACCAGCGATGTTGGCGCAACAACGGCCAATGATTGTTATTGTCCGATGGGGTATTATTTACCACAAAAAAACAATACAACAGACTGCTTCGAATGTCCCAATGGAAGCACTAGTGACACAAAAAATGCGACTATTTGTACTTGTACTATACCAAACTCACATTGGACAATTTATGATGAAGATTATGGAACTTGGGGTGACTGCAGATGTAATGCGGGATATTGGGGCAATCTTGACCTTACAGACGGAAGTTGTACCGCATGCCCACAGAATATGACCAGCGATATCGAAAATAACTTTTCAGAAAACCAATGTTACTGCTTACCAAATTTTGTTGTTATACAGGGTAGCTGTGCCTTATGCCCTACAGATAGTACATTAGTATACATTGAAAATGCGCGGTACTGCAACTGTACTGCCCCCGAAAAGATGTGGAACTATGCCACAAACCAATGCGAAACGGTGTGTGATATAAATGCAACCGTTTTGGATAAATTCATATTGCATCCACAATACGCCGCATGTGTATGTAACAATGGTTACTATGGAGATGGAAAAATTTCCGGAACTGGCTGCACATCATGCGGTGAAGGCGATGGATGGACAACTTTAGGAGGACGTTGTTTCTGCGATTATACCACACATTACACAAATACGGCGCTATCCGAATGTTGGTCATGTCCCGCAAACAGCACTCTAACTCGTACTAGTAACTCCGATGTTTATAATTCTTGTGCTTGCACTGAAAGTGAAAAAGTCTGGATCAGACAAACTAATACTTGTGAATCCTGCCCCTCAGGAATAAAATCAATTCTGTTAGACGACGGAACATACACTTGCGTTTCTTTGACAGAACTTAATATTGATCAAACGCATACCTATTGGATTGCCTCTGGATTGGGCGATAAAAGTGGGTTTACTTATAACGAAGCAGAGCGCATCTGTTCAGCCTATCAAAAAACTTTATTTGACCCTCTATGCCATCCTGCCGCAAGTGCAGAACATTCGCCCGAAGGAGAACCATCAGTAATTAATAACAGTTATTATAAAATAACAAACGCTTATTATTGTAATACAAACTATTTTTGTACGCCCGCCCCATATTCGTGTTATGGAGAAACAATTGATTCAAGCTGTCATCAAAACCAATTAGTCGCTTCTTCGTGGATTGCAGGGATCCCTGAAGGCTTTTGGTGGGTCAAGACAACTTCAAGCACCGCCTGCAGTAGCAACAAAGCTTTTTATGTATATCCGATAGATGCTAGTTTTCTTAACGCGGGAGATATAGAAGTAAGTTTTGGGGGATACGCCTTTCACGTCAACAGTGGTCCAAAAAGTTCTGACATGCGTGTACTTTGTAAAAATTATTAACTGTGTTGTTTACTCCAACACGGCTTTAATGCGGCGCACGCCCGCAGAAGAAGATTCTTCCTTCAAGATCCGGAAGTGCCCTAAATCCCCTGTGTTCGTTGCGTGTGGACCGCCACATACCTCTTTGGACACGGTGCCGATGGTATAAACTTTCACTTTCTCGGCATCATATTTGTGGGTGAACAAGCCCAAAGCACCTTCAGCTTGCGCCTCGGCCAATGTCTTTTCTTCACAAACGACAGGAATCTTTTGTGCGATCACCTCGTTCACTTTTTCTTCCAAATATTTCAACTCTTCTGGCGTCATTTTGCGATCAAACGAAAAGTCAAAACGCATCCGTTCCGGCGTAATGTTGCTGCCTTTCTGACACACGGTTGGACCAAACATTTGACGCAAGATGGCCTGCATAATGTGTGTGGCTGTATGATAATGAGCCGATTTTTCAGAATGATCCGCCAAGCCGCCTTTGAACTTTTGCTCGGCCCCTTTACGGGACAATTCTTGATGCGCTTCATAACATTTATTAAAGCCGTCCACATCCACCTTCACATTGTGCTCGGCAGCAATTTCTTCTGTAAACTCCAACGGGAAGCCATAGGTATCGTACAAATGGAAAGCCGTTTCGCCATCAATTTGTCCATTTTGGACGCGCGTCAAAACTTTATCCATCTCCTTCAAGCCGGCATTGATGGTGCGGTTGAACAATTGTTCTTCCTTTTCCAATTCAGCCATGATAAAGGCGCGATTGCGTTCCAATTCTGGGTAATAAGACTTATATTTGTTCACAACACATTCTGCTAATTTAGCTAAAACAAAATCATTCACGTCCAACTTTTTCAAATTGCGAATAGCAATACGAATTAAACGGCGCAAAACATAACCTTGATCTGTGTTGCTGGGAGGAATTCCTTTATCGTCGCCCAAGATAAACACAGCCGCGCGCAGATGATCCAAAATTTTGCGGAAAGGCACAAGGTTTTCTTTATAATTTTTACCACTAATTTCTTCCAGCTTCTTGCGGCAATCCTCAAAAACCTCTGTCATAAACACATCGCCTTCGCCATTTAAGAAAGCCAACGTGCGCTCCAATCCCATGCCTGTATCCACGTTTTTCTGAGATAACGGCTCCATGGATCCGTCTTTCTTTTTCAGGTATTGCATAAACACGTCATTCCACACTTCTGTGTATTTGCCACAGTTGCAGGAAGGATTGCAGTTTGGACCACAAGCGGGTTTGCCGTTATCAATAAACATTTCGGAATCTGGGCCACAAGGACCGCCGTCGGCCAATCCCCACCAGTTATCCTCTAAAAAGAAAATTTGGTTGTCATTCAACCCCTGAGCACGCCAAGCGGCCGCGGCCTCTTCATCCTTAGGAGCATTTTGATCTCCACAAAAACATGTGACGGCCAATTGCTCTTTTTTAAATCCCAATTTTTGGGTTAAAAATTCAAAACTCCAAGCAATCATTTCATTTTTAAAATAATCACCTAAAGACCAGTTACCCATCATTTCAAAGAACGTTAAGTGACAATGATCGCCCACTTCCGCAATATCATTTGTGCGAATACATTTTTGAATATCTGTAATGCGCTTACCTCCAGGATGTTTCTCGCCCATCAGATAAGGAACAAGCGGTTGCATTCCCGCGGTTGTAAACAGAACCGTTGCGTCATTTTCTGGCAACACGGAAGCTGAAGGAACTTCTATATGTCCTTTGGATTTAAAAAAGTCGATCCACAAATTACGCAGTTCATCATAAGTCATTGTCATGTTTAATTCTCCTTTATTAAAAATTAGGGTTATTCTATCAAAAAAACCTTGGAAAGTCAAGGTATTTGACAAACGCAAAAAAGGAGTATAAAATGAAAACTCTAAAACAAAAGAAAGGAATTTAAAATGCGTAAATTATTCATTGTCGGATTGGCTCTTGCGCTTTCTGCTTGTGGGACGACTGCCAATACATCTAATGCCTCGTTGAACACCTGTTTAACCCAAAAGGCCTATGCTACTTTAAACGATGGTTCTTTAATGACAACAGAAGTCAAAACTTTAGCTAAAAATATTTCCGCCGCTTGCTTAAAACAATTGGCTTTGGAAAAATCTGGTTTAAGCGAAGAATCCGTTACAGCTGCCACAAATGTGTTGAATGCTTTGAAGGCTGCAAAAGGCGAATAAGCATTTGCTCATAACAAAAACACCCCATCGATATAAGGGGTGTTTTTTATACAGCGCCAAAACGCCGATTTCGTCGCCCAAACGCCTCAATAGCTATATCTAAATCCTGCTCATTAAAGTCGGGCCAATAAATAGGGGTAAAATAAAGCTCTGCATATGCAATCTCCCACAACAAGAAATTGCTTAAACGTTGCTCGCCACTTGTGCGAATGACCAGATCTGGATAAGGAATGCCGTGGGTAGAAAGCGCGTCATTCACCACCTGTTCGTTGATGTTGGAAATCATACATTGCCGATCCATTACATCCATGGCAATGCGCTTGATGGCGGCAATCATGTCATCACGGGCGCCATAGGAAAGAGCCAAAATCACGTGAAAATCATTGTAATCTGCTGTTTCGCGCTCCACCTCGTTCATACGCTCTTGCATATCTTCAGGAAAACGCGTTCTGTCCCCAATAAATGAGATCCGCACCTTTTTCTTTTGAAGCTCGGCCACATCCTCCTTCATGTATTTGCGAAACAAATCCAACAACACTTTAACTTCTTCCTTCGGACGTTTCCAGTTTTCTGAAGAAAAAGCATATAATGTCACATATTTAATCCCGCGTTCTTTGGCGTGTTCTAAAATCACGCGCACATTTTCTGCGCCCGCCTTATGACCTTCCGTCCGCGGCAAACCCTTTTCGGTCGCCCAACGACCGTTTCCATCCATAATGATGGCAATGTGCTTTGGCAATTTATCGTCTTCGGGCTTCGTTGTCATTAGACCTGCTTAATTTCCGCTTCTTTGTTTTTCAAGTTTTCATCCAATTTGGCGATTGTTTTATCTGTCAAATCTTGGATTTCTTTTTCAAAACGTTTGTAATCATCCTCGGACAAGCTGTCTTTGATGGCCTTTAAAGCATCCAACGCTTCTCGGCGATAGTTACGCACAGAAACACGAACTTCTTCGGTATAACGCCCGGCGATTTTTACAATCTCCATGCGGCGTTCTTCCGACAAAGGGGGAATCGGCAAACGAATAATTTGTCCATCATTCATAGGATTCAACCCTAAATTGGCCTCTGTAATTGCCTTTTCCACCGATTTAATTAAACTCTTATCCCAAACGGAAATAGAAAGTGTCCGGGCATCCGGCACGCTGACGTTTCCCACTTGGTTAAGAGGGACCACCGAGCCATAGGCTTCCACCATAATACCATCCAACAAAGCTGTGCTAGCACGACCCGTGCGCAAGCCAGAAAATTCCTTTTTCAAAGCTTCCTCAGCTTTGACCATGTTGTTTTGCATATCGGTTTTAATTTGTTCCCAACTCATGTGATCCCCTTTCGTTAATTAACCATTCATTTGTGCAGCCACTTCGGCAGCAAAATCTTCTTGTTTCTTTTCAATGCCTTCTCCCAAAGCAAAGCGGGCAAAAGATGTCACAGTTACGCCGGCCTCGGCCAACACATCTTTGACCTTCTTGTCTGGATCCATCACAAAGGGTTGCTCAAGCAATACAGCTTCTTGATAGAACTTTTGCATACGACCTTCCACCATTTTTTCAATAATGGCTTCTGGTTTGCCGCTGGCTTTAGCTTGTTCGGCATAAATACCACGCTCGTGAGCCGCTGTTTCAGCATCCACATCGGCCACGCTCAAGAACTTTGGAGCGGTTGCGGCGATGTGCATGGCCACTTGCTTTGCTACTTCGGCAGCATTAGCACCATTGGCGGCAACCAACACACCGATTTTGCACAAATCGTCACCCAATGTTGTGTGTAAGTAAGGAACCACTGCTTCCCCCTCCACAACGGCGACACGGCGCAAGCTCATATTTTCACCAATCTTGGCAATCAAAGCAACCACATTATCTTGGACGGTGGAACCGTTCATCGCCGTTGCTTTTAAAGCTTCCACATCGTTGGAGCCATTCAAAGCCACCGCGGTCACATCTTGCACAAACTTTTGGAAATCGGCATTTTTAGCAGCGAAGTCTGTTTCAATGTTCACTTCCACCATAGCGCCTTTGTTACCGGCAACCTTCACACCGACAGCGCCTTGGTTTGCCACACGACCGTCTTTCTTTTCAGCCACGGACATACCCTTTTTGCGCAAAAAGTCAATCGCGGCTTCCAAATCACCATTTGTTTCCACCAATGCTTTCTTGCATTCCATCATTCCAGCGCCTGTTTTTTCACGCAGTTCACCCACTAATTTTGCTGTAATTTCAGCCATTTGTATTCTCCTTCCTCACTGTTTGAATTATTTGTTTTGTTTTAATAGAAGACCCATTTTCTTCCGAAATTTCAAGAGATTTTAATTTCTTTTGTGCGGCCAGCAACGCTTGTTGATGCATTTCGCATTCATTTCTGGCGCTCAAAATTTGTTTTAATTTAGCCAAAATCGGATGCGCTTCACAAACCCGTTGCGGATTATATTTGTGCAATCCTTCCAACTTTACCCATTTTTCTTTTGGACTTAATTCTTCTTGATATGTCCGCCATTCTTCTTCAGTTCCACGTTCAACAAAACGACAATATGTCGTGATTCCGCGTTCTGGGAAAAGGTTACAGGCATTCCATTGGATTTCTTTTAAATTAGGCAATAAGTTTTTCAACGGACGAAGAGTAAAAGCATCCACTTGATTGTTTTCAGATCCTATATGGGCCACAAATTTTTGACCAGATGCCAAACCAATTGTGTAAAAGTATCCGCTCGGCGAACCGACGGTAAAAAGGCACCTTCCCTGTTTATCCGCAAACACTTCCCTCTCTTTGTCTGTTGAAGGACGTGCCAGCGTAATTGGGGCAGATAAAATTTCTTTTACACTTGGTTTTAGCATTTTTTAAAATCCTTAGGCTTTTTCTTCTTCTACGACCGCTTCTTCTTTGACTTCTTCGGCGGCGCCAACATCAACACCAGCGGCTTTGAGTTCTGCTTGGATACCATCCAAAGCGGCACCAGCCATCAAGTTGCAGTATAAAGCAATTGCCTTGCCGGCATCATCATTGCCCGGAATTGGGTAGGCGATACCATCTGGGTTAGCATTGGAGTCACAAATAGCGACCACAGGAATGCCCAACTTTTTAGCCTCGGCAACGGCCAAGTTTTCGTGTGGCACGTCAATTACAAACACGATATCTGGACGGCCATTCATGTCTTTGATACCACCAAAAGCGGCCATCAATTTTTCGCGTTCACGCTCAATGTTTAATTTTTCTTTTTTGGTTAACCCTTCATAGGCGCCTTTTTCTTGTTTAGATTCAATATCTTTCAAGCGTTTAATACTTGCAGAAATTGTTTTCCAGTTTGTCAACATACCACCCAACCAACGTTGGTTAACATAGAATTGGCCACAACGACCAGCAGCATCTGCCACCAAATCGCGAGCTTGTGCTTTTGTGCCAACAAACAAGACTTTTCCACCTTTGGCGGCCACATCACGAACGGCTTCCATCGCACGATAGAGCATCGGCACAGTTTGGTTTAAGTCCATGATATGCACACCTTCGCGTGTACCATAAATATAAGGAGCCATCTTTGGGTTCCATCTGCGGGCATTGTGCCCAAAGTGAACACCAGCTTCAATAAGCTGACGCATAGTAATCGTTGGAATAGACATTTTAAATCCTTTCTTTTTCCAGTTATTCCTCTGCAGGGCGTAAATATGCCGAAAGTCATTTTCCGACACACCGGAAGCGATCTTCTGGAACTCCCAAAAGGCGCCTGCCCCACATGTGTTATTCGTCTTCCTTCTTGGAAAACACGTAGAGTATATCAGATTTTATTTTAAAAATCAAGAAAAAAGTTATCCGCGCACGCTGCGCACACGTCTCAACCCCAAATGGCCCAACAACGAGTGCCGCCCTCTTTCTTCGTGACGTAATTGTTGTACCATTGACCGAAGAGCTGGCTTATCATCCAATTGTCTCTCTTTTGATGCCAATAATGTTTCTTCCAAATCAAATCCCATGCGTTGACCAACCGTTCCGACTAAACCAAATTTAACATGGTCTAGTTTTGTTGGGTTTTCCTTTATAAGGATGTCGTGCATTTCTTTCCAAACTAAACTTCTCAGCGTTCCCGCATTTGAATTTTCCAGTAAAAATTTTTGGATCAATCCTTCTGCCAAACCACGAAACAGGCGTTTTGCAGATGGCGTCCAGTTGTTTTTTTCAGCTTGCACACCGAAAAACAAGGCCAAATCTTCTGTTTTTGCTTTCAATTTTGGCGCATCATAACCAGCATCACGTTCATTTTTGCTTATCAGCTGGGCATATAACCGCGCGACGGTTAAAGGAGATAACTTTATTTCTGGATCCAATCTTTCTGGCCCATAAACGATTTTTTGTTCCTTTTCCCAAGCGGTAAGCGCCTCTTTAGCTGTTTTATTTAAATATGCGTCAGTCGCAGCTTGAACTTGTTTCTGGGTTATAACGGAACAACGTTCCATCATAAACGCTGCATTTAATGCGTCCTCCAGATCAAAAAAAGAAACTTTGTCTTTTCGATATCCCAAGCAAACACGCCGAGCATGGCGATATTCCTCCCTCATTCGTGGCATGTCCGCCAACGCTCTTTTCAAATACCGTAACTCAGAATACCAATTCAGATATCGTATTTGTTCATTAGCTTCTTCTTTTTCGTCTGTTATTCTTTTGTCATCCAGCACAATATTCTCCTTTTTATGTGCTAAATTGTACCACAAAATCAGTCTATTGTCAAATTTCTTAGTAAAAATAAAAAAAGTTGTTGCAAATAATTTTTTTATGTTTTATGATATGAGAACAAAACGAGAACGATTTTTAACAAGGAGTTGAAAAATATGGAAAAAGATAAGGCATTAGAAGCTGCTGTAGCACAAATTGAACGCGCTTTTGGAAAAGGATCCATTATGCGTCTGGGTCAACAAGATAACGCGGTGGAAATTCCCGCTATTTCTACGGGATCGTTGGGGCTGGACTTGGCATTGGGCATCGGGGGGCTTCCAAAGGGCCGTATTGTTGAAATTTATGGACCAGAAAGTTCGGGCAAAACAACCTTGGCGCTGCACGTTGTTGCCGAAGCCCAAAAGCAAGGGGGCGCCTGTGCCTATATCGACGCCGAACATGCTATGGACCCAAGTTATGCCCGTAAATTAGGCGTGAATATCGACGATTTGTTGATTTCTCAGCCAGATACCGGCGAACAAGCGTTGGAGATTGCTGATACATTGGTGCGTTCCGGAACATTGTCCGTGTTGGTTGTGGACTCAGTTGCCGCGTTGGTACCAAAAGCCGAGCTGGAAGGCGACATGGGGGATTCTCATATGGGGCTGCAAGCTCGTTTGATGAGCCAAGCTTTGCGTAAATTAACCGCTTCTGTGGCTCGTGCCAATACCTTGGTCATCTTTATTAACCAGATTCGTATGAAAATTGGCGTTATGTTTGGCAACCCAGAAACAACAACCGGCGGCAATGCATTGAAATTCTATGCCTCTGTGCGTATGGATATCCGCCGCATCGGATCCGTAAAAGATCACGAAGATGTTATTGGCAACCAAACCCGTGTCAAAATTGTGAAAAACAAAGTGGCGCCGCCATTCAAAACGGTTGACTTTGATATTTTGTATGGAGAAGGCATCTCAAAGATGGGCGAATTACTTGATTTAGGCATCAAGGCTGGATTGGTGGAAAAAGCAGGTGCTTGGTTCTCATATAAAGACGAACGCATCGGCCAAGGGCGCGAATCCGCTAAGGCCTGGTTGAAGGAACACACCAAAGAAGCCAATGAATTAGAAAAGGCCATCCGCGATCACGCCAAAGATATCTCCAAAGATATGATTGTGGGCGATCACGACGCTTCAACAGAGGCTGAATAAACAACTTTCGGCACAACAAAACCCCCGCTCAAACGAACGGGGGTTATTTATTTACTTTTACTTATCAAATCTAAATTCTGTACCGCCCGGCAACATAAGTGTCCCTTTGTCGCTTTTTACTTCGCGCAATACTTCTGTTAAAGGACGGCTGTATTTTTTAAATCCACCCTTTTCTTCGTTCATCTGGTCCCCCTCTAAACTGCCGGCCCAAATATCCAAGTCCATATTTGGATGAACGCTTGTGTAAATCTTGCCATCCTCACCTTTATAAACAATCTCCAGTGGTTGAGTATAGCTTGAAAACGGTCCCCATCCATGTTTTGTTGGCTTGCCAATAAACTCATGAGAAACGGCCTTAACTTTTGCACCTAACGCAGCTTTTGCGGCTTCAGCATTAGATGCGGCAGCGATATAATCGGCTCTTCTACCCTCTTCTATTTTGTCTTGACCCCAAGCCGCAGCTTTACCTAGACCGGCCAACGCCGCAGCGATAGCCAACACTCGAACAGCGGGATTTTTCTTTAAATCAGAAAAAATCTTGGACATGCTTTTGCGTTCTGTTTTCTTTGGTGACGCTTGCTTTTTAGGGAGCGCAGGATTCTTTTTTTGCGCTTGCTTAGAATCCCCTCTCTTCAAAGCCTCATATAAGCTTGTTCCACCGATATCGCTATTTGATTTTAATGCCATGGCTGTCTCCTTTTTAAAACGCATATATTATACCACGTTTTTCGTTTTTTGTCAAAAAAAGTTTATCCAATCAAAATAAGAGTTTGAAATAAAAAATAACCCATATATTTCAATGGGTTATTCTTATAATGGCGGAGCGTACAGGATTTGAACCTGTGCATCCCTTTTGACGAGGATGACGGATTAGCAATCCGCTGCATTACCACTCTGCCAACGCTCCGCAAGTGATGGACTTAAGATACCAAAAAATACCCGAAATGTCAAGAATAAAATTTTAAAAAGCGCCCCAAACTGAGGCGCTTTTGGTTAATCCCATAAGTTCAAGGATTGTGTATCGTTGACCTTTTTCACTGTCGCAATAAAATCGTCCAGCGAAATGGCGTTCTTTTGGGTGCCGGTGCGATCACGCACAGAAATTGTGTTAGATTCAATTTCTTTGTCCCCCACGATCACAGCATACGGAATCTTGGCATTATGCGCCTCACGAATCTGATATCCAATTGTGTTGGATTGACGCTCCATTTCGGCACGGATGCCTGCTGCCTCTAATTTTTCCAGAATCTTCCCGGCGGCTTCGCGATGTTTATCGGACACCGGCAACAAACGCACTTGCACCGGACAAATCCACACAGGGAAAGCACCTGCAAAGTGTTCGGTTAAAACACCCATGAAGCGTTCCAAAGACCCATACAACACGCGGTGAATCACAACTGGCGTCTTCTGATTGCCGTCTTTATCAATATACTTACATCCAAAGCGCCCAGCCAATTGAAAGTCCAGTTGGAAGGTACCTGTTTGCCACTCACGCCCCAAAGCATCCTTCATGGCGATGTCTACCTTCGGTCCATAGAAGGCGCCATCTTTTTCTTTCAAAGCATAGTTGCCTTTGCCACAGTGTTTATCCAAAATACGACGGAGTGCATCTTCCGCCCGATTCCATGTTTCAATATCACCGATAAAGTCATCCGGACGAGTGGACAGTTTCATCTCATACTTCAAACCAAACAAATTATAGAATTGATCCGCCAGCGCAAACAACCGTTCATATTCTTCCTCGATTTGATCTTCCGTAATAAAGATATGCGCGTCATCTTGGTGGAATTCACGCACGCGGAACATACCATTTAAGGCGCCACTGGCTTCGTTACGGTGAATCATATCAACATCAGAAAAGCGGATTGGCAAATCCTGATAAGAACGTGTTTTCAAATTGAATAACAACATTGTTGAAGGACAGCTCATCGGCTTTAAGGCATAAATCTCATTTTCAGCCATTTCTGTCGCTGTTAAAAGATACATGTCGTCTTTATAGTGCGACCAGTGCCCCGAAGTTTCCCACAACACTTTGGAATTCATCAACGGGCCGGAAAATTCTTGGTAGCCATTTTTTTCATGAACTTTGCGCCAATAATCCAGCAAAATATTGTACATTTTTAAGCCCTTAGGCAACCAGTATGGACATCCGGGGGCTGTTGGATCAAAATAGAACAATTCCAACGCCTTACCAATCTTACGGTGATCACGTTTTTCGGCCTCGGCCAACAATTCAAAATAAGCTTTTAATTCTTTTTCTGACCAAAAAGCTGTACCATAAACACGCTGTAAAGATTCGCGGGTTGAATCACCACGCCAATAAGCGGCCGCCACCTTTGTCAACTTAAACGCTTTGCCAATTAAACCTGTGTGCGGCAAATGTGGTCCGCGACAAAGTTCAACATAATCGCCTTGAGTGTACAAAGACACCTCTTTAACGTCTTCTGGCAAATCGTCGATTAACTCCACCTTGAACGTTTCACCGCGTTTGGTAAAAATGTCACGAGCCTCTTCACGCGACACAACCGAACGGACAATTTCCAAGTCAGCCGCCACAATTTCGGCCATCTTGGCTTCAATCTTTGGCAGATCTTCTTCCTTCAAAATGATTCCATGAAAATCATAGTAAAAACCATTTTCAATGGCCGGACCGATTGTTGCCTTTGCGTTTGGATATAACGCCTCCACGGCTTGAGCCAACGTGTGCGCTGTGGAGTGGCGCAAAATTTCTAAAGCCTCAGGGGTTTTAGTTGTCACGATAGAAACTGTTGCGTCCGTTGTGATAGGAGTCGTTAAATCAGTGAGTGTGCCGTCCACGATTGTGGCTAAGGCGGCTTTTGCTAAATTGACACTAATTTTTTCTGCGATTTGAAGGCCATTAACGGGTGCTTCAAAGGGCATTTTCGACCCATCGGGCAACTTTATTTCTATCATTTTTTTCCTTTTTGTTAAAAATTACGCCGGGCAACCCCTGCCCGACAACGCGTTTATTATAGCAAAAAAAGACTTGAAAGTCAACGGTTTTTCTGATCTTTAACGATCATTTTTTGTTTTGTCGGTTGAGGAAAAACAGGAACCACCGTCCCTCGTCGTGTTTGTTGATACAAAGGAATTTTAGTGTCTTCTGGTACCGGCATTTCAAAAAAGATGGGGCGTTTTTCACCCACTAAACCATCCAGATAATCAACCAGCGGGTCTATGTAAATCCGATGCAATCCATAATGAATATTTTTATCTAACCAGAAAATATTTTCCATATTATTTTTACCACCCAACGACCGCGGCAACACGTGATGACAGGTGAGTCCTGTTATTTCCGGAACATGTCCTGTCGCCGAAATAGCTTCTCGAATTTCTTCTGGTTGCCCGTCAAAATCGCCACGAACCAATGAGGCACGAACGATATCTGGCCGTGTTTTTAAATATTCTTGCCGCACTTGAGCGCGTACATCCATTGGCACCTGTTGAACCCGAACAAACGCCATTTTCATTCCCTCTGGAGGACGAATTTTTCTGTTTAAAGACAAAATTAACATGTTTGTTTTGTCTGTTCGAGCGATCATCCGAGAGGCATCTCGGCGCCATTGGGCTTTACGCGCCAAATATTCCGCTATCGTTCTTTTTTCGGCCAGCAAAACAACATCCAAAAATTCTAGATTTGAAAAGAAGCGTGGTAACTGGGGCATTGTCACCCCAAACCTGTGTCCATCTTCTTTACATTGAAATGCCTTTAATTCCAACAAAATCTGACGCCAATATAGGTCATACATCAAAGTGGCAACTTCTTTTGTGGTGACATACATATTGTCTATGCTGTACGCTCCCCCTAAGGCAGGAGGAACAATAAAATCCATTTGATAATCCCGGGGCAAACGGCCGTTGATTTCTGCATTTTTAATTTCGCGTAATTTAAAACATCCGTTAAAAGCCCCTTCTCTCGCTAATTTCTTAACCAATTTATTGGATTGCTTTTTAAAATCAAAGGACGGATCTGGGGATGTACCATTGGGATCTAGATAAACAGTAACCTTTTCCTGTCTCGCTTCTCGAACCAAAAATTCAAGAATGGGATTTTTAAACTTGTCCCGTTTTTTGCGGTATCTTCTTGCCCGTAAACCTAAATTAAAATCGTCCATAATCTACACTTTCACGGCATAGCCCGAAGAACGCACTGTCCGAATCAATTCTGATTTATCATCGTCCAGATTGCGCCGAAGCCGACGGATGTGCACATCCACCGTTCTGGGTTCAACAAAAACACTATCCCCCCATACCAACTTCAACAGCTCCTCCCGTGAAAATACATGTCCTGGTTGTTCCATCAAAATAGCAAGCAACCGAAACTCCGTCGGCCCCATGTGCATAGGTTGCCCCGACTTTAAAACTAATTTTTTATCGAAATCTAAACTAAGAACTCCCGCCGTTAATACACGATTTTTAGGCTTTACAACAACCCGTCTTAACAACGCCTGGATCCGTGCAATTAGCTCTGGAACAGAAAAAGGCTTTGTCATATAATCGTCTGCCCCATAGGAAAGCCCCCGCACTTTGTCCGCTTCTTCTGCACGTGCTGTCACCATAATGATGGGGGTTAATTTTACGTCCGGATGCTGACGAATTTCACGGCACAAATCCACACCAGATACATTTGGTAACATCCAATCCATCAAAATCAAATCGGGTTTTTCTGTTAAAACTGTTTGCATGACAATTTTACCATCCATCGCCTCCACAGTTTCAAATCCGTGTTTTTCCAAATTGTATTTCAGGAGAGTCACCAATCCTGCTTCATCTTCTACGATAAGTACTTTTGTCATGACTTTCCTTTCAGTTTTTTGATTGCCCCAGCTTTTGATTTATTTTTCAAAACATAGTTTCCGGCAACTAAGACGTCAGCACCAGCCAAACGACAAGCCGGAGCCGTCACATCATTAACGCCGCCATCCACCTCTACTAACACTTTTTTACGCCCAATGAGCGCTTTCAATTCTGCGATTTTTTTAAGGGCCTGCGGCATAAAAGCTTGCCCGCCAAAACCAGGCTCAACGCTCATCACCAACACCAGATCTATCATCGGCAAATAAGGAATGATATCTGCAACTTTTGTTTTGGGTTTAATGGAAATCCCCACTTTTTTATGGAATTTTTTAATTAAAGCAATTAAATTTTCCATTTTTTCTGCACATTCCAGGTGAACGGTGATGATATCGGATCCTGCCTGTGCGAATGCGGGGATCAACACGCTTGGTTTTTTGACCATTAAATGCACATCTAATGGCTTTTTTGTATAAGGACGAATGCTTTGCACCACCATGGGCCCCATGGTTAAGTTCGGCACAAAACACCCGTCCATTACATCCACATGAATCCAGTCTGCTCCAGCCTTGTCCAAAGCCTTTACTTCGGACCCTAATTTGGCAAAATCTGCCGACAAAATGCTGGTAGCAACTTGAACCATTTTACCCCACAATCTTTGGATCTAATTCGCCAGAAGCATAGCGCTTTGCCATTTCTTCCAATGAAATTGGGGTGATGTGCGAAGCTTGACCGGCTGCACCAAATTGTTCATAGCGCGCTTTACAAACTTTTGTCATGGCCTCCATGGCTGGTTTCAAATATTTACGCGGATCAAATTCAGCCGGCTTGTCTGTAAAGACGGTCCGAATTGCGCCGGTCATAGCCATACGCAAGTCTGTGTCCACATTAACCTTGCGAACGCCGTGCTTAATCGCTTCTTGAATTTCTTCCACAGGCACACCATAGGTTTGTGGCATCTGTCCACCATGTGCATTGATGATATCCTGCAAATCTTGAGGAACAGAAGAAGATCCATGCATCACCAAATGTGTATATGGCAATTTTTCGTGAATCTTTTTCACGGTATCGATAGACAAGATAGCGCCATCTGGCTTACGTGTAAACTTATAAGCACCATGCGACGTACCAATTGCCACAGCCAAAGCGTCCACTTTTGTTTGGCGGACAAAATCAACGGCTTGATCTGGATCCGTTAAAAGTTTGGACTTATCAATCGCACCTTCAAAACCGTGCCCGTCTTCCTTTTCGCCTTTTCCGGATTCCAAGGACCCAATACATCCTAATTCGCCTTCAACAGAAACGCCATTGGCGTGAGCTCTTTGAGAAACCTCACCTGTTACTTGTGCGTTATATTCGTATGTCGCTGGCTTGCCTTCTGGATCCAAAGAACCATCCATCATCACAGATGTAAAACCAGCAGCCATAGCAGAATAGCACACTTCTGGGCTAGAACCATGGTCTTGGTGAACACAAATTGGCAAATGTGGATACATTTCAACACCCGCCATCATCAAGTGTTTTAACACAGCGTCATTTGCATAAGCACGGGCGCCTTTGCTGGCCTGAATAATCACCGGTGCATTCACCTCGTTAGCGGCAGCTAAAATTGCCAACACTTGTTCCATATTGTTTACGTTAAACGCCGGAATACCATAACCATGTTCCGCGGCGTCATCTAATAATTGTCTTAAAGAAACTAAAGCCATTTTTTATCCTTTCCTTTGTTTTTTAATGGTGTTTTTATTCTATAGAAAGAAAAGACAAAAATCAAGGGTATTTACAACAAAAATTCCCCCTTTTTGTCGAAGAGGGAATTTCTGAATATTTTAATACAGTTTAGCAGTCGCAGTAACAGTAATAATGCTCGTGATCCCCTGGAACACGTGCACATTCTCCGTCTTTAATTTCCACAACATGACAAGCCTCACAATTGCGGTGATTCTTTTTAACTGTTGCGATATTTTGATGAGATCCATGCATGCATTTTTTTCCTAATTTATGTGCATTTGTTTCCATATCTGCGGCTTTAACAAGCAAAGCATCTATTTTTCTTTTATCCGCCTTAGCAGATGCCTTCAACTTCTCCGCCTCTGCACGGATCGCTTTTGCTTTTGCTACCGCAACTTCATCTACTGTTTCTTTAAGGTTAACAGGTTGTGCCTTAACAGAACCGGCCAACATCAATGTTATTACTACAGATAAAGCTATTATTGTTTGTTTTAACATATTTTTTCCTTTCAGTTTTTATTCATCATTTTCTTTGCTATTTTTAAAACATTTTCTTTTGTAAAACCAAATGTTTCAAAATTCTCTTTGGCAGGAGCACTTTGTCCAAACGTATCTAATCCTAAAATCCTATCTTGTTCACGCTTTAATGGGTACCAAGACAGACTGCTACCTGCTTCAATGAATAAGCGCGGTGCCGCCCCTAAAATATTCTCTCGTTCTTTTTCTGGCTGTTGCATAAATAAGTCCAAGCAAGGCACAGACACAACCGCCACATCAACCCCCTCTTCCGCCAAAGAAGCGAAAGCTTGAATAGCTAAACTAACCTCTGATCCACTGGCCACAAAAGTTAATTGCCGTTTCTTAAGTGGAGACCGCACAACATAGGCTCCCTTTTG
Source organism: Alphaproteobacteria bacterium (assembly GCA_017412085.1). GTDB lineage: Bacteria > Pseudomonadota > Alphaproteobacteria > CAAHEQ01 > UBA3637 > UBA3637. Next base: position 26,869 of record JAFPYS010000013.1, read on the forward strand.
AACCAAATTTTCACTCATATCCCGTCGGATAGTTGGTAAATTCTGGCGAGATAAAACAATGCAAGACGGTCCTTCTAATTGTACGGCCGTCTCATAACACTCTAATGTCTCAACAGCGCCTGCTGGTCTAAAAACACGCATATTGGGGATGGCCCTTAAAGCCGTTAAGTGTTCAATCGGCTGATGCGTTGGCCCATCTTCACCAACTCCGATAGAATCGTGGGTAAAAATAAACAATTCCTTCAAATTCATCATGGCGGCCATTCTGAGCGCTGGCCGCATATAATCTGAAAAGACAAAAAATGTACTGGCATAAGGAATAAAGCCTCCGTGCGCCGCTATTCCATTTGTCATGGCACCCATTGCGTGTTCCCGAACACCAAAATTAATATAATTACCTTCATAGTTTTTGGCACAAACAGGTTTAGAAGCCGCTGTTTTTGTTAAATTGCTTGCACCCAAATCGGCGGAACCACCAACCAACGCTGGCATATTTTCCAACATTTTTTCTAAAACAATTTGTCCAGATTTACGGGTAGCGATATTGGGCTGTTCCTTTAAAAATTGCTTTTTTAACTCTTTAAGAGCTTTCGTTAAATCCTTTGGAATGTCCCCCTTAATTCTGCCCATTAAATTCGGATTTTTCTGAGCCATTATCAGCCATTTATCATGCGCTTTTTGTCCTTTTTCGGAACATGCGTGCCACATTTTATAGATTTCTTCGGGCACTTCAAAGGGCGGTAAAGTCCATTTCATGTTCTCTTTAAAAGCGCTCATCATCTCTCCAAGCGGCGTTCCATGGACTTTGGGTGTATTTGCTAATGCGCCAGCACCATATCCAATTGTGGTTTTGCAATCAATCATCGTTGGTTGTTTTGCTTTCTGTGCTTTTTTTAGAGCCTTTTCAATGGATTTATAATTATGCCCGTCGCATTTTAAAACTTGCCATCCGTTGGCCTCAAAACGCTTTTTCATGTCTGTTTTTGTGACAATATCTGTGTGTCCGTCTATGGTAACAGTATTATCATCCCACAGGACAATCAGATTTTTAAGGTTTAGCACGCCGGCCAAACTAATTGCTTCTTCTGAGATGCCTTCCATTAAACACCCGTCCCCTACGAAGCAATATGTTTTGTGGTTAACCAACTCGTCTCCAAATTCTGCATTAAGCATTCTTTCTGCCAGAGCCATACCAACGGCACCAGCCATTCCCTGTCCCAACGGTCCAGTGGAAAAATCCACCCCATCCGTCGTAATTTCCGGGTGTCCAGGGGTTAAAGAACCTTTCTGTCTAAAACGTTTCAATTCATCCATTGTCATTTGGGGATAACCACTTAAATGTAATAATGCATATACTAAAGCCGAGGCGTGCCCATTAGAAAAAACAACCCTATCCCTATTAAACCAATGTGGACATTTTGGATTAAACTTTAAAAATTTGGCATATAAAACGGTGGCTATATCCGCCATTCCAAGCGGCGCACCAGGGTGACCTGACTTGGCTTGCTCTACCATATCCGCCGCCAAAACGCGCGCAGCTGTTGCCATTTTCTTAAAATTCTGCTTCATTCGTATCTCCCTGTTTTATAAATAAAAATAGATTTCTTCCGGCCGCCCGTTCTTTTATCTCTACAAATCCTTCTGGCACAATTTCGGGCGCCTTTTTATCTGTTTCTACCACAATCAACGTTTCCTTGTCAATCCATCCTGTCTGAATGAGTTTAGGTAGCGCGGCCGCCCATAAACCTTTTCCATAAGGCGCATCTAAAAAGGCAATACTCATTGCTCTTGGTGCTAAGGGAGGATTTGTCGCATCCACTGGTGTTGCTTTTGGTAATTTTACAAGCGCTAAATTTTGATTTAACACTTTTAAAGCATCCGCGTCATTTTCCATAAAATAAGGACATTTTACCCCGCGTGACCACGCCTCTATCCCGATAGAACCGGATCCAGCGAAGACATCTAAAAAACTAAGCTGTCCCCAGCCCTTCCCCTGTTTCAAGCGCCAAGATTCCAACATATTGAACAATGTTTCTTTTGCCCGATCCATAGTGGGTTGAGTTGCCTCGGTGGTGGGTGAAAAAAGTTTCTTGCCTCTCGCTATTCCTGAAATAATGCGCATGGCACCTCCTTTACTTCGCCGGGTTTTAATTCGCCTAGATCATACGGGCCATAAGAAATGCGAATTAATTTAGCCACTTCTAAACCAAAAAACGCCATCAAGCGCCGAATTTCCCTGTTTTTTCCTTCGGTTAGCGTCATTTTAATCCATGTATTTGTTCCTTGTTTTTTCTCTGCAATAACTTTGGTGGGCGCATATTGAATTCCATCAATTTTAACGCCTTTAGAAAGACGAGATAAAACTTCCCCCGTTAAGTTTCCATGCACTTTTACACGATAGGTCCTTTCTAAATGCGAGGAAGGAAGCTCCATTTTTCGTGCCCATTCCCCGTCATTTGTAAGCAACAAAAGGCCTTCCGAATTTAAATCCAAACGCCCGATAGAAATAACCCTTGGCAAAGATTTGGGCAGTTTTTCAAAAACTGTCGGACGGCCTTGCGGATCCTTATGTGTTGTTACCAACCCAACTGGCTTATGATAAAGCCAAACGCGTGTTTTTTCTTTTTGTTTTAATAACTTACCATCAACAAAAACTTCATCTTTTGCCCCCACAACAAAAGCGGGCGTATCTAACACTTTACCATTAACAGATACCCGTCCGGCCGCGATCCATCTTTCTGCCTCACGTCTGGAACAAAGACCTGCTTCGGCCATTTTTTTTGCAATTCGTTCTTTCTTTTCTGTCATATCTGTGATATTATACCCTTATGGAAGAAAAAGAAAGAAAAAAGATTATTTTAACCGCATTAAACGAAGCACATAAAGCCTTTGAATCTGAAGAAGTGCCGGTGGGGGCTGTTGTTTTTAACACAAAAACAGGAGAAATCATCACGAAGGCACATAATTGGGTTGAAAAACAAAAGAATCCGCTTCATCATGCTGAAATACAAGCCATTGAAAAAGCATTAAAAAAAATTAACGACAAATTCTTGAGTGGTTATTCCATTTTTATTACCTTAGAACCTTGTGTGATGTGTGCTGGGGCAATTGCCTGGGCGCGCCTTGATGGGCTTTTTTACGGCGCCTCTGATCCTAAAACAGGCGCTATAGAGCAGGGGGCAAAAGTTTTTTCCCATTCACAAACGCATCACAAATTGAAGGTGGCAAAGTGGCCTAATCTGGAATGTGGCGCCCTAATGACGCAGTTTTTTAAAAGGAAGCGCAAATGACAGAACAACCCATTTTGTCCGTTACAGAACTGTCTCTTTCTTTAAAAAGCTGTGTAGAACAGGTTTTTAACCACATTAAAGTTCGTGGCGAAGTCTCGGACGTTAAGCGAGCAACTTCCGGGCATATTTACTTCTCTTTAAAAGATAAAGATTCTGTGTTATCTGCCATTTGCTGGAAAGGATCCAGCCGGCAGTGTTCCCAACATATCCAGGAAGGCTTGGAAATTATTTGTACAGGAAAACTTTCCACTTACCCAGGCCGATCTAATTATCAGATGATTGTGGAGGCCGCTGAGCCTGCTGGGATAGGTGCCTTACTAAAATTATTAAACGAACGCAAAGAAAAGTTGGAAAAAGAGGGGCTTTTTGATCCGGCGCACAAGCAAGCAATTCCTTTTTTACCAGAAGTTATCGGTGTGATTACAAGCTCAACAGGCGCCGTTATTCGTGATATTATTCATCGCGTAACAGATCGTTTTCCAAGGCATATTGTTGTGTGGCCTGTGGCTGTCCAAGGCGAAGAATGTGCCGAACAAGTTGCTGCTGCTGTGCGCGGTTTTAATGCTTTGCCTGATGACGGAAAAATTCCGCGTCCAGATGTTTTGATTGTGGCGCGAGGAGGGGGATCGCTAGAAGATTTATGGGGATTTAATGAGGAATGTGTTGTACGTGCGGTTTATGAATCAAAGATTCCTATTATTTCTGCGGTAGGTCATGAAACGGATACAACTCTCGTCGATTTCGTGTCCGATTTACGGGCGCCCACACCAACAGGTGCGGCAGAGAAAGCTGTTCCTGTCCGAATTGAACTTTTTAACATATTGAATACAAAAGAAAATATTTTAAAAAACGCCTTGAATCAAACACTTGTTGAATCCAGATTAAAAATACAAACCCTGATGGGACGATTACCAAATTTAAATGATATAATTCAAGGATTTATTCAAAAAACAGACGATAAAGCTGAAAGATTAGAATTGGCCATCAAAACTTATCTTTCTAAATACGCCGAACAAACCAAAACAATAGGGCGTTTACTCCAATCTTACTCTTATCAAGCCATCCTAAAACGTGGTTTTGCGCTTGTTGCCAACGGATCGAAGGTTATAACAAACACCTTTGAAGCCCAGAAACAACCTAAATTACAAGTGCGTTTTTCAGATGGAGTTGTAACAACTATCCCATTGAAAATTAATAAAAATAAAACAAAACAATCCACACAGAAACAACCGGACCTTTGGTCATATGTATCTACAAAGTAATAACCTATTTAACATTATGTGTATATAATGTAATTACAACTTTTTAACTGAGGATCATTTTTTTCTTGACTTTTATAAAAAAATGTATTATATTTATTGTATTCTTAGATTAAAGGCTGCGGTGAATTTGACCGCGGTATCTTTTTTTCTTTGAATGAAAGGAGTTATATATGGAAGATAAAGTTCCTATGACAAAAGTTGGCTTTGCCGCTTTGAATGAAGAATTAAAAAAATTAAAGTATGAGGATCGTCCTCATATTATTGCTGCTATTGAAGAAGCACGTAGCCGTGGTGATTTGTCTGAAAATGCTGAATATCACTCTGCGCGTGAACAACAAAGTTTTATTGAGGGACGCATTCAAGATTTAGAGGGTGCCCTATCTCATGCGCAAGTTGTTGATACAAAAGAATTATCTGGTGATAAAATTTTATTTGGTGCCACTGTTGATGTATCTGATTGTGACACAGAAGCAAAGGCCACATATCAAATTGTTGGCCAATATGAAGCTAATCTTGAAAAGGGATTAATTTCTTTTATTTCTCCTCTTGCAAAAGCTTTAATTGGTAAACAATTAGGAGATATAGTGGAAGTCAAAACACCTAAAGGTGATAAAGCTTTCGAGGTTTTAGCAGTCCGCTATATCTAACACATAAAAAACCTCTGATCTTAAAGGGGGTTTTATGATTTTTGATACAATTATTTTAGGTTCAGGACCGGCCGGTTTCAGTGCGTCCATTTACGCAGGAAGGGCCGGTCTTTTGTGTCTTCAATTATCAGGTCCAGAAGAAGGTGGAAAGTTAACACTGACGGATAAAATTGAAAACTATCCAGGAGTTGGAACTGTAACAGGCTTTGAACTTATTAATACGTTAAAAGCTCAAGCTTTAGAAACAGGTATTACCTATAAAAATGAAAGTGCTATACAGGTTAATTTTAATAAATATCCTTTTGAAATTAAAACAGAAAATGAATTTTACTCAACAAAAACTTTAATTATTGCTATGGGATCTCGTGTTAATTGGCTTAATATTCCTTCGGAAGAAAAATTTAAGGGGCGTGGTATATCTGTATGTGCCACATGTGATGGATTTTTCTATAAAAACAAAGATGTCGCTGTTATAGGCGGAGGAAATACAGCTCTTTATGAATCATTGCATTTAGCACAAACATCAAAACGTGTCACTATTATCTGTAAGGATTCTTTTTTAAATGGAGAACGCATCTTGTTAGATAAAGTAAAAAACACCCCTAATATCCAAATTTTAAATAATTCAGCTGTCGTGGAATTTATAGGAACTAACAAATTAACCCATTTAAAATTACATCAAACACCCCCGGAACGTGATTTTTTACTTCCCGTAGATGGTTGTTTCGAAGCAATCGGTTTTTCTCCTTCCAGCCAACTTTTTCAAAACAAGCTTGACATAAATGCAAAAGGGTATATTAAGACAAACTGTCAAACATTTGAAACAAATATTGAAGGTGTATATGCGTGTGGAGATATTCAAGAACAGCATTATCGTCAAGCAATCATAGCTTCGGGTTCTGGAGCATTGGCCTCTCTTTCAGCTATTGAATTTTTAACACATACAAACTTATCCCAATAAAAACTTTCTATTATTTAATAAATAAATGTTGTTGTAGTTATCCTGGGGATTTTGGGGATAAATTTTTAAAATTTCACTTGACATAAAAAAGTATAGAAAAGACGAATCGTTATAAAATCAATAAAATGATCTTTTATAAGGATCTAAAAACGAATCGGTTAATCTTTTTTGTCCAGTGCGTTGTCAAAGCATAATTTTATATATCTTCTAGACAAAGCGCGAAACTTTGGACAAAGTATCAAGTTATCCACATAATACAAAACTTATGCTTGATAAAACTTCGAAAATTTGATATACTTATATGTATGAGAGAAATTGTACTAGATACTGAAACAACAGGATTAGATCCCGAAAATGGAGACCGTATTGTTGAAATAGGGTGTGTTGAGTTAATTAATCATATTCCAACAGGAAAAACGTATCATCAATATATAAATCCAGAACGTTCTATGAGCGAGGAAGTTATCGCTGTACACGGTTTGACGGAAGAATTTTTGTCTGACAAGCCGAAATTTTCTGAAATTGCAGATGATTTTTTGGCTTTTGTTGGTGAAGATACATTGGTTATTCATAACGCCCCCTTTGATATGAAATTTTTAAATTTTGAATTACAAAAAGCAAATAGACCTTTATTAAGTTATGAGCATGTATTAGATACATTAGTAATGGCTCGTCAAAAATATCCAGGATCACGGGCCAATCTGAATGAACTATGTAAAAGATTTAATGTAGATGCATCCCGTCGGACTGTTCACGGGGCTTTATTGGATAGTGAATTATTAGCTGATGTATACCTAGCGATGATCCTTGATAAGGAGTTAAAATTTGGACAAGTTTCTGAAAAAAAAGAAAAAAAGGTATCTTTACAAAATGTTTCACGTGAAACATTACCAGCAAGAAAGTTTGAATTATCACCCGAAGAAGAGGCAGAACATACAGCCTTTGTTTTAAAAATAAAAAATAATTTATGGGAAATAAATTCTCCCGAAAAAGCATAAAAAACATAATTATTTTTAGAAAATTGTTTCACGTGAAACAATTTTTTTATAAAAATGTCTTGAAATTAATTTTTTTATAGATATAATGACAATTATTCTGATAAAAAATATAAAAAAAGAGAAAAATGATTTTATCAAAAGAAGAACTTGAACAGAAGATTGAACCAGCTATCCCTTTATTAAAAGAATATTGGGCTTTATTATTGCGGTGGCAAAAATCTGTTAACCTGATTTCAGATAAGACAATAAAAGAGGGGTGGACTCGGCACATATTGGATTCTGCTCAATTATATTTTTTACTTTCAAATCAACAAGATAGTTTGATGGACGTGGGGAGCGGTGGTGGCCTTCCAGCGATTGTAATAGCTATTTTAAATCAAACATTAAAAGGCCCGCTGACGTCAATTACTTTGGTAGAGTCGGATTTAAAAAAATGTCTCTTTTTAAAAGAATGTGCGCGAACGCTTCATTTAAATATAAATATTTTACGTGAACGAATTGAAAGGGTAGAGCAGTCACCCAAAGTGATTACTGCACGCGCATTTGCTCCCTTGAATGAGCTTTTAAATTTGGTCCAGAATAATGTTTCACGTGAAACAATTTTGTTATTACCTAAAGGAAAATCCGTGAACGAAGAAATAAAAAATAATACAATAAAATGTGAGATTGAAAAAATAAAAAATATAATCAATTCAGAAGGTTGTATATTAAAAATCAAGGGGGTAGAATATGTCTAAACCAACAATTTTTGCTGTTTCAAATCAAAAGGGTGGTGTCGGAAAGACAACGACGGTTGTTAACTTAGCAACAGCCTTATCTGCACTCAGAAAAAAAATATTGATTGTAGATTTAGATCCCCAAGGAAATGCCACAACAAGCTTGGGATTAAAACGCCAAATGGGTGGAAAAAGTTCTTACAGCGTTTTGTTGGGACAACATAAAATTCAAGAAAGCTTGATGGAAACGGGTATCCCTTATCTATATATATTACCAGCAAGTCAAGAATTATTAGGGGTTGATTTAGAGCTTGCAGGTGTTGAAAAATGCCAATTTTTCTTAAAAAAAGCCATTGCCTCGTTAGATGATTTTGATTATATTTTCTTTGATTGTCCGCCCGCGGTTGGGATGTTGACGATGAATGCATTGGTGGCGGCCACAGATGTAATTATTCCAATACAATGTGAATATTTAGCTTTGGAAGGTGTGGCAGATTTATTAAAAACCATTGAAAAAGTTAGAAAAAATTTCAATCCAACGCTTAAAATCAAGGGAATTTGTTTAACAATGTTTGATGGGCGTTCTAACCTTTCAAAATCCGTTGTGCAAGATGTACGCAATTATTTTGGAGAGCTTGTTTTTGAAACAATTGTGCCGCGTAATGTACGTATTCCAGAGGCACCGTCTCATGGAAAACCCGTTATGTTGTATGATTTTAAAAGTGTTGGAGCACAAAGTTATGTGCGTTTAGCAAAAGAAGTATTAGATCGTGAAAAGGAGGTCAAAAATGGATAAAAATTTAGGTTTAGGAAAGGGCTTGAGTGCCTTAATGGGCGATGATGTGGTTGTTTTAAATCAAACTGTTGATGAAACGCCATCTGCTTTATTAGATAAAATTGTAATGGTCATGTTGGACGCATTAGTTCCAAGTCCTTTTCAACCGCGGCGTGTTTTTGACGAAAATGCCTTAAATGATTTAGTGGAATCTATCCGTGAAAAAGGCGTTTTACAGCCTTTACTTGTTCGTCCAAATGCCAAAAAGAAAGGTGGATATGAGATTATCGCCGGGGAACGTCGGTACCGCGCTTCGAAAAAGGCAGGATTGACACAAGTTCCTGTAATTATTAAAGATTTTGATGATAAATCCGCATTAGAAGTAGCTCTGATTGAGAATTTACAGCGCGAAGATTTGAACGCTATTGAAGAGGCGGAAGCATACGTTCGTTTACTAAAAGAATTTGATTACACACAGGAAGAACTATCCCGAGTTGTGGGAAAAAGCCGCAGCTACGTTGCCAACATGATGAGATTGTTGGAATTGCCGACTTCTGTCAAAAAAATGTTGTCCGAAAAACAAATGACAGTTGGTCATGCACGGAGTTTATTGACAGCGCAAAATCCCGAAAAATTAGCAAAAGAAATTGTAAAAAAGGGCTTAAGTGTTAGAGAAACAGAACGGTTAGTTTCCGAACCACAACATACTGAAAAGAAAGAACAAAAAACAAAAGATGCAGATGTGTTGGCTTTAGAAAACGATCTTTCAAAAATGCTTGGTGCACAAGTTTCAATTAAATGGAATGGAAATAAAGGAAGCATGACCATTCATTACGATAGTTTAGGAAAATTGGATACAATTTTACAAAAATTAACGCAAGCTAATTGATTTTTGAGCATAAAGAGCCAAACTTAAAAAAGCTTGATATAGAATCGTTTCGGTTGGAAGCGAGGTTGTGCGTGTACGCTTTTCAAGCTGCGCCAATTTACTAAGGACATTTAAAACAGTGGCCGGCGTCCACAAGCGGGCTTGTTGAATTAACGGCTTTTCCAAACGAAATTGGGCGGGACGTAAATTTTTTTTAACCACAACAGCCACTGGCTCAGAGGTATTAGAGACAATAGCTAAAAGTCGCTCAAAATAATCTCGCACACTCCAAAAAAGTGTTGTTTCTGGTTCATGAGAAGTAATAAATAAGTCAATTTCTTGTTGAACAGCTTCCACTCGACCATCTGCTAAACAAATGCACAAATTTTCCAAAGATGTCTCAGATCCGTCCACTAAACAATTTTGTATATCCTCAGAAGTTACTTCGTTTTTATCTCCTAAATAAATCAAAAGTTTATTGAGTTCTTGTTCCATAATTTGTTGATTAAATGGAATTTTTTGGCATAATTCAGATAGAACAGAAGGGGCTATTTTTTTATGATGTAATGCCAAAAAAGAAGTAATGCTTTTTTGAATATCTAATAAAGTTGGTTGATAACACGAAATGGCCAGAACGCGCGGATTTTGTTCCGCCTCTAAACGAAGAGCGTTGGATTTTGATAAATTGCCGGCCTGTATGATTAATAAGGCGTCGGTTTGTTTGTTGTCTAAAAAATGAAGCAAAGCAGGAGCTGTGAAGGGAGTATCATCTAAAACAACCAAAATACGTCTGGAAGCTATTAATGAAGGAGTGTTGGCCTCATCTGTCGCAATGAAAGGTGTTTTTTTGAAAGATTCTTTGGAAATTGTTTGAATGGTGATATCTTTGGAAAAAGAATTAACAACTTGTTTTAATTGAGATAAGACATAATTGATCTCACCTTCATCAGTGCCATACAAAACAACAGCATCACAATCGTGTTGAAGCTGAGAAGTTAAGGCGTTGATTTGAAAAGATTTAGCTTTCACTGGTCTTTCCTGTCAAGATGGGCAGTCACATGTAAAGCGATTTGTTCTGCCAAAATAGGAATTAAATTGTTTTGAGTGTTTTCAAAGGAAACAACGGTTGAATAGGGGTTTGTGACAACCGCCGAAGAACCTTGAGCGGATGTGGAATTTGACAATACAACTTTTTTATTTGCATCCAAAAGCTTGTAAGAAGCAGAGCTTTGTACGCGCTGCATGGTTATGAAGTCACTATTTGAAATACTTTGATCCGACATTGACATATGAGGAGTTGAAACCTTTAACGTATATTGACATTTGGAAGTGTTTGGAAAATGTTTTTGCAAGGCTTGTCGTAATTGATAGCCAGAAGCTTCTGGAATAGGATCCACACAAACATCTTGAATCACCGATGAATTATACAACGGATGAAACTGACAAGCAGTTAATAACAAAAAAGGCACAACCAAATATTTCATATAAAAACCTCATATGTTAAAACAAGTATAACATTTTTTATAAAAAAAACAAGAAAAATGATAGATTTTAAAAAGGTTTTTGTGTTATAATAACAGCATGAAAAAACAACGGATTTTTGTAATTGGTGGACCAACAGCGAGCGGAAAATCCGCCCTGGCAATGAAACTTGCCTCCAAAATTGATGGATGTATCGTTAATGGCGACGCAATTCAGGTTTATCAAGATTTACAAGTTTTGTCCGCGCGTCCTAATGAAAAAGACACCCAGAAATTCAAACATTTTTTATTTGGTTTTGTTGATGCGTGGACAAATTATTCGCTGGCAAATTGGTTAGACGACATGGCGAAGATTTTGCCAGAGTTGAAAAAACCCATTGTTGTAGGTGGGACAGGCATGTATCTTGATGCCTTAATAAATGGAGTACACGAAATTCCTGAAATAGATCCAAAGATAAGACAAGAAGTTCGCCAAATGCCCGTAGAGGAAGTAAAAAAACGGATGAAAGGCTATCTTTTTCAAGATCCTCAACGCTTAAGACGCGGCTTGGAGGTTTTGTTGTCGACGGGTCATCCGCTTACATATTTTTATCAACAACCCAAAAGAAAACCCGTGGATGCTGATTTTGTTTTGATTCGTGTGCTGCCAGATCGTGAAAAGGTGTATCGATCGTGTGCTGATAGATTTGAAATAATGAAAAAAAATGGCGCGATTGAAGAGGTGGCTCACCTAAATAAAATTAAGGCGACGGGTGGTGTGATAAAAGCCATAGGCGTGCCCGAAATACAAGATTTCTTAAGTGGTAAAATAACAGAGACTATTATGACGGAGAAAGTGGTAACGGCGACACGTCAATATGCGAAGCGACAAATGACATGGTTTCGTCATCATGGGAATCCTCGGTACGTTGTGACAGATGTTTCTCAAGAAAATTTAGAAGATATTACAAAGTAATTACATTATAAAATTATTTAAAATCAATATGTTATTTTAATAAAGACGAGGCATTACAAAAAGAGAGTAATTACAATGTAATTTTTTTGTTGACTTCTCAAAAAAAGCGAGGTACAATCCACTTAAGCTGGAGGGTAATAAATGACGAAAAAGAAAGAAAAAATCATTTGGATTGGGCGGTATACATTTATCGCCTTAACAATTATATGGGCGCTATTTGCGCTGTACGGTTTTTTAAGTTTTGGTTGGATTGGGCGTTTACCCGATCTTACTCCAGCGGAAATGGTGGTTCAGTTTGGGGCCTTGCTGTTTCCTGTGGCCATCTTCTACTTGTTGGGGAACTATATAGATCGGAATCAATTAGCTAATTTGGAAATGGCCTCGGCAAAAGCGTACTTAGAAGAGTTAATATACCCATCAGATTTGGGGGCTAAGCGTGTTCAAGAGCTTAATGCCGATTTAAAACAACAAATTCAGTTATTTAAGTCATCTTTCACAGATGTTTCAAAGCAAACGAATCAGGTGCGGGAAGATCTAACCCAATGGATTGAAGATTTAAACAAAATTATTACACACATGGACGAACAAGCAAAAAATATGGCGGGTTATGTTCAACAATTGGGACAAGCGACAATAACAGTTCAGGAACAATCGGCGCAGGCCGGACAGAATTTAACCACTCAAGCGGATATTTTGTTAAAAGTAACGGATGAAACACAAAGTCGTTTAGAAGAGACAACAAAGCAACTTAAAACACAGACGGAGGAAATTACTCAAAATGTGCACGCTGTCATGCAGGCTGAAAAAAATATCGGCCAAACATTAGATAAATCCAGTGAATGGATAGGCGCTTTGTCGGAAAACGCCCGAAAGATAGAAAAGGCGATGAAGACGACGGACGTGATGCAAGGATTCTTAGCTGATACGGATAAAGTGTTGCTTGGCTTTAAAGAAATTGGGACCACGTTGGATTTACGGCTTAAAGCCATCAAACAACAAAAGTCCAATGCGGCGACGAAGGAAGAACAAATTAACCTTCCCAAAACAATTCCCGCCAAGGAATTCACAGAAAAAATGCAGCAGATTCTAGATAAATTACAGGGGCTTTCTGTGGAAATGATGGCCGCTTTTAAACCCAAAGATGAAGAGGCTTTATGGGATAAATATTATGCGGGAGACAAGGCCGTCTTTATGCGCCACATTAAAGGCGTTTTAAATCAATCTAAGCGGCAAAAAATGTTGGATGTTGCTATTTTGGATCCAGAGTTTCAAAGTAAAGTACAATCCTATATGACAGCGTTTGAGGATTTAACGCGAGGGCTGGAAGACAGTCCATGGTTGGGCGTTTTGGTTGGTTCTGATCCAGGACGTTTATACATGGTTTTGGCAAATTTATTTAAAGGAGAAAAACATGCAAATAAAGTTGGTTAAAATAGGAAACTCTTTTGGTGTGCGTCTGCCAAAAACAGTGATTGAGACCTGTGAATTTTCATCCGATCTGGAAATGACCGTTAAAGGGAAAACAGTCGTTTTAAAGGCTGATAAACAGCCTCGTCAGGGATGGCAAAATGCCATTCAAGACGAAATTAGTTCTAAACCATTAAGATATTTAGGAGAGTGGGAATGGTAAAACGTGGAGAAGTTTTTTTATGTGAGTCTCATGGGACAGAAAAACCTTGTGTTATTTTATCACCAGACGAGATGGCCGAAACAATGCCATATGTTTTGATTGCGCCTATTACAACAGCGGAAAGAAATCTTCCTTTTCGGTTGGGGGTAAAGCTGCGTGGCAAAACAGGTCAAATAGCTCCGGACATGTTACATGCTGTTCCAAAGTCTGATTTAATCAGCAGAATCGGTAATTTGCCAGAAGGGTTGATGAACGAATTAAATCAGATTTTAAAAGAGATTTTTTGTTATGAAAGCACTGGAAAATAAACAGTAAAAGTGGTGCCTGTTTCTTCGTCGCTGACAACCTCAATTCGTCCTTGATATTTTCGAACAATACTTTGTACAATGCCCAGTCCAAGGCCGCTTCCCTCAACTGATAAAGTTTGGGCGGAATTTACTCGATAAAATTTATCCCAAATTCTGCTTAAATGTTCAGGAGGAATAGGATCTCCCGTATTATGAATGGCGACAACCAAAGTTGGCGATGGGGTTGTATCCAAATATGTTGAAATATGAACATCTGATTTTGCGGCCCCATATTTTAGGGCATTATCAACAAGATTCTGAAAAATGTGATACAGGTCGTTACGGTTTGCCAAAAATAAAGGCAAATGAGGTTGTTTGTTTAAGATAATTTTTTTGTGCAAGGCTTTGGCGCGTACGTTAAAATCGTCCACAACTTTTTGAATTAAATCATTTAAGGAAAAAGATTTTTTGGGGCTTAGGGGGACGTCTATCTGAAGTCGTGAAAGCTGTAACATATTTTGCACCAAGCCCGTCATACGCGTCGTTTGTTCGGCGATGAGCGATAAAAACTTATTGCGCGCGGCCGAATCATTTTTTGCTGATCCTTGTAATGTTTCCACGCTACCACTGATAATGGCTAATGGCGTTTTTAATTCATGGCTTGCATTGGCAAAAAAGTCCGCCTGTTGAACTTTAAACAATTTGAAAGGAGTAATATCAAAAAATGAAAGCACGACTATGGCGCCGTCTTTAGTGGGAGCTGGCAAATGGTCAACTTTCACTTGAAAAGTTCGGATTTGATCTGTGCTATCTTTCAGGTCTAATTCGGTTATCGTTTTGGATAATTTATTAGATCCAATGACTTCTTTTGTAATGCTGAACAAAGCAGGATCCTCAAAAACAGCTCGAAGTTTTTTACCAAGAAGCTTGTTTCCTAAAAGATTCTTTGCACTAACATTTACAAAAACAATTTTCTGATCTTTATCCACCATCAGCATAGGATTAGGAAGATTTTGTAAGACGCTGTCCGCAGAAGCAAATTGATTAGACCATAAATTCTTAACGCTTAAAAAAGTTTTTGTTAAACGCATAGAGGAGAAAACGCCCCAATGGAGTTTGGGTAATTCTGGCTCAAAACCTTGTGCAAGTTTTTTTAAATAAGCCATAAAATCATCTAAATCTTTGAAGACATAAAAAACAATAATGCCACTAATAGCCCAAAAGGCCAATAAAGAAATCCCCGCAGAAATCCAAGACAGCTGGTCGGCGGCCAATAATGCCAGCAAAATAATGACCGCTGGAATATTTAAAATTAAAACCCGTGCAATGGTTTTTAAAATGCGAATCAGGACATTTAATGCTTTATTTTTTTTCATAAATTTAGTATACTAAAAACAGAAGAAAAAAGAAAGGATAAAAATGGCACAAAAGAAAACTTCGCCCATGTTAGCTCAATATTTTGAGATTAAGAAGGCATATCCGGATTGTCTTTTATTCTTTCGTTTAGGCGATTTTTACGAATTGTTTTTCGATGATGCTAAAGCGGCGTCAAAAGCGTTGGATTTGGTTTTGACTCACCGCGGTGAGTATGAGGATAAAGAAGTCCCCATGTGTGGCATCCCTTTTCATGCCTATGAAAATTATCTGGTGCGACTTATTAAAGCTGGATTTAAGGTGGCTATTTGTGAACAAATGGAAACGCCAGAAGAAAGCAAAAAACGTGGATCCGCAGCGATAGTAAAACGAGAAGTAATCAGGGTGGTCACTTCTGGCACATTAACAGAAGATGCGTTATTGAATGCGAAAGTAAATAATTATCTAGTGGCGTTGGCGCCCCAGGCAACAGCATGTGGTATCGGTTGGGTTGATATCTCAACGGGCGATTTTTTTGTTGAAGAGGTGGAGTTTGCACAAGTTCCCTCTGTGTTGAATCGATTAAAGGCTTCAGAATTGCTAATTCCGGAGAATTTTGAAAGTAAATACCCAATTTTATTGGATGATTCTTTCGGCCAACAAACAACGCGCCCAGCGAATGAATTTTTATCCATTAATCAAGTGGATGTTATTACAAAATATCCAACCCTAACAAAGGCAGAACAAATTGTGGCCGGCGTTATTTTAAATTATTTAAAAGAAACGCAACTAAAAGGCATGCCGAATTTGTCAGAACCACAAGAGTTTTTGGAAGAAAAATACATGAGTATTGATGGAGCAACTCGGCGCAGCCTAGAGCTTACCACAACATTATCTGATGAACGCGGTGCAAAAAGTTTACTCTCAACAATTGATCGCACAGTAACTGGTGCTGGTGCTCGTTTATTGGCAACGTACCTATCATCCCCATTGATTCATGTTGAAGAAATCAATGTACGTTTAGATAAAATAAAATATTTTGTTGATAACGCTGAAACAATGCAAGCTGTTCGTTCAATTTTAAAAGAAACATCTGATATTGAAAGATCGTTCAGTCGTTTGGCGGCCAATCGAGGGGGACCTCGCGATATGCTGGCGATTGCATACAGTTTAGAAAAGGTGCCAAGTATTAGAAACAGGATGATAGAAGAGATGCCTCTTCCCTTAAAAAACACAACTAACAGAATGGGAATTCATGGAGAGTTGTGCGATAAAATAAAACGTTTTATTCGCGAGGACGCGCCTTTGTTTGCTCGTGATGGTGGGTTTATTCAAAAAGGTGCAAGCGCTGTTTTAGATGAATTTGATAACATAAGTGCGGGCTCAAAGAAATTTTTGATGGATTTACAATATAAGTACGCCCATGAAACAAATATTCAAAATTTAAAAGTCGCCTTTAACAACTTAGTTGGATATTATGTGGAAGTTCCAGCTAAACAGGCGGATGTGTTGTTTGGCAACCCACAATTCATTCACCGACAAACAATGACAAATGTGGTGCGTTTTACCACAGTAGAGTTGTCAGAAGAAGCCGATAAAATTTTACATGTAGAAGACAGAAAATTGGCGGTTGAGTTGGAATTATATGAGCAATTGAGACAAGAAATTTTGGCAGATGGAGAATCCATTTTAATGGCAGCAAGCGCATTGGCTGAATTAGACGTTGCAACGGCGTTGGCAGAATTGTCTTTGGAAAATCATTGGTGTCGTCCGGTTTTGAACGAAACAACTGATTTGAAAATTATTGGTGGCAGACATCCTGTGGTTGAAGAGGCATTAAAAAAGGATAATATAACCTTTATCCCGAATGATTGTGCTATGACAGACAAAGATAATTTGTGGCTTTTGACGGGGCCCAATATGGCTGGTAAAAGTACATATTTAAGACAAAATGCCCTGATTGTGATTTTGGCGCAGATGGGATCTTATGTGCCGGCAGAATCAGCAAAAATTGGTATTGTGGATAAAATTTTTTCACGCGTCGGTGCAAGCGATGATTTGGCGCGTGGTCGCTCCACGTTTATGGTGGAAATGGTTGAGGTGGCGTCCATTTTAAATAATGCGACGGAACGTTCGTTGGTGATATTAGATGAAGTGGGTCGAGGAACAGCTACATATGATGGGTTGTCTTTGGCTTGGGCTGTTGTGGAATATTTACATGATTCTGTTAAGGCGCGCGCCTTATTTGCCACACATTATCACGAGTTGACGGGATTAACAGGACGCTTAAAAAGATTATCCTTGCACACAATGAAGATTAAAGAGTGGCAAGGGGACGTAGTATTTTTGCATGAAGTGACAGAAGGGGCGGTCGCGCGGTCATACGGCATTCATGTGGCGAAGTTAGCCGGATTGCCGTCCGTTGTAGTGGATCGCGCAAGTTCTATTTTGGAACAATTAGAAGAAAAGAAAAAGACTCAAAAACCGCTTTTTGATGATTTACCCTTATTTTCACAAATACAAAATGAGGTGCGCCCAACAGCGGAATCGGAAGTTGAGAAGAAGTTAAAAGCATTAGATGTGGATGCGCTTTCCCCACGAGAGGCGTTGGCGCTTTTATATACGCTTAAGCGGGAGGCAGAACCAGAATGAGTCTTATTTCTACAATTATTGCTGTTGGAATTTTGATTGTAATTATCACGGCTATTTTTTGGGTTGGTATTTACGTGGTTTTACCAGTTGTCCTCTTTTTTATGATTGTCTCAGCTGTTGTTTCTTTAATCAGATCCTTTGTGCCGCCTAGGTTTCAAAGCCGTGGGCACCACATGAAAAAAAGTCAAGAAAATCAGATAATTGATGTTGAATTTGAAGAAATAAAATAATATTTGTGACGTTTTTTTGACATTTTTGTTGCGTTTTTATGAACGAACGTGTATAATGCCTTTTGTAAACTTTTTAACAAAAGGAAAAACAAAATGAAAAAAGTAATGAAAATAGCTTTATTATTGGGTGCTACCTTGGGCGTTTGTTCTGCTCAGGCTGGTAGTTACCAATTAAACGACTATTCTGTAACTGGTTTGGGTCGTTCTTATGCTGGACAAGGAATTGTTGGCGACGACTATTCTGCCATTGCGTTTAACCCAGCCGGTATGATGTTAATGGAGAGATCCGGTGTTCAACAAGTATTTAATATGATTAACTTGCGCGCGGATGTGGATGGTTTGGGCGCAAATGCTGGTAAGCATAAAAAGATGGACTTTTGGCAACCAGTTCCAGCGGGTTTTGCCCAATACAATGTGAACGATCGCTTCAAGCTTGGTGTTGGTATTTATGCGCCATTTGGTCTTAAGACACAATACGATAGCGGTTGGTATGGTTCCGATGCTGCTATTTTATCCAAATTAGACATTGTGGATTTTAACTTGTCAGCAGCCTATAAAGTAACGGATCACCTGTCTCTGGGTGTGAGTGCAATTTTGCGTTACATCTACGGTCGGATGACACAAAGCGTTCCGTCAATGTTACCAGTTCCTGGTGTGGGATTGAGGCCAATTGGTGGTGGAGATATTAACTTCAACGTGCATGGTTGGACTCAAACAGCTGCTTTTGGTGCTATGTATGAAGTGAACAAAAACACACGTTTTGGTTTGTCCTATCGTTTGCGTTCTGCACAACGGGCAAAGGGACATTTTAAGGTTGGTGGCAATGCCAATCCGGCCTTAAATGGTAACTATACCGTTCGTGCAAATCCGGACTTGCCAGAATCCATCGCTTTATCAGCATATCATCGTTATAAGGATGTTGGGTTTTCTGGAACAGCGCGTTTTACGCACTGGACATCCTCATTTCCTAACTTTACTGTTAGATCTGATTGGCCGGGTTTAGCGCCTTCGGGTGGTGAAGAGAAAAAATATTACCACTATAAAAACAGTTGGACCTTAACGGGTGGCGTGGATTATTACTACTGTAAAAATTTGACCTTCCGTTTTGGGGGTGGTTGGGATGAAAGTCCGGCCCACGATGCAAGTCGTAGAACCATCCGTATTCCGGATAACGATCGTTGGTGGATGAGTGTGGGTGCCAGTTATATGAAAAACAACTGGCAGATCGATGTGGGCTATGCGCACATGATCGCAAAAACCGCTCGCGCCGAGGGTGATGCCGCGGTTAACGTGACGGCAAAATATAAGAACATGCAATCTCATATCTTGGGCGTGCAAGTTCAATATAAATTCTAATAAAGAAAGGAGAAAAATATGAAACTTATAGCTTTAATTGCAAGTATTTTGGTTTTATTTGGTGCTTTAAACTGGGGCTTTGTTGGTATGTTTGGAATCGACTTGGTTGTAAAAATGTTTGGCGCTGGGACATTGGCCACAAAGGTGACCTATGATTTAATCGGTGTATCTGCTGTGTTGGCCATCCTGGGCTATGTTGGCAGAAAATAAATTAGAACCAGATAGTATAAAACCGGGGCGTTTGCTCCGGTTTTATTTTTTTTAAAAGTTTCTTGACAAGGTAAAAATCTTTATATATGATGAAGAAGTAGTCCAAAATTTTGTTAACAAAATTAGGGAGGAAGACTACATCCCCCCTTTGAGTAAGAAAGGAATATAAAATGACAAATAATGAATCCGGCCGTTCAATGGTTGAAATGTTGGGCGTGTTAGCCATTATCGGCGTGTTATCCGTTGGTGGTATCGCTGGTTACACAATGGCTATGAACAAACATAAAGCCAATAACTTGGTAGATTGTATTGCTAAAATGTCCATCGCCGCTCAAGTGAGCACAACAGCTACAGCTCCCACACAAACTGATTATTGTGCTGTCACAGACGTTGGAAACTGGGATATTACAGCAACCGCCACAACAGGAGCGATATCTCTAACTGCTGGAACAAACGCCTCAGCGGCCGCTTGTAAGGCAGCGAAAGATGCCATGGGTAACAAAGTTGGAAGCAATGGTCCAACCATTACATGGCCAACAACTGGTTGCTCGTAATTTTAACGAGACATCAAAAACTCCCCGTTTTTCGGGGAGTTTTTTTATTTAAGGCTACCTTGCAGAACTTAAAAACTTATCCCATGTTAAAGGGGTCAAATAAAAAAGGAGGAACAAATGGAACTAGTAAATAAAATAGCATGTATCTTGGTAATCATAGGCGCATTAAACTGGGGATTGGTCGGCTTTTTCAATTTTGATTTAGTCGCTTTCTTGTTCGGTATGGGCAGCTTTCTTTCAATGATAGTTTATGATATTGTTGGATTGTCCGCATTGTGGTGCATCTTTGCCTACGCCGGCAAGAAAATGAAAAAACAATAAATGTGTAATCCCGAGTAAAAGAAAGCTCGTCCATTTGGGCGAGCTTTTTGTTATTGCAATTTTTTATTCAACAATTCGTTAGCCATGGCGGGATTGACTTTGCCTTGACTGGCCTTCATAATCTGGCCCACAAACCAACCCTTCAGCTTATCTTTGCCGGCCTTGATTTCGGCAACCTTATCGGGATTGGCGGCCAACACTTCATCAATAATGGCTTCAATGGCTCCCGTATCTGTTGTTTGTTTCAATCCTTTTTCTTCCACAATAACTGCCGGAGCTTTGCCCGTTTCAATCATGAATACGAATACATCTTTGGCGATTTTACCCGAAATGGTATTGTCTTCAATCAAACCAACCAACGCGCCCAAATTTTCGGCAGTAACAGGGCTTTTTGTAATGGGCAAGCATTCTTTATTTAAATAGGCAAACAAATCGCCCATCACCCAGTTCGCCACTTTTTTGGCGTCATGCCCTTTGGTTGCCGTTTCAAAATAGGCAGAAGTGTCGTTGTCAGCGGTTAAAATACCTGCA
Source organism: Alphaproteobacteria bacterium (assembly GCA_017412085.1). GTDB lineage: Bacteria > Pseudomonadota > Alphaproteobacteria > CAAHEQ01 > UBA3637 > UBA3637. The sequence continues at coordinate 47,946 of JAFPYS010000013.1, forward strand.
TCATATTCAGGTAAGCCCAATTGTTCAATATAACGTTTTTTCTTTACTTCCGGAAGTTCTGGCAGGTTCTTGCGAATGTTCTCAATATATTCGTCTGTCAAAACCACGGGCAACAAGTCTGGGTCAGGGAAATACCGATAATCGTTTGCATTTTCCTTGGTTCTCATCGAACGTGTTTCTCCGTTTTCGGAATCGTAAAGCCGTGTTTCCTGACGAATTGTGCCGCCGTTTTCATACACTTCAATTTGGCGTTCAGCTTCCACTTGGATGGCATGCATGACGAAACGCACAGAGTTCACGTTTTTAACTTCTGCTCTGGCACGCAAACCTGTTTCTCCAACGGGGCGAACAGAAATGTTCACATCACAGCGCATGGATCCTTCATCCATGTTGCCATCACATGTTCCCAGGGCACGCACGATGGCGCGAAGTTGGCGCAAATACTCGCCCGCTTCTTCGGGGCTGTGCATGTCTGGTTTTGACACAATTTCCATCAATCCAACACCCGAACGGTTAAGATCGATCAATGTCTTGGATGGGTGCATATCATGGATGGATTTACCCGCATCTTGTTCCAAATGCAAGCGTTCTACCCCAATCTTTCTTGTGCCATCGGCAGTTGTAACCTCAATAAATCCTTCGCCCACAATCGGATGATAAAGCTGAGAAATCTGATATCCCTGAGGCAAGTCAGCATAAAAATAATTTTTACGGTCAAAGCGTGAATATTTGTTAATTTTTGCGTTTAAACCCATGCCCGTCTTAACGCATTGTTCAACACAATATTCATTCACTTTTGGCAACATGCCAGGAAAACCTGCGTCAATAAAAGACACTTGCGTATTTTGTTCGCCGCCAAAAGCTGCGCTGGCGCCAGAAAAGACCTTGGATTTTGATAAAATCTCACAGTGGACTTCCAATCCAATAACTAATTCCCACTTACCTGTTTTTCCTTCAATCGTATACATCTTTTATCCTTTCACTCTGTGGGGAGTTTTATCAAAGTTCGCTAATTTTTCCAAAACATCAGCCACTTGAAAAACCGTGTTTTCGTCAAAGTGTTTGCCAATTACTTGTAACCCGATGGGCAGCCCATTTTGGGATAAGCCAATTGGCAAGGAAAGCCCCGGAACACCAGCCAAACTTGCCGGTGTTGTAAACACGTCGCCCGCATAGACATCAACGGGTTTCATATTTTTCATATCTTCCGCAGAAAGGGCGGGGGTTGGTGCGGCTGGCACTAAAATAGCGTCCACTTGTTTAAATGCTTCCACAAAATCATTGTAAATTAACCGGCGTACACGTTGAGCGCGTGTGTAGTAGGCATCATAAAAACCAGCGGACAACACGAATGTGCCCAATAAAATCCGGCGAACAACTTCGTCTCCAAAGCCATCTGTTCTTGTGTTTTCATACATCTCATCCAACGAATTACCTTCCACGCGCGTTGTGTAACGGACACCATCATAACGAGATAAGTTAGAGCTGGCTTCCGCACATGCAACAATGTAATAAACAGGCAAGGCATACTTGGTGTGAGGTAAGGAAATTTCCACCACCTCTGCGCCCGCGTCTTTTAAAAATTGAATTCCCTTATCCCAGATGGCATTCACATCAGGGTTTAATCCATCAAGACGATATTCTTTTGGAATACCAATTTTCTTGCCCTTAATATCTCCGGTCAGCGCCTTTGTATAATCGGGAACAGGAATATCCGCAACTGTAGAATCTTTATCATCTGCGCCAGCCATAGCCCCCAACATCAACGCGCAATCTTTAACTGTACGCGCCATAGGACCAGCCTGATCCAAAGAGCTTGCAAAAGCGACAATGCCATAACGTGAGCAGCGGCCATAGGTTGGTTTAATGCCTGTAACACCACAAAAACTAGCTGGCTGACGAATAGAACCGCCCGTATCAGAACCTGTGGCACCCATGCACAAACCAGCGGACACCGCCGCGGCTGAACCACCAGAAGAACCACCCGGCACCAAATCCAAATTCCAAGGGTTTTTTGTTACACCAAAATAACTTGTTAAAGTGGATCCACCCATTGCGAATTGGTCAGTGTTTAATTTACCCAACATGACCGTTCCAGCATCTTTTAATTTTTGAGAAACAGTAGATTCGTAAGGTGGCACAAAGTTCGATAAAATTTTACTGGCGGCCGTTGTTTTAACCCCTTTTGTGCAGTACAAATCTTTGTTAGCGATTGGAATACCTTCCAACGATCCCAAGGCAGAGCCGGCGGCACGTTTTTCGTCGCTTGCTTTTGCTTGTTCAAGAGCCAATTCGGGCGTTTCGGTAATAAAGGCATTCAGCACCCGACCTTTTTCCATTTCGGCAATATGCGCTTTTGTTAAATCCACAGAGGAAATCTCTTTTTTGTTCAATAAATCCAACGCGGTCGCGATGGTTAAGTTCACTAAATCTGTCATTATTTCACCACCTTTGGCACCACATAAAACCCTTGAATTTCCTCAGGAGCATTCATCATCAATTCTTTTTGTAAACCACCATCCGTTACCTCATCTTGGCGCATAGGGGCGTTTCCTTGTGTAACAGATACTAACGGTTCCACACCATCGATATTTACTTCCTTTAATTGTTCAACCCAATCTAAAATACTTTGAAGGTCAGACAAGATCTTTTCTTCACGTTCTTGGGGCAATCTTAACCGAGCCAACGTGGAAAGATTTTTAATTGTTTCTTGATTTAAGGCCATTTTATTCTCCTTGATGAATAGGGGAATTATGCCAAAAAATACAAAAAAAGTCAAGAAAAAAGCATTTTTTTCTTTTCATTTGTAAGAATTTAGAGTATGAATAGAAATAGGAGATTGAAATGCGTGCACCAATTTTAAAAGCTGTGGCAATGCCACCTCGTATTTTGTTAGCGCCATTTGTGCCAGCTATGGCCAACTTGGTGGTTCAGATTGCATGGATGTTTATCTTAATTGGCGCACTTGATGTGAACCCAATCGTGTCTATCGTAACGATTTTATCGGGGCACGTTTTTTTGGTGATTGCAGGAACGCGGGAACCGCACCTATCACATATGATGCAAGCATGGGGAACCAATGGCCCGGCAATAAGCCGAAACATCTATAAATCTAAAGGAGTCAAGTTGGCTCCATGAAAAGGGAATAAATGAACAATATAGATGCGAACATAGTTGATTTTATTCTGACAAGCGCAACATCGGTCCCGATGATTTTGGCGGTGTTGGGGTTAATCTCGGCCATTTTGTTGGCCTTTGCATCTGTGACAAAAATCGGCGAATGGGTTTTGCCCAAACCCAAAGAAACGCGTTTATCAGACTTTTTACCCTTTGAAAAACTGGATGAGGATGGGGCAACTATCCATTTAAGAAATGGTGCCTTGGCGCGCGTTTTCGAGGTCAAGGGTGTGGATAGTACGTTGATGCCGCCAGAGGATCGGATGACATTGACCAACGCCCGCAAAAGGTGGATTGATTCAATGGCAGAGTTGGAAATTGTTGTTCGCATGATAACTGTTCGCGATAAAGTGCGGTTGGACACAATGGAGGCGTTTGAGGACAATAAATTATTGCATCAGATTGATGAGTTATGGATGGAAAATATGCATCGGATATTTAAAAACCATCACTACATTGTGCTCGGAGTTAATGATCGGCGAGAGGCGATGCGGGATTTAGATCAAGCATGTAACGCTTTGACGGCTATCTTGGATATGTATAATCCCGTTCTTCTTACAGAACGAGAAGGGGTTAACCAGGAAGATAAAAGTCCTTTATGGTTGTTTGCACGGTTGGCAAGTCCTTTATCACGCCCCAAGCCTTTGATTCACGGAGAGCAGGGCGATTATTTAAACGTTTTATTAACGTCAGACTATGTGCATTTTACCAAAGACGAAGGTATTGTACGTTTTTTTGCGGGCGATCGTGAAAAGTTGGCCATCATGATGGGGATTCGTAAGCCCGGCGACTTCATGGATGAACAAATGGTGGCGGATTTGTTAAGTATTGATATGGAAATGACGTTTTTGCACAATATAAAGGCCGTACCAATGTCTAAGTCAACTGCCCTGCTGGTTAACCAGCGCAGAATGGCTGCGGTTACTAGTTTTTCTCAGAACGTGTATGACCAATATAATGAGGCTTTAGCATCATTGGATGCAACAGATGCCGACAGCCAAACGCTGAACGAGTATGCAATGTCCATTATTTTATATGGTGACTCGGCAGAAGAGCTAAAGTTTGGGCAAGAAGAGGTGGAGCGCATTTGTCGTATTCATAACGTGACGCCAGTTAGAGAAGGTTGGTCTGCACAAGCGGTGTTCTTTAATCAATTTCCAACATATGATGTTTACCCGAGAACTTATTTGTATCTTTCCAATGTGGTGGCGTGCGCAACGATGATTGATCAGCCATCGGAAGGTCGCAAGAAATCTGACTGGGGACCAGTGCCTTTGGCCTATTTTAGAACAATTACGGGTACGCCATATGCCTTCCAATTTCACGTTAGCGAAGAACCTTATGCGGTGGCGCACACGGCTTTGATCGGTCCAACTGGTCAAGGTAAAACAACATTTTTCAGCTTTATTGCTTCGCAAGCTATGCGTATTCCGGATTTGCACACATACTTTTTTGATCGCAATAAGGGTGCTAAGGTTTTTGCGGTGGTTAACGGGGCGCCGTATATTAAGTTTGATGGCGAAGATTCTGTGTCATTAAATCCGTTTTTGATTGAAGATAATTTGCCCAACAGAGCTTTCTTGCGCGGGTGGTTGCGGGATATCACCGAAGGTAAAGATGCTGTGTCAGAAACGGAAATTGCACGCGCGGTAACAACGGCATTTGAATATTTGCCGAAAAGTGATCGTATGTTAAAGAATTTGTATAAAGCATGTTTTGCGCCTAATGGCTATATGCGTCGAGAATTAAATCGATGGATTGATCCGGATCAATATGGAAACATCTTCAATTCGCCAGAAGATAATTTGGATTTGTCCAACCGTTACGTTGCCTTTGATTTTACGAGCATTTTTAATGATAGCAATAAATCGTTGGCCCCCGCTGTGATCAGTTACATCATGCACCGTATTGACGAAATAGCAAGTTCAACAGGGGCGCCTAGTATGGTTATGATCGATGAAACGGCGCCTATGTTAGAGCACCCAATGTTTAAAGAAAGTTTTATCGTGGGCTTGCGAGAAGGCCGTAAGAAACGTCAAGCGTATCTGTGTGCGTTCCAGCAACCAAAGTTCTTAGATGAAGCGGGCTTGGGGGATGTAATCCGCGGCCAATGTCAAACGGTTATTTTCTTCCGAAATCCACAGGCGAATCCATCCGATTATGCTACATGGAACCTGACGCCGCGCGAATTGAATTTTATTCTGGGCAAAGAATGGGCAGACAGCAAATATGCTATTTTGGTCAGCCGTCCGGCCATCCATGAATCCGTGATTTTAGACATTGATTTATCTGGATTGGGACCGTATTTAAAGGTTTATTCGTCGGGTAGTAAAAACATTATATTGGCCGAAAAATTACAATCTGAGATAACAGATACAGACCAATTGGTGCAAGAATATTTAAAACGAGCTTAGTAAATAGTGGGGGAATAAATGAAACAACGTAAAAAAACATTAAAAATAGAATCCGGCCGCAGCATGTTGGAAATGCTGGGTGTTTTGGTGTTGTTGGTGATTTTAACGTTGGGCGGCGTCATGGTTTTTAGTATGGTTTATACCAACGTTGTGTCAAAGGCGTTGACGGACAGCGTGGTTACGCAAGCGTCCATTCGGCGTCATGACCATATGCGGAAAGTGATTGAGCGTGATGGTAATGTGTTGGATATAGAGGGTCCCTATGGATATCCCATTCATGTGGAAGATGGTATGGAAGGCACTTTGGAAAATACATTTTGGGTCAGCGTGTCTTTGTCGGAATCTTACTTTCAAAAGAAGCTGTGTGACAAATTGTTGGGGCGCAGTGATGACTTGAAAAAAGTCCAAGAGGACTCAACTGATTTAGACGCAAATGAAACACATTGGCTTGGATTTATTGAGTTGTATGTCAACGATGAAGTGGTGGAAGATTGTAGCGAAGATGTTACTGGCGTTCGGTATGTTTTTGCAAAAAAAGGAAATGGTTTGGTTGATGATATAGATGTATGTTTGCCGGGATGTCCACGGCGTTTGTGTCCACAAGGGGCAACATGTGCGGGGGCAACGTGCGAAGAGCGAACAATTACCTGTAATCCCGGGTATAAAAAAGTAAATGCGGGAACGTGTAAAGAGTCGTGTCAAAAGTGTGTAAGTCGTGAAGTTTGTCCGCCGGATGAGCCGCCGTATGAGTGTCCTGAAGGCACAAAGCCAAATGAGAAACATACAGATTGTCCCTGCTGTAATCCAGCGGATAGCCCAGAAGAATGTGGTTGTACGGCGCCACTTTCCCCAAACAGCGAGTGTGGTTGCGGATGTACAACAGATGAAGATTGTTATGGAAATAGAAGGTGCGATCCTATCACTCGCACATGTCCATGCGAAAAGAAAACATGTAAAACATCAGAGTCTTGGAACAATAAAACATGTCGGTGTGAATCGCCCATCAGAAAGCCGTGTAAAGAAGACTCTGATTGTCCGGAGGGATGGCGGTGTCCAGACAGTGAGCCAAAAGAATGTGTGCCGGAATGCGAAGAAGATTCCGATTGTCCGTACGGATGGAAGTGTCCAGACAGCGAACCAAAGATTTGTACGCCCACCGAGTGCGAGAAAGATGAAGACTGTGAAAAAGGGATGATTTGTAATCCGGAAAAGAAGATTTGTGAGCCCAAGCCATGCGAAGAAGATAAAGATTGCGAAGGCAACATGGTTTGTGATCCGAAAACAAAAACATGTACATGTCCCGATGGTGCCACACCGATTAGCGATAAGCCGTGCGATTGTGCGGAAAATCAATATCTTGCCGAAGATGGGCGGGCTTGTTTGGATTGTACAACGGACGCAACAGCCGAAGCAGGAGTCAATGAATGCACCTGTACGGATGCGGCGCGAACGTGGAACAAAGTAAACAACACTTGTTTACAGCTAGAATGTGCATATCTTCCGAAAATAGACTCAACCCCTTGGACGGCGGAAGATGTGCGCAATGTTTGTAGCGAAGCCCAAATAACCATACCATCAGATTGGCGGTTGTTACTGCCGGGATGGATGTTGAATAGTATCTGTCTTTCTCGTCATAGTGCGACAGCGGTTATGTTAAGCCGCCTAGAATTTAATGATTCATGTTTATATGAAGCAGGCGAAAGAAGGGGAAGTGCTTCATATCCTCAGAACTTGTATGTGCCAACCATAGCCGAGTCCTCGTGGTGTGTTTGTCCTGCGTCCGCAGTAGACGGTATTGATGTGCCACAAAGTGCCAACCCCGATTATATTTTGACAGAAGAAATTCAGGCAACATGTCAACTCTTTGATTTATGGGGGAAAGTGTCGGCCTGTAGTTGGACATTCTCAAATGGTCATCATTCGGCCTTTGGTTCTGTTGGAGCAAATGGTCGGTATACGTTGGAAGGATATGTATCCACACACGGCTTTTGTGGCAACTGTGATTCCGATTGTGATTGTCCTAAAAATCATAAATGTTACGCCCATTATTGCCACTGTGACAATGGTTGGAAACTATTAGAGAAGGCGTGCCAGCCGTGTGTAGAGGGAGATGCTTCTTGTTGTCCGGCGGGACAAGTGGCCACTGGTCGTGGTGGTTGTGTAAACTGTGCCAATGGTGATTGTTCGTGCAAAATCACAGGAACAGAGTCGCATATAGATATTGAAAGAGGAGGTTCTTTGCCCTGCGCAGGACTGCAGCGTTATGTGTGCCGGGATCGAGGTTGTAACGCTGGTTGTACGTGCCAACGAACAACTTGTGCAACGGGAACAGTGGATGTCGGCGGGGAATGTTGTGATGAGGATAAAGTTGTGGTTGACGGATCAATCCAAGAGTGTTGTAAAGGAACCGTCTTTACCAACAATTTGGGATCACAAGAATGTTGTCCAGAAGGTAAAACGGTACAAGATGGCGAATGTGTGGATATGCCGTGTCCAGAAGATCCTAACCACGTGGCGGCTGCGTCATATGATGCGGAAACAGATACATGTTGTGGCACAAATGGATTGGCGTACGACGGGGAATATTACAGCACCTTGAATGCAGAAGTTTGTGGATGTCCAAATGGCGGAACAAAAACAGGCTCTGGTGCGTATGCATATTGCTGCAAGAATGGTTCTCAGTGGTCACCATATTGTATACCAGATAATACTAATCGTCCAGGTACATCCGAGGATGGTTATTGTATTTCTGGCGGTTGTGGTTGTCCTCCGGGGACTACGTCAGCATTGAAGAACTATTCTGGATGTTGTGATAGCAGCGGCCATTATGACTCGGCGCCAGGTCTTTGGAGGTTTGAAGGGCAAGCTGCCGAGGCTTGTGGTGCCTGCCCTGTTGAAGGAACATATACAGAAGCCAATGGTTCAAGTGCTTGCTGTAACGAAAACGGCAAAGATGTTAACATTGCGGCTGGATTATTCCCCGGTGGCAGTTATTATTATCGCGAAGAAGTAGAATCGGCGCTTTGTTGCCCGGGTGGATATGAGGATAGTGCAAACAGTAGTGATCGTATTTGTTGCGCGGTTGATGGAGGTGGCAACAGAACAGGAAAAGATATGCAGGGGAATAATGATATTGCCTGTGGTTGTCCATCGGGATCATCAGAAGTGGATTGCGGCGGCGATGCGCCGGCTTGTTGCCAAGTAAATGAAAATGGCGATCTGACGGGAAGGAACTTAGAGGGCGAGTATGCCAGTTGTTGTTGTGAGGCCGCCTATGGTACGATGGTAGATGGCTATAATGTTTGCTGTTTGATGGGAAGTGGCATGGAGACGGATGGTACCGCCAATGTGTGTGCATGCGGTTGTCCCAGTGTCACAAACTTTTTTACTCCTACGGAGGATACTACTCATAACGCCCCAGAAGAGTGTGAGATATGTTGTAGCCAGGAAGTTCCCGGGCACGAACTAAACTGGAGGAAAGCCTTCGCGAATTCCTCACCTGGTGATTTTACTATGAGGTATCTCTGGAATCCCCAATCTTGTGGTTGTCCATACGGAGGGCATTTTGGTAACGACGGAACAACTTGCTGCAGCGAAGATAATCAGGCATGGTCAGAGGAGTGTGTGAACACTGCCGAAGGGAGCATGGATTTAAGAGGATCAGGCTGTTACTACGATATATTGCCATCTATTTGCGGATGTTATGCGGGTTCAACGGAATCTAGCGATGGCGGTTGTTGTTTGGATGGATATTATAACCCACCAGACAGACATACCGGCTTTGGCGAAATTAATCCAGAACAATGTCATGCTTGTCCAAATGGGTTTGGATTGACGTATACAGTTGGTGACCACGGAGCAGAAGCATGTTGTGATGGCATGGGATATGCTGCCCTAAGTGGTGATATATCAGAGTTGACGGTTGAACAATCATCCATTTGTTGTCCAAGTAATGTGTATACATATGGGGGTTCGTGTTGTGCACAAAATGCTAAGGGCGATTTGACTGGATATAATCTAAGCGGGCAATTTGATTCTGAATGTGGTTGTCCCGCTGGCAGCACCTTGACAGAACGAAATGGAGACCAAGCCTGTTGTGATGATAACGCCATTGGTTATGATACTATGGGAAATTTGAACACAATCTGTGGCTGCCCAGACGGGAATACGTTAATAGAAAATGTATGCTGTGATGATGCAAGACCAGCATATGATATGTCGGGAAGTTTAAATCCAGTATGTGGTTGTCCAGACGGTTCTGAAAAAAGAAATGGTGTTTGTTGCTCTCTTGCACAACCGGGCAGAAATGTTGCGGGAGTCGCTGTAATGGCCTGTTGTCCAGAGGAAAATAAAGTTTGTGCAAGCTCTGGTAATAGGAGCGACAAATGTGTGTGTAATGTAGAAAAGCCAAAGACGGCTTGTTCGTCTTATGCTTGTATTGCATGCGCATCCGATGAAATAGCAGTGTGTTCATCACAAGTTTATAGTACGCAAAATTATTCTAAGCCCTGCATTTGTTATAATTCAAGCACACAAGTTGGTGTGTGTTCAACAAATGGACAATGCACAGTTTGTAATAAGCCGTTAAAAGCGAGATGTATAAATGAGGGTTGTGCATGCTATAACAGTTCAACTCAAAATGTGGGTTGTAACAGCTGGGCAGGTGGGTGCACCGTTTGTGATAAGCCTAAAACGGTGGATGCTCGGAACAAAAAATGCTTAGATCCTTAAAAGAAAATTTGTAAGCTGCGGCAGAAGTATGGGTATCAAGAAATTTGGGCTATTCTTTTTCCACCGCTTGCAGGTCTTCCCAGGCCTGACGGCGTTGTGGCGTAGCTTTCAGCGAGCTGATGGCCAAAGTGGTGCGCACAGGAATATTTTCCCATTTGTGCCACTTACCACGTGCCTTTGCCAGCGAATCGATGTTCAAAAGCGCTTGTGCAACGCCCGCGCCAAACAGCAAGATTTTTTGGGGGCGCACTAATTGAATTTCACGCACTAAAAACGGCAAAAACAGAGCGCGCTCCGCCTCGGTCAAGGTGCGATTACCGGGTGTTCTCCATGGGCTTAAATAGGTAACATAGACATCTTTGGACGTGTCCAAATGGATGGCCGTCATCATTTTTCCAAATTGTTCACCCAAAGGCCCCGCCAAAGTTTGCCCAGACCGATCCGAATCGGTGTCCGGCGTTTCCATAATGCACATAAGCGTTGGTTTGGCCAGCCCTTGTCCGAAAATTGTATGAGCAGCTGTCTTTTTTAAGGAAGAAAGGCCAAAGGATTCCTTATCAGAGTTTAGAGCGGGTAAATCTTTTGCTTTGGATGCGGTAAGGGTGGCTTGCGCACAAGCCGACACTTCGGTCGGCCTCTCAGAAGAGACAGACTTTTGAGGGCTTTCCGAACAAAAACAGGAAACGCCCGCCTGCATAAGCCAATATAATTTTCTCTTAATATCCATTTTTAGCTTCCAATTTAATGAAAAATATCTTATCATATTTCCATTAAAAAGGAAAGAAAATGCGCGTAAAAAAATTGTTTAAAGGTTTAATATGGATTGTGGTGCTTGCTGCCCTAGGTGTTGGTGGTTGGTATGGTTATTCGTGGTACCAACAATCGCCGATAGTTGGTGCAATAACGCAAAAAGAAAAGCCACTGTGGGTGACCGACAAGCCGGCACCAAAGACGGTGGAGCCCGGCGCGTATTTGGCGGCACTAAATGCAATTATCAATGAAGATTTAGAAAAGGCGGCTGAGCTGTATGCGAAGGTTTTAGAGGGCGATCCCGACAACGAAAAAATCCAACGCGAAGCTTACTTTTTTAATGCGATCTTGGGGAACTTTGATGCCCTAAAGCCTGTGGTCGCCAAGATGTCTCCAGAACATCGCGTTGTGTTTTTGACGGATTATGTGAAGGCGGGGTATGCACTGCATGACGGTAAGTGGAGCCAGTTAAGACAAGACATTGCGAATCGAAAGCCACTTCCCTTGGATGAAGTTGTAAATCCATTGTTGATTGCATGGAGCTATGCTGGCGAGGGGGATTTAAAAAGCGCCGAAGCAGCTTTGGAACCGTTGAAAAAGCAAACGGGCTTAATGCCGTATTACTATTATCACAAAGGGCTTATTGCCTTAACGCTGGGAAACGATTTTGTGGCTGCGGAAGCGTTCGAAGGGTTGTCGAAAGACAAATTACCAACGTTTGCGTTGTATCCGGAGATCCGTGATTTTTATGTGCGCAGAGGCGAATGGCGTGTTGAAACACCTTTTTTTGTGCAATGGCAATTATTTACTGCCGAGCAACCAGCGACAGCCGAGCTGATTATGAAACGTCCGTCAAAAGATATGACGGTGGCGCGTGGTGCGGCGGAGGCATTTTATAATTTGTCCACAGCGATGGGGACGTCTCAAAATGGATATGAGGGCGCTTTGATTTTAAGTGCTTTGTCCTTATACCTGAATCCCGATCAAAATCTGCCCAAAATATGGAATGCGGAAATATTAGAACAGGCGGGCAAACCCCAATTGGCGGCACATTATTATAAACAACTGACTGGCCCCTTAACACAAACTGTGGAATTTAAACGGGCATCAAATATGATTGCGTGTGGCCACGAAGAGGAGGCGCTGCCTTTATTACAAATTTTAAAGAAAACGAATCGGGAATCGGCACCATTATGGTCAGCGTTGGCAAGTGTGTATCAAAAGCTAAAAAATTGGCCGGCCGCCGTGCGTGCGTACACGCGCATATTAGAAATAGAAGGCGAAACGAATCGAGCCTATGCGTCGGATATCTATTTTGCGCGTTCTTTTATTTATGCGGCCCAAAAACAAGATGTTTTAGCCGAAAACGATTTGAAAAAAGCATTGGAATTGAATCCTGAAAATCCTCTTTTGTTGAACCATTTGGGGTATCAGTGGCTGGAAAAGGATGCTACGTTGGATCAAGGGTTTGAATTGGTTGAAAAAGCCTATAAACTGCGCGGATCCGATCCCAATATTATAGATAGTATGGCGTATGCATATTATCGGAAGGCCAGTTATGAAGAAGCGTTGCCTTTGGCGGAAAAAACGGTAGATATTATGCCACAAAGTTCGGTGGCAAATGCACACTTGGGTGACATTTATCAGGCGCTAGGTCGTCGGCGTGAAGCGATTTTCCAATATCATAAAGCTTTAGCGTTGAAGTATGATCTGACGCCAGAATTAAAGGAAGAATTAACCCAAAAGATAGCTCAAAATAAGGCCTTCCTTAAATAGTATGTGATTGAGAAACAACAAAAAACGGCGCCCCTTAAAAAAATATTAAAAAAAGTTTAAAAAAGTGCTTGACATTTCTTTTTTGTTCTGATAGAATAGTATCACTTTCGCGAAAAAATCGCGGAATTTGTTGTTTAACATAGTCAATATGATATAGAAACGGATGCACGGACGGTCGTTGATCGAATCGATTAAAGGGCTGTTGTGCATCAGGAAACTATAAAAACGGATAGTGTACATAACATGTAGATTGGTAAGTTTTTGTAGGGTTTCTGTTATACTACTTTATAGTAAGTAATGATGATGCACAGGAACAGCTACTCAAGATTTTTTAAA
>JAFPYS010000014.1 GCA_017412085.1 Alphaproteobacteria bacterium
CTTGTCTTACCGACACCGGGAGGACCAATTAAACACAAAATGGATCCCATCACATGGCCGACGCGTTTTTGAACGGCCAAAAATTCCAAAATACGCTCTTTCACTTTTTTAAGACCATAATGATCCTCGTCCAAAACTTGCTCGGCCTTTTTCAGGTATAATTGCAATTCTTTTTGCGCTGTCCATGGCAAAGCAATGAGCCATTCAATATAATTGCGAATAACCCCAGCTTCCGCAGACATGCCTCCCATGATGCGCAAACGTTTAAGTTCGGTCAACGCTTTTTCTGTGGCTTCCTTGGACATGTTGGCGGCTTTTATTTTCTTTTCCAGTTCGCCCAACTCGCTGGCGTCGTCGGCGGAATCTCCCAGCTCTTTTTGAATGGCCTTCATTTGCTCGTTCAAGTAATATTCGCGTTGAGATTTTTCCATTTGTTTTTTAACGCGTTTACGAATATTTTGTTCAACGTTCAAAACCTCGATTTCTTTTTCCATGATGGCAAAAAGAGAGGATAAACGTTCGGTAAGAGAAGTCATTTCCAAAATCTTTTGTTTTTCTTCCACTTTAATGGCCATGTGTGTGGCAACGATATCAGCAAATTTCGTGGGATTTTTGACGTTTGAAACGGCCGTAATAATTTCAGGGGATACGGCGCCGGATAATTGGACATATTTTTCAAATTGCTCTAAAACAGAGCGGGAAAGGGCGTCTATTTTTGTGGCATCCTCTTCTTTTTCGGGCATGGAAGCGGCATGGGCTTCAAAGAAAGGCTCGCTTTGTGTCCAATCCATAACACGAGCCCTGTCTGTCCCTTCAATCAAAATTTTGATGGTGCCATCTGGTAATTTTAAAAGTTGCAACACATTCGCCAATGTACCAATGCGATACAAATCCCCTGTATGAGGCGTGTCCATTTGGGCATCCAGTTGAGAAATTAACAGAATCTGTTTTTTTTCAGCCATAGCACTTTCCAAAGCGGCAATAGACTTATCTCGACCGACAAACAAAGGAACAACGATATTTGGAAAAATAACAATATCGCGTAATGCCAATACAGGATAGATACCATCTACAGCTTTTTGAATCATGGATTTACCTTTCGTTTAATGGTATAAATATGTATGTAAACAATGAAAAAGTCAAGAGATTGTTGACACTTTTTTGGCACATGATATGTTGAAACTGTTTTGGGAGGCATTAAATGGAAATTGATGGGGAATGGTTGGTGATCGCATTTATCATCCTTTGCTTTGTGGGCATCACGGTAAGAACACGCGATGAACATGGTAAGAAAAAAGATGGATAGGCGCACTAGGCGGCGTTAGAAAGACAGCAGGTGTTGACAATTTACTGAAAATGTTGTATAATTACGCTGTTTTTTTAGAGGTGTAACATGATGTCCTTAGATGATCTTTTTGTATCTGCCTTTATTATTCTTGTCTGTATGGGCGTGTTTAACGGCAAATAATTACTTTTTTGTCAGACGCTTGGGTTGATTTCCTGTATCTTCAAATAACAGTGCTGTTTTATCCGATATAATCTGATCTAATAATTGCTGAGGGGAGTACCCTTGTTCCAATTGTTTTTGAATGACTTGATCAGTTAGGGATTTTAATGCAATTTCTTTTACTTTTTGTTGTTCTTGAATTTTCTTGGCCAATTTATCTTCCATAAAACGGCGATAAAAACGAGCAAACTCGTAAACAGGATGACCGCCCCTGGCATAAGTTGTAAGGCCTTGCATATAAGTTTTTCGATCCATCAATGCATGAATGCCATCTCCATTAATGTCGCGATATAAGATCCAATCATCGATGACTTCTGGGATCATGGATTGTTGGACGAGATCTGGTCTGATTGAGCCGAAATCAATAACTTTATTACCATGTGTTCCTTGGATAATTTTGATTTGATCCTCAAAAAACTTTTGTGCCTCATTCCCATGACGCTGAGGATCCAGCAAAGAGCATGTTGTCAACAATGCAACAAGTGCCAATTTCAACTCATCATTTACTTTGTACATCATTTTTGCGGGGAATTGGCGCACTTCTGGATCATATTCCGCTTGATGAATGGCAAAATCATTCAACAATGAAACAAGTCGCATCTGCGCATTGGTCAAAGGCACGGACGTCATCAATTGTTTCGCTTGAGATTGATGTTTTGCTTGCGGTAAATTTAATGACATGTTTTCCCCTTATGCAGATGCGGCTTCTTTTCCATAAACCAATTTAGGATCTGCGCCCCCATTAACGACCTTTTCGTCGATAACAACTTGTTGAAGGTTTTTCATGTCAGGCAGTTGGTACATTAAATCCAGTAACAATCCTTCCATGATTGCGCGCAAACCACGAGCGCCTGTTTTGCGCTTTAGTGCCTGTTTGGCGATGGCGGTGCACGCAGAATCTGTGATATTTAAATCCACGCCTTCCATTTTGAACAACGTTTGATATTGCTTAATTAAAGCATTTTTGGGTTCTTTTAAAATGCGCACAAGGGCGGTCTCATCTAAATCTTGCAGCGTCACGTGTACAGGAAGACGCCCGATGAATTCGGGAATAAGTCCATATTTTAACAAATCATCTGGCTCTAATTTATCCAACATAACACTTGAATTCTTTTGCTCTTTTGTTTTAACATCCGCACCAAAACCGACAGAGTACGCGGCATCACGATGAGCGATGACTTTTTCCAACCCATCAAAAGCGCCACCACAGATAAACAAGATATTTTGTGTGTTGACCTTAATATATTCTTGATTGGGGTGTTTGCGTCCGCCCTGTGGTGGTAAACTGGCCACAGTTCCTTCCATCATTTTCAACAAAGCTTGTTGAACGCCTTCACCAGAAACATCGCGTGTGATGGATGGGCCATCTGCTTTGCGCGAAATTTTATCAATTTCATCGATGTAAATAATACCGCGTTCGGCCTTTGCAACGTCATAGTTTGCAGCTTGCAACAGTTTTAAAACAACATTTTCGACGTCTTCGCCGACATATCCGGCTTCTGTTAGTGTGGTAGCATCCGCAATGGCAAAAGGAACATCCAAAGTTTTAGCCAAGGTTTTTGCCAATAATGTTTTACCGCATCCAGTTGGTCCGACCAATAAAATATTTGATTTTTCCAACTCAACATCGTTTTCTTTGCCAAGGTTATTCAGGCGTTTATAGTGGTTATAAACGGCCACGGACAGGACTTTTTTTGCCTTTTCTTGTCCAATAACATAAGTATCCAAAAAATCATTCAATTCTTTTGGCGTTTTAAGCTTCGCTTCATTTGTTCCTGGAAGCTCCATCTGTTGTTGAAGGACTTTTTGTTCTTCATTGATAATGTCTTGACACAGGCCAATACACTCATCACAAATGAAAATCGTTTCCAATTTGCCATCTTCCGTACGGACAGATTTGCCAGCAATCAATTTTTTAACTTCATTTTGACTTTTACCGCAAAAAGAACAATGTAAAATTTTGTCGTCGCTCATGAAAACTCCTTATGTAAACAGAATAGCATAACTTTTCCCAAAACGCAATCTTTTTTCATTTGAAAAGGAAATAATGTTGACAGAAAATAAAAGTGCGGTATAATATTTATGTAACCAAGGAGGTGCCCATGTTCCTGAACCATTGGTTGAAGAAGAAAAAAGAAATGCGTTTGGCCGCGTTAAAGGCTGATGCCTTGATAAAAATGAACAGAGCGGATCGGGCAAGTAAGAATGATATTGGGGCTGTAAAAAGTGCTTGTGAAGCGGTGTTGCGTGCTTTGCGGGCAGGGGTTGTTCTAAACCCGAAGGACCGCTTGTTTAAACGCTTTTTAGAGCGCAGGTGGGATACAGAAATGATGGCGGTCTGTGATACGATGAAAAATCCAATGACAAAGTTGGGACACTTTGCATTTTGGTCTGTTTTAGCAACAGCTGGCGCCTTTGTTGGTGGCCCGTGGGGCGTTGTTGTCGGCTTGGGTGGATCGGCAGGTTTAAGTTTTGGATTTGAGAAATTGAAGGCTATTCCGAAACAATATAATCGCGGTTTATACGCGGTGTTTTATGATGACATTAAAAGACGCAAGTCAACGACGCAAGAACTTCAAGAAAAAGAACAACAGAGCGCACCAATGAAGGAGTTGACGAAGGAAAAGACGGTTAATTCCAAAAAAGACTTGGAAAAATTGGCTGCTCTGGGCCAGATTATTGAGCGAGGTCGGCGTGCTTTGAAGTATCGTCCTGTTCGGTCTCGAGCCCACCGGTTGATGGCAAGATTCTTAGGGCGTTCTGGCCACGATGCGGCTTAAAACGTATCATTCACCCGTAAAGTAAGATGATTTTGTGTTCTTCTTCATGTGGCGTTTCCGTTTAACACGACGCATGGCCTGATAGAATGTCCATACGCACAATGTAACATCCATTAAAGCAGATGGGTACGCTTGAATATAAAAATCATGAATCAACCATAAAGATAAGTTGACGATGAGGGAATATCGCATTTGTTGGTCATTTTTTGCCCAATACATGGATATGGTATAACCTGTAAATGCGGCAATAGGAAATAAACCAAATATTCCTCGATTGTTGACATATAATCCTATCGACACGCCAATGACTATTAGCAATAGTGTCATGAATTTGGTTAATCCATATTTACATGCTAAGATGTTGCGCGTTATACATAAAATGCTGGTTGAAGCACTGGAATAACTGCGCAAGACCAAGCTGGCTAACAATCCAAACACAGAATCCCATATTTGCCACCAGATTAGGTTCGTTTTGTCTTTTTTTACAACGGATATAGCAATGCAAATGGCACAGCATAACGATAAAAAATTACCAACAATCAAATAGGTCGGGATCATAAAAACTCCTTTTGACGGGAAGTGTACATGAAAAACATAACATAGTAAAGATTTTTTTAGAGGGTGCATGGTGGTTTTTCCCTTGCATTTATTTTGATAAATTATTAGAATATGTCGGGTAAAAGGAAACGAAAATGCCGGGGAAAACAACATTAATACTTGAAGGTGGTGCAATGAGAGGCCTGTATTCTGCGGGCGTTCTGGATGTTTTTATGAAGAACAACATCAATGTTGATGCCGTATATGGTGTGTCCGCCGGCGCTTTGTTCGGTTTAAATTATAAATCCCGTCAAATCGGCCGCGCCTTGCGATATAACCTGAAATATGTGAATAACAAACATTATATGGGTTTATATTCATTGATGACGACAGGTAATATTATGAACAAGGATTTTTGCTTCAACAAACTTGTTTATGAATTAGATAAGCTTGATTTTGAAACATATAAAAACACGCCGGTTGATTTTTATGCTGTTGTCACGAATTTAGAAACAGGCAAGCCTGAATATATCAAGATTGATGATGCTGAGAAAGATATGGAATATTTCCGGGCTTCGGGCTCTATGCCCTTTGTATCCAAACCAATTAAAATCAAGGGCAAATTTTATTTGGATGGAGGAATAAGCGATCCAGTTCCGTTGGAGAAAGTTCTTGAAACAAAGCCGGGGAAAATTATTGTGGTGCTGACAAGGCCGGCAGGATATAGAAAGAAAAATTTACATCTTCATGCCCTTTACAAGCTGTTTTACGGGAAGTTCCCCAAATTTGTGGAAACAGGAAGCAATCGTTACAAAACATATAATAAGACAATGGATTTAATTGAAAAGTACGAGGCAGAAAAGAAAATTATTGTGCTGCGCCCCTCCAAATTCATAAAGATCAAAAGAACAGAAAAAGACACGGCAAAATTGCAAAGCATATATGACTTGGGTGTTTCGGATTGTAGGAAGAAACTTGATCAAATCAAGAAATTCCTTCGGGTCAAAAAGAAGAAATAATGTCATACTGTAATTGGGAACATACATCGGAATTAAACAGAAAATACCACGATACCGAGTGGGGTATTCCTTTGCATGACGATCGAGGGCAGTTTGAATATCTGATATTTTTTGATATCTAATTTTCGCGAGATTCTCTGTAGCCCAGAGGTGTGGCCCCAACTGTAGCCCTGGGCTACACAGCTCCCCTCCAAAGGGGCTCCAAAAAACGTCGTAAAAACAGGACATAATTTTTCTTAATGGTGCGGGCTGCTTTGCGCTTATCGGACCCAAATTTCGGAGGAATTAAAAGCAAAATTACAAAAAATACAGTTGTAATCCATTAAACTTTTTGATATTCTCTGAAGAGAGAGGTATGTTTATGAAAAAATTATTTGTAGTAATATTTGCAATTTTATTAGTGGGATGTGCAACACAAAATATACCAGGAATAGATAGCTATGAAGAAATAACTATGCCGATCTCAAAAAAAGAAGGTAATATCATTGTAAAGCGTGATAAAGGATTGATGGGAATAGCACTTGGTGCAGATCTTTATATCGACAATAACTTTATTGCAAGTTTGGGCTCGGGAAATTTTGTTCGTTTTAAACTTGATAAAGGTTCTCATTTTGTTTCAATTTCATCAGGAAAAGGAACTAATCTTGGTACTGCTTTTGAACGAACATTTCGACTAGATATCACAGATGATACGGTGAGAACTCTCCGTATATTTCCTATGCCTGGTCAAGGTATGATAATAGAAGAAACAATGAATTAATATGCATTATTGATATTGAAAATATTTTATGAGTCCGACAATTGGCGAATTTTGGCGATTTTTTGCAATCGGACTATCGGACTCGGCGAAACGCTTGCGGTTAAAAGAAAAAGCCCTCATTTGATTGAGGGCTTTGAAACATGGTGCGGGCTGCTTTGCGATTATCGGACCAAAATCACAGAAGATTTAAAAGCAAAATTACAAAAATATATTGACTTAATTTTCTGATTTATGTAAACATATATATGTGTTTAGTCTAAACGAAAGGAATTATAATGAATTTAAATAAGCTTATATCCGGTAGAATGAATAGGGCGCCATTTGTGGGATATTTCTTCTTAATTCTCGCTGCAAGAATTGCTTTAGGTTGGGTTGTTCTGATGAATTTTAAGACCTTCATGAACAGCTCGGCGTTACTTTGGGCAACAAATCTTATTGATGTTGCTATTTCGTTAGTAGCAGTTTGGGCTCTCATTAAAAGATTACATGATCTAAATTGGCCAACAATCTTGGCGTTTATACCTTTTATTTATGCTTTGTTAGGTTTTGATGTATTAGAAACAGAAATTCCTAAACTCATTTTTAAATGGACTATGGCGGCTCTTATTATTTGTTGTCTTTTCTTGAAAGGCGACAAGGGATCAAATAAGTATGGTCCAGATCCTTTGGAAAAGAAGTAATCCTTGTATTTTTTAA
This sequence comes from Alphaproteobacteria bacterium, assembly GCA_017412085.1. Lineage (GTDB taxonomy): Bacteria > Pseudomonadota > Alphaproteobacteria > CAAHEQ01 > UBA3637 > UBA3637. Next base: position 7,300 of record JAFPYS010000014.1, read on the forward strand.
ACCTCTACCATTATCTAGGTAGAGGTTATTTGATTAAGGAGTCCGATAATTGGTGATTTTTGGCGTTTTTCAGACTTGTCATTATCGGACTCAGAAAAATGCTTGCAAACAAAGTAAAAAGCCCACATTAGATTGAGGGCTTTAATACATGGTGCCGCAGGTGAGAATCGGACTCACGACCCCGTCCTTACCAAGGACGTGCGCTACCACTACGCTACTGCGGCAATGGCTCTTTTTGGTGGGCGACTACGGATTCGAACCGCAGACCCTATGCGTGTAAAGCATATGCTCTAACCAGCTGAGCTAGTCGCCCATATCTTCCACAAAAAGAATGGAGCCATTCTAACATGCTTTCGGCGAAAAGTCAACAGAAATGTTTAAAGACTTGGGGTGACTTTGTTTAAAAATGTTTGACTTTATTTCAAAAAAAATGTATCCTATATTCATTGTTGTTGCCAGATGAAAGGATTGAAGATGGTAGCGGATGAAAATTTAGGACACGAACAACGCCAAATTCGGTTGGAAAAGCTGAAAAAATTGGAAGAAAAGGGAATCAATGCTTATCCCCATGAATATAAGCCAACAGCAACGTCTAAATCTTTATCCGAGAAATATGCTGATTTGGCCCCAGATACACAAACAGAAGACGTGGTGTCTGTGGCAGGGCGTGTGCGTGCTATCCGCAACTCTGGTATGTTCATGGATATTTATGATGCAACCGGAAAGGTGCAAATTTATACTTCCAAAGAAAGTTCCGCACCGGATGTGTTGGAAATGCTGGACATGGTGGATATCGGCGATATCATTGGTATTAAGGGGACCGTGCGCCGGACGAAACGTGGTGAGCTTTCCGTCAATACACAAGAAATCAAGATGTTGGCAAAGGCTTTGTTGCCGTTGCCCGAGAAATTCCATGGTCTCACCGATACAGATACGAAATATCGTCATCGCGAATTGGACATGATTATGAATCCAGAAACGATTGAGACATTTATTAAGCGCAGCAAGATTTATGAAACTATTCGTCAGCTGTTGATTTCCAAAGGGTGCTATGAGGTTGAAACACCGATTTTGCAGGCGGTGAAGGGGGGCGCGACAGCCAAACCGTTTATCACGCATCATAACACATTAGATATGGATTTATTCTTACGTGTGGCACCGGAATTGTTCTTAAAGCGTTTGATCGTTGGTGGTATGCCTGGCGTTTTTGAATTTGCAAAAGATTTCCGTAACGAAGGCATGGATACCAGCCACAACCCAGAATTTACTTGCTTAGAGATGTATCTGCCATATACGGATTACAACGATATGGGCGATTTATTTGAAGAGATTGTTCGGACGGCTTGTCAGGCTGTGAATGGGACATTGGAAATTGAATATGATGGTAAGAAATTTGATTTATCCAAGCCGTTTGCTCGTGTGACGATGAATGATATGATTAAAGAATACGCGGGCGTGGATTTCTTGGCGATCAAATCAGACGAAGAAGCGCGCGCTGTTTGCGATAAATTACATGTGGAAGTGGACGACAATGCCGACTGGGGACATTGTATGGCGGCCGTTTTTGAAGCCAAATGTGAGGAACATTTGATCCAGCCAACCTTGGTTATGGATCATCCAAAGTCCATGAATCCTTTGTGTAAAACGCATCGCGACGATCCTCGTTTGGTTGAACAATTTGAACCCTATATCAACGGAAAAGAAATGGGTAATGCCTATACAGAATTAACCAATCCATTGGATCAGTTTGAACGCTTTGAGGCGCAAGTGAAGGCGCGTGAAGCGGGCGATGAGGAAGCCGATATGATGGATGAAGATTTTGTGGAAGCTTTGGAACATGGTTTGCCACCCACGGGGGGAATGGGAATTGGCATGGATCGGTTGATCATGTTTTTAACGGGTAATACATCTATCCGCGATGTTATTACTTTCCCCACAATGCGAAAGTTGAATAAATAACAAAAGGAGAAAAAAATGAAAGAAACATTTAAAAATTTATTGGATTTAGAAAAACCCGTTTTGACAGAGAAGTTGGCTCCCAAATTGGCACCGTTTGCTAAGTTGATTTATTTTGTGGGATTGGTTTTAATGGCTCTGTTTGCTATTCGTTTAATTGCGGCTTTGCTAAATGGTGAGAATTTTTCTATTTTCTTATTTGACTTGTTGATGTTAGTGGCGGAATTTGCTGTTGTTCGCATGTTCTGTGAATATTTGGCCGCTTCTGCACCAAAAGCAAAGAAATAGGGAGCTGGTTGTTCTCGTAGCTCAGATGGATAGAGCAACAGTTTCCTAAACTGTGGGCCGTGGGTTCGACTCCCGCCGAGAACGCCATTTTTAAGGAAATACATGACGGATACACAGACAGCGACAAAGCGTGTTAAAATCCAGAATCTAAAAGGTCTGCATGCGCGGGCGACCGCAACTTTTGTGAAATTGGCAGAAACCTTTCAAAGTGAGATTATGGTGTCTAAGGCCGGTGGAACGCCGATGTCTGGTAAGTCCATTATGGGGCTTTTGATGTTGGCTGCGCCGTTGGGAGATACTTTAAAAATCACGGCAACAGGGCCAGATGCGGAAAAAGCCGTCACGGCGTTGGCCGAGTTGGTGCATAATAAGTTTGGTGAAGAGGCGTAAAAACCTCTTGATATTTATTCAAAATTATGATATCATACACTTACCGTTTCAAGGTTGAAATGGTCGGAAGTGATTCACCCCTGGAGGAGGATCTTTCGTTTAACCAATTAAAAATAAAGGATTTTTTACTATGGCTGAACAAATTAAAGCAACAAAACGTGAAAAAGCCGGCAAGGGGGCCTCTCGGGCGATTCGTCTTAAAGGTTCTATTCCTGCGGTTATTTACGGAGACAAAAAAGCGCCTGAAATGATTTCTATTGAAGAAAAAGTTTTGGTTGCGGAAATGAGCAAAAAGGGTTTGTGGACCCGTCAATATGAGATTGTAGTGGATGGTGATAAGAACTTGGTGTTGTGCCAAGACATTCAAAAACACCCAGTGTCCAACCGTCCTATTCATGCTGACTTCTTACGTATTTCTAAAGACTCTGTTTTGACAATGGACATTCCTTTGCACTTCATTGGTGAAGATGTGTGTCCTGGTATTAAGAAGGGTGGTGTGTTGAACATCGTGCATCGTACTTTGGAAGTCAAATGTAAAGCGGATGCAATTCCAGAAGAATTTACTGTGGATTTGTCGTCTGGTGAAATCGGCGATTCTTTCGAAGCATTTGCCGTTCAATTGCCAGCTGGCGTTAAATTAACAGCTCAAGAAGACTTCACTGTGGCCACAATCGTGACACCACAAGAAGAAGTGAAGGAAGAAGCTCCTGCTCAAGCGGCTGCTCCTGCGGCGGATGCTGCGGCTGCTGCTCCTGCGGCGGATGCTGAAGCTGCTCCGGCTGACGAAAAGAAAGAGGAGAAGAAATAATGAAGGTGTTGGTTGGGCTTGGCAATCCGGGTTCGGACTATGCTATGACCCGCCACAATATGGGATTTCAGGCGGTGGATGCAATTGTCCACCGCTTTTCCTTTAAGGATTGGAAAAAAGACTGCAAGGGTGTTGTGGCGCGGGGTGAAATTGATGGCGAGAAGGTCGTGGCATTAAAACCACACACCTTTATGAACCTGTCTGGCGAGGCTGTTTTGGCCGCGATGTCCTTTTTTAAAATTAAACCCGAAGATGTTATTGTTTTTCATGACGATATGGCTTTGCCTGTGGGCAAGGTGAAAGTGAAAACGGGGGGATCTTCTGCCGGACATAATGGTATTAAAAATATTGACAGCCACATTGGTGCGGATTACATGCGTGTGCGCATTGGGGTAGATCAGGATCGTGCTTCGGATACGGTTGATTATGTGTTGGGAATTCCATCCAAAGAAGATCAAAAGGTCTTGGCCGAAGTTATGGAAAAAATTGCCGAGAATGTGCCTTTATTGTTAAAGGGCGATGAAAATAATTTTATGAACCGTTTAGTGGGGTAGTCCATGACGCCAGAAAGTTTGCAAAAACACGCTGGCATCTTGATGGAACGGATTGAAAAAAAGCCCGTTAAAGCACAAGAATTAATCAATACGTATATTTCAGGCCACAAACATTTTGATGGCGCGGACAAGCGTGCTTTGTTGGATTTGGTGTGGCGCTGTGTGCGTGCAATGGCGCGCTTGAAATATATGTATCCAAATGAAAGTTGGGAAGTACGGGTAAAAAGAATTGCTGATTTGCCGGACATGAAAGACGTGCCGGATTATGTGAAATGGGAAGTGCCGGAATGGTTCCCCGCGCATGTGCCCGAAGCCGAAAAAGAATTGCCGGTATTGTTGGAAAATCCCCCAATTATTTTGCGTGCCATTGGGGACAGGGCTGTGGCGCAGCAAATGTTGCGCGCAGAAGGTGTTGAAACCGAACCAACTAAGCTGTCGCCCTATGGATTGATTTTGCCGGAATATAAAAACCTGGCGGGAACAAAGGCGTGGAAAGAGGGCTTAATTGAAATTCAAGACGAAGGGGCGCAATTGGTGGCCCTTGATATTGGTGTCAAGCCGAACGATACAGTGTTTGATTTTTGCGCTGGGGCGGGTGGTAAATCGTTGATCTTTGCTCAGATGATGAACAACAAAGGTTTGATTTGGGCGTATGATATTACTACCAAAAAGTTGTTTGAACTTGTCAAACGTGCCACCCGTGCGCATATAGATATTATCCAAATTCAACCGCAGTTGCCGCCACCCACAAAGCAGTTTGATTATGTTGTGGTGGATGCCCCATGCTCGGGTTGCGGGACGTGGCGAAGAAGCCCAAATATGCGTTGGCATTTGACGGAAAAACAGTTGCAACATATTACTAAATCGCAAGTCGAGATTTTAAATCGGGCCGAAGCGTATGTGAAGGACGGAGGGCGGTTGGCCTATATTACCTGTTCGTTGACAATGGATGAAAACGAAGCACAAGTGGAAGCGTTTTTATCGGGTCATCCAAATTACAAAGTTATCAAACAAAAGCGTTACTCGCCAGCTAGAACAGGAACCGATGGTTTCTTTTTATGCCTGATGGAAAAAGTATAGAAAAACCTTGACATTTATGGGGTAAAATGATACAATACCGCTCACAAAAGGGTTGTTGGTTGAGGGCAAAACGAAAGGACGCAAAATGATAAACAATAAAAGATCTGGTAGTGCAGCAGCGAGTTTTATAGTGCTGAGTTTGGGCGTAGTTGCAGCCATTTGGACCGCAGCACTTATTAGTCATGCCCAACAATCCAAAAAGGAAGAAAACAAAAAGATTGCGGATGCTGGTAAAAGTGAAGGTGTTTTGATTTCAAAAGGCCGTAAACATTCTTCATGTTTAGATGGTAATAATTATGATAGATGTTTTCTTTTGGACACAGATGGAAATACCAATACACCGGAAGTGGCAGTTGTTCAAACGGCTGATTGTGCGGATGATGTAATGGTAGATACTTTGTATAACCAGGCAACCATTGGACAACGTGATTCCATTGAAAACTGGGCCAACAGACTGCCCGGACGCCACAAAGCACAAGTTGTGTTATTGAACAACAAAACACGTTAAAGATAGATATTGACTTTTGATATCATTTGGCGCATAATAGGGCCAAATGGTATCAAGGAGTTTATATGGGATTTAATTGTGGAATTGTTGGCCTTCCAAACGTTGGAAAATCAACTTTGTTTAATGCTTTAACGGCGACTGTGAACGCACAGGCGGCGAATTATCCGTTCTGTACGATTGAGCCGAATGTCGGGCGTGTGGCTGTGCCAGACAGCCGTTTGGATGAATTACAAAAAATTGATAAGGCCGCTAAGATTGTGCCGACTCAGTTGGAATTTGTTGATATTGCAGGCCTTGTGCGTGGGGCCAGCAAAGGCGAAGGTTTGGGTAACCAATTTTTGGGGAATATTCGCGAGGTGGATGCGATTATTCACGTCTTGCGTTGCTTTGAAAATACCGATATCGTGCATGTGGAAGGATCCATTGATCCAATCCGCGATGCTGAAACGGTTGATACCGAATTGATGTTGGCGGATTTGGAAAACCTTGAAAAGCGTTTGACGGGTGTTGCGAAAAAAGCGCAAACAGGCGACAAGGAAGCCAAACAATGGGTGGCTGTGATTGAGCCCGCGTTGGCGTTGTTGAAGGAAGGTAAGCCCGCGCGCTTGGCGATTCCTGAAGATCCCGAGATGAAAAAGTTATTTAACCAATTATGTTTGCTGACCGCAAAGCCCGTGCTTTATGTGTGTAATGTAGATGAAGCGAGTGCGGCAACGGGCAACGAGTTTTCAAAGCGTGTTGCCGAGATGGCCGAAAAGCAAGGCAACACGTCTGTTGTGATTTCTGCCAATATTGAACAAGAAATTGCGCAGTTACCGCTTGAGGAACAACCCGAATTTTTGGCTACACTTGGGTTAGAAGAAACGGGACTTTCGCGTATCATTAAGGCGGGTTATAAATTGCTTGGACTGGAAACGTTTTTTACCTCTGGCCCACAAGAATCGCATGCCTGGACAATGCGCAAAGGGACTTTGGCACCGCAAGCCGCAGGTATTATTCATACAGACTTTGAGCGGGGTTTCATCCGTGCGGAAGTGATTTCATATAATGATTATGTGGCCGATCATGGCGAAAGTGGAGCACGTGAAAAAGGGCACTTGCGTCAGGAAGGAAAAAGTTATATAATGCAAGACGGAGATGTTGTGCATTTCTTGTTTAATGTCTAGATAAGGGGGGCAAATGCCAATTGTAGCGTGGCGCGAGCAGATGAGTTTGGATTATCCACCTTTGGATGATGAACACAAGGCTTTTTTGGATGTTATTAATAATGCTAGTATGGATTTAAGCCGCCATGAGCTGGACAATATGCCTCAAATGTTTGAAGCGTGTTATGATTATGTGCGCAACCATTTTTCGGCGGAAGAAGATGTGATGGAACGCGTTAATTTCCCAGATATTATGGCGCACATCCAGGCCCATCAACAATTTATTAAAAATATCGCGGAATTTCGTCAGGCGTATGAAAATGCAACAACCCGCGGCAAGAAATTGGATTTAGCACAAAAAACAATCGCTTTCTTATCCGTTTGGTTTATCGGACATGTGATCAGCCGCGACAAGATGTTAAAGCCATACCTTGTTCGTTTGCGCAATTTGCCGCCGCGGATGGATTATTAATTTACGAAAATTGCTGAGGAATTGGTTTGTGATGCGCAGTATAAAATCTGCGGATGCGTCTCAACATCCTGCGCCGCGCCAAAAATGGAATAACATATTCCAATTTCAGTGTTGACCATGAATTGTTCCTGTTAAGGCTTTTGGTATCCACAAAATAAAGGTAATGACGTTTCTTGTGTGTTTTGATCAGGAAATTTTCGTCATTGAAATCATAAAACCACAGTTGATATTTTAACAGGCGAGAAAAGAAGTCGTCAAATTGAGACATGATGTCTTGTGATAAAGGCTTTTGTTGCTTCAGCCAATCCTTTAAACGAGGTGACAAACGATTATTATCATCGTAAATCAGGTCTGTTGTAAGGCCAAGTCCTTTGTTTGTTTTTACCAACTTATAATAACGGGGTACATAAGCACCAATTGTTTTTTTGAACAATTCATTATTTTTAATTTCTTTTTGCAATAAAGAGCTATGCTTTTTATTCAAAGCAACCTTGACACATAATTTATTATGCAATGGATGGTAATAACAAGCGCGCACGCGACCGTGCGAAATCAGATCTTTTAAATAAAGCATTACTTTTTCTTCCTGGTTAATTTGTTTTCAAATGGATTTTCTCGCTTCCTTAAGTGGATGCGAATTGGAACCCCTTCAATGCCAAAAGTTTGTCGCAACCCATTAGAGACATAGCGCATATAGGAATCGGGCAAGCTGTCTGGATTGGATGTAAAGATGACAAATGTGGGGGGGCGTGTATTGACCTGTGTCATATATTTCATAGGAACACGATGTCCATTGCGGGCAAGAGGTGTTGGGTGAGCCTGTTTTAATTCATCAAGGAAAGTGTTAAGTTTGTGTGTTGGGATGCGTTTGTTCCACAAATCATACATGTGAAAAACTTGTTCCATCAATTTGTCCAGGGCAAAACCATTTTTGGCTGAAATTGGAACAACGGGAATGTTTTTCACCTGTTGAAGAGATTCGGTCATTCTTGCCTTTAATTCTTTTAAAACCGCTTGTTGATTGTCTGTGTTGTCCCATTTGTTGAGTGCAATCACAAGAGCGCGGCCTTCTTGCAAGACGGTTCCAGCAATGGCTAAATCTTGACGTTCCAGTGGTTGATGGGCATCTAAAACCAAGATGACAACCTCGGCAAAGTCGATTACATTTTTTGTTTCTTGTTCACAGATACGTTCTAATTCATCATCTATTTTTCCGTATTTGCGCAGTCCAGCAGTATCTGTTAATAAGATCTTTTTGTCTTTCCATGTCCATGGCACAGTGATGGCGTCACGTGTAACACCCGCTTCTGGGCCCGTTAGTAAACGATTTTGTTTGAGAAATTGATTAATCAAAGTGGATTTGCCGACATTGGGGCGGCCAACAATAGCCAAATGTAAGGGCCTTACCTTTTCTGCTTCTTGCGCTGTTTCGGTTGGACACAGAGGCTTTAAAGCTTGAATCAATTCTTTAATCCCCAAGTTATGTTCTGCAGAAACGGGATAAGGGGTACCAAGTCCCAAGCGATAAAATTCGCCCAGCATCTGTGTTTGCTTTTCACCTTCACATTTGTTTACCACCAAAAAAGTGGGTTTTCCAATTTTCTTTAATTGTTTGGCAAGTTTGGTATCTAACGCGTTGAGCTCAGTTCTGCCATCTGTGATCATTAAAACAATATCGGCCTCTGCTATGGCCAGTTCTGTTTGCTGCCACATGGCTTTTGCAAGTGAAGACGTATCTTCCAGTCCCGCGGTATCAACCAAACGCACAGGGGCGCCATCTAAGGTTGTTTCAGCTTCTTTCCGGTCACGGGTAACACCCGGGCGATCATGTACAATAGCGATGCGTTTATGGCATAGCTTATTGAACAGTGTGGACTTTCCAACATTTGTGCGACCGACCAAAGCAATTGTTTTCATAAAATCCTCTTAATAAACTGTCAGATTTGTTTTCTTATCCATTAGAATTAAATGACCATCTTTTGCAATAGGAAGCGCGTTCGTATCATATTTTTCGGCATGCACCTGGCTGCCCGTTTCAGGGTTGATATAAACCATATTCTCTCCATCAGAAAGAACCAGCTCACCATTTATCAGTGATAAGCTTTGCCACGTATGATCTTCCGATTTATACGTTTTCAACCAGAATGCTTTTCCTGTTTTTTTATCCAAAGCAACCAATTCGTTTTGTGATGTTAACATGAACAAGGTATTGCCGCTAAGAACTGGTGTCACAATCGATCCAAAGTTGACGCTCCACTTTGTTTCGCCCGTCTTTAAAGCGTAGGCGCCGCTGAAATTTGCATGACCTGTTAAATAAACAGTTCCGCCTTCAATGATTGGGGCTGCAACAATTTGTGGCACTTCTGTCAAATCCTGGGGACGATTTCCAACCATCATCTGAATCCACAACAAAAGACCAGAATCGGCATCAAATCCCATGACTTCACCCGTAGCAAATGGAACAACAATAGTGTTGCCGGATTTTGCCACTGGGGCCATATTGGTTAATAAAGTTTGAGGTTTTGTTGTTTGATAACGCCAGATTTCAGCGCCAGTTTTTGTTGATAAAACGATAAATTGGTCATGGGCCGTGATCAGGTATAAAGTGTTCTTATCTGCTTGAAGAGGAGCACGTGTTGTCACAGCAAAATCTTTTTGCCACAACTGATTGCCATCTTCATCAAAGGCGGTTAACAAGCCGTCTGTAGAAAGAGCAAAGATCTTGTGATCAATATAGGTAAGGCTTAACCCAGTCTTATTTTCAGCAATTTTGTTTTGCCAAACAATCTCACCATCGGCAAATTTTAACTTCGTCAATTCATAGGCGCCATCCAAAGTATATATATAATCACCAACGACCAGTGGTGTCGGTAATAACCGATTTGGATCTGTTGCTTTACCAATTTTCTTTCTCCATGTTTTAGAATTGGAATCAACGACTAAATTCGGTTGTTTGTTTTGCTTGTCGAAAAAGGGAGCAGACCATTCGGATGTTTTTTGAGCCTCGTCCACTTTAACGGAACCTTGTGCCAACACAGGAACTTTGGCCACAAACACAGGGATGCGTCCTTCCTTTGGTGCATACCTTTTATCATCGGAACAAGCAACAAGTAAAGTACAACATAATAAAAGAGTAATGATTTTTTTCATGTTACTTGCTTTCAATTATTTGAGATAAGGCCTTCAAACGCACTTGAACTGTTTCAGATAAATTAGGTAAAGCCAATGCTTTTTTCAACATATTCTGGGCGTCTTGTGTTTTGTTGTCACGCAAATATAAAACCGCAGCCAACTCTGCCGCCATTCCAACAAAAGCAGGATTGTCCAAGAATGGTTGAAGTTGTTGCAATAATGTCTTTGTATCTGCGGTATCCACTTGGTGGCCAACGTAGGAAAGCGTCGCAATCGCGCGCAAAGATTCTGGAGCATCCGAATCCATTAAAGTTTTAAATTCTTTTAAAGCTGTCTCTGTGTCGTTTTGACGTGCCGCCAAGCCAGCGAGCTCCAACCGTGCCAAGTGCTTATAACCTGTACGACCATTTTGTGCCAACTGCATCAAAGCCGGCTTTGCTTCCTCGGGCTTTTGTGCAAAAATTTGAACAACGGCATTTTCGAAGATGTCAGATTCCGCCAAACGTACCTTCATGCGCCAGGATTGATAAAGCTGAATGCCGGCTGTTGCCCCCAAAATCAGGATAACAAGAGCATAAACAAGCCAACGATATTTTTTCCAAAAACGATTAAGGCGTTCTTGTTGTAAATCCTCGTCTACTTCCAATTCAAAGGCTTGCTCTTGGTATTTTTTGCAATTTTCGCAATCTTTTTTTTGTTTAACCATGGTTTTCTCCTTTTTTGACTATTCTAACGAAAAAGTACGCATTTGTCCATAGTTTATTTTTCTTTTTTCGGAAAAAGAGCAAACAAGGGAAGAGCGATCCATGAGGGAAGGCAAGATCCTATCCACGCGGCAAATATCATAATCGCGGGAAAGCCAATCAGGGCGGGTGCTCGATTCAAACGTTTGTGAATAATGCGGGCTGCTTTATCGGCTTTCATCAAAAATGGCATGTAAAAGCGATTTTTATCCGTCAGCGGTGTTTCAATGAAGCCGGGGCAAATGGTTGTAATATGAATGCCTTTTGGTTTTTGTTGTCCGTATAAAGCCTCGCCTAAAGCTTTGACGGCGGATTTGCTGGCAGAATAGGCTGGACAGCTGGCCATTCCGCGGTAACCAGCCAACGAAGCAATCAAAGCAATATGACCTTTGTGACGCTTTTTCATCAGCTCCAATGCCGGCAAAACGGTATTCAGCGTGCCAAAAATGTTGGTTGTCATAATTTTCCGGGTAGCTTCGCTGTTTTCGGGCATGCCGATGACGCCGGCTGAAACGCCAGCGTTGGCGATAACCAGATCTAGTGGCGTGCGTTTAAAGGCTTGTTGGATGGCTTTTGTAGTGGCCTTCTGGTCGGTTGTGTCGAAAATATAGGTAAAGACTTTGGCGCCTTTTTTTCGACAGGCCGCGGCGGTTTGATTTAATCGTTCTTTGTTGCGCCCCGCCAAATGCAGAACACGTTTTGAATTGGCATACTCAGCGGCCAAATGGGCGCCCAAACCACTGGAAGCCCCTGTGATAAAAACTGATTTTGGTTCTACTTTTTTGAAAAACATGAAAAAACTCCTTGACAATAAAATTGTAATGCGCTATAATGCCGTTTGTCAACAAAAAAAGCCTCCATGGCGGAATTGGTAGACGCGGCAGACTCAAAATCTGCTCTTAGCAATAGGGTGCTGGTTCAAGTCCGGCTGGAGGTACCAAAAATCGCAACCACCGTTTCAAAGGTGGTTTTTTCTTTAGATATCAAAATAGGATAGATGATGATTTTATTAGGATACGCTCTTACTGCTTTAAACTATCTTTTGCGTTGTGTGGGCCGTTTTATGTACCACAAAAAGGATATGTTATTAATTGACTTGTTAGCAGAAATACTGACAATTTGTGCTTTATATTGTCTTGGCTCGATAAGTGGTACACTGTCTTTTGCTGTTGAATTCTTGGTTTTAATCGCCGCTAATATCAAAGAACGCCTACATGCAAAGTGGACATTGCTTTATATTCTTTTCCAGATATTGTACACTTTGATACCAATTTATACGTATCAAGGGGTGTCTTCTATTTTAGTGTTTGTAACAGCATCCATTGCATTATGCAGCACATGGTGGCTTGTTCCTCAAAAAATGAGGTTGCTCGGATGTTTCAACTGCACAGTATTTCTTATTTATCAAATCAGCATCAAAAACTGGGCGGGGCTTTTGGAGATTTTTATTGTGCTCAGCAATTTCATTTCTTATCTGAAATATCGTCACAGGAAATAGGAGATGTTAAGCGTGCTGTACCAAATTCCATAACCACCATTCCAAAGGTGGTTTTTTTATTTCCTAAATCAGTTTAAGTCCAATGAATCGTTGAATTGTAAAAGTAGTTGCATTTTGTAGAACAATGAAATATTATGAAAACGCCGGAGTTGGAGTTATGTTTGAAAAATTACATGGAACTATTTTTTTTATAGTTTTTATTTGTGCCATTTGTTGGGCAGTATGTTTCCCTCTGCTTTTGTGTTTGGCGGAACTTGTGGTTGTGGTGGCCAGCACGTGTGATAAATGTATTTTTAAAAAAAATCATAAGAAATTGACTGCTTGCCGAAAATATTTAAAGAAGTATAGAACAGACAAGGAAAAGGTATATGAAGTAGCGTTGTACCGGTTGGCAATGATAGGAAGATATTTTTTCCCATACGTACTGGTGCTTATCACCTGGTTAGAGTTTGATTTAATAATTAATTTGTTTAATTATTCCACCATCGAATCAAATGAATTGTTTTTCTTTTTCTTAATGATACTATTGCTAATAGTTGTTACTTTTGCTGTAATTACGGCTGGTTTGTTGCTTAACGAAAGACTGCGACTTTATACTAATCCTGCGAAAAAGTATGAACCGATGGATAGGTTAATGTATTTAGTTTCTTTTGCCTTATTTTGCGGGGAAATTTATCGATCTTGCCAAGATGAATATAGTATTTTTAATGGGTTATTTACGTATATCGTAAAAGATATTCAAAATATATCAGCAAGTTCTTTGTTGTTTTCTGTTGTGGGAATTCTAGGAATAAGTTATGCGCACTATAAAGTGTTTCAATTATGTAAAGCTTGCGTGAAAAAGAAAGCAGCTTGAGTTTGTTAAGATGACCCACCAAATTCCATAACCACCGATTGGAAGGTGTTTTTCCTTGACATTTTATTGTATTGGGTTAGGATGAAATTGTACCGAAGGAAGGAGTTTATATGAAAGTTTTAGTTTTAAATGGTAGCCCAACTGTGGACGGCAATACTGTTGCTCTTGTAAATGCTTTTAAAGAGGGTGCTGAATCCAAGGGACATGAAGTGAGTGTTATAAATGTGGCCCATAAGAAGATAAATGGATGTATGTCATGTAATTATTGCCACACGCAAGGAAATGGCCGTTGTGTCCAACAAGACGATATGCAGGAAATTTATCCCTATCTTCAAGAAGCAGAGATGATTGTGTTTGCGTCTCCAATTTATTATTTTACAATGTCGGCGCAATTGGAAGCGGTTATACAACGTTTTTATGCCATTAATCATCCGGCAAACGCAAAGTACAGTGCGTTATTATTATCTTCACATTCGCCAGATGTATATAATGGAGCTGTTGAGCAATATAAAGGCATGGTTGCATACATGGGAATCATGGATAAGGGTATTATAACCGCGGATGCTTCCACAAACAAAACGCCAGCAAAATTGGCTGAAGTTAAGGCTTGGGGTGCCAGTTTATAGAACTTAAGTCAATCCATTGCGTTTTAAAAATCGACTGACGGTAATGGGTTGTACATCAAAAAGCTTGGCAATCTCTGTTTTGGAAATACCTTGGCTGCGCAAGTGTATGATACGTTGTGCATTTGCTGCCAGTTTTAGCTTTTTTGATTGAGTTCCAAAGGGGCGGCCCAATTTGTAGCCATGTGCTCTCATGTTGTCTAAGGACATTTTTGTTCGTTGACTGATTAAATTCCTTTCAATTTGGGCGGACAAGCCAAAAGCAAAGGCAAGTACTTGAGATTGAATATCATTGCCGAGTTTATAATTTTCTTTAATGGTCCATACCTGACAGTTTTTGGAAAGACAAGTTTGTAAAATGCTCATGACTTCCATTAAGCTTCTGCCCAGGCGGGAAATTTCTGTGGCAATTAAGATATCTCCTTCTTGAAGGTTTTTCAATAAAGATCCTAATGCTCGTTTGTTTAGTGGAATGCGCGAAGAGATTGTTTCATTGATCCACTTGTCAACTTGAATGTGTTGTTTTTGTGTGTATTCTGTTATCTCAAATTGTTGATGAGAAACAGATTGTTTGTCTGTGCTGACGCGTATATAACCGTAAATCATCTTTTCTCCTTTTCATAAATTGATGTACATATTATGATACGATAAAACGAATTTGTTCGTTTGGAGATTTAAAATCAAAACTTGATTACCTATAAAAAGAGGCTAAAAAATATGTTTTACTTTAATTTGTTTCTTTTGTTGAATTGTGCATTATACAAGGTAGCATAAGCACCGTTTTGAGCCAGCAATTGTTCGTGTGTTCCTTGCTCAACAATTTCACCTTCGTTAAGAACGACAATTTGATCTGCATTTTGAATTGTGGACAAACGGTGAGCAATCACTAACACGGTTCTGTCTTTCATTAGGTTGTTGATTGCTTGCTGAACAATACCCTCAGACTTGTTGTCCAAAGCAGAGGTTGCTTCGTCCAAAATAACGATAGGGGCATTTTTTAGGAAGGCCCGCGCAATGGCAACGCGCTGTCTTTGCCCGCCAGAAAGCAGGGCACCATGTTCGCCGATATTTGTGTCCAAACCATCCTCTAAGTCATTTACAAAATCGTCCAGACAGGCTGCTTTTATGGCGCGTTGGATTTCTTGTTCTGTGGCATTAAATTTCCCCAAAAGGATGTTGTCACGGATGGTTCCGGAAAACAAGAAGTTATCTTGGAAGACGATGGCGATGTTTTGACGTAAAGAATACAAAGTCAGATCTCGAATATTTATTCCATCAATTGTAATCATCCCTTCTGTGGTGTCATAAAAACGTGGAATTAGATTGGTAATAGTACTTTTTCCACCGCCAGAATTGCCGACAAACGCAATAGTTTTGCCCTTCGGGATGGTTAAGTTAATATGCTTCAAAACGAAGGTTTCTGGCTTATAGGCAAAGGATACGTCGTGGAAAACAATATTCTTTTTTAAGGTTTTTAGATCAATCGCATTCTTGTTGTCAGTAATGGGCACTTTATAATCCAAAATCTCAAAAATTCGTTCAATGGCCATAAAGGACAGTTGGACTTGGGTGAAGTTCTTCCCAATATTTTTGATGGGTGTGTATAACATTAACATGGATGTCAAAAAGGCCACAAAATCACCTGCGGTAATTTGCTTTGAGGTAATTAGATAGGAACCATACCAGATGGCGCCGGCGATACCAATTGAAACAACAATATGCATCATGGGAGATAGCCAAGCGGTGCGTTGAGTGTTTTTAATGCCTAATTTAAAGCCTTGACGTAGGATTTCGTTGAATTGACGATGTTTGTGTTCCTGAAGATTGTAAGCAGCAATCGTCTTAGATCCGGCATGGGTTTCATTAAAAACAGTAAAGCCCGCAGCACCTACTTCAACGGATTTTTTGACAATATCTTTAATGCGCCGTCTGACGGTTGCCAATGGCCATAAGGCTCCCCCCAAGACGATGATGGCTATGATGGCGAGTTGCCATGATGTGTAAAATAAAACGCACACCAATGTAATCGAGGAAAATATACGCGTGGTAAATGTTTTTAGGTTGGATAGTAAACCAGCACACGCAATGCTTGGATCTGTATTGAAACGTTGAACCAAATCTCCCGACGAGTTGTGATCAAAAAATGTTTGATCCATCTCCATCAATTTTTTATACATTTTGCGTTGCAATTCTTGTGTAATCTTTCCGCCCGTCCAAGTGTTTAAGTAGGCGGATGCATATTCAAGAAGTGATTGGATAAGTGTAAAACCGATGATCAAAATAGGAATGATGTATAAAGGTAAATTCCATGGTGTGGCACCGTTTTGCTCAATGACAATGGTATCCATAAAT
Organism: Alphaproteobacteria bacterium; assembly: GCA_017412085.1. GTDB lineage: Bacteria > Pseudomonadota > Alphaproteobacteria > CAAHEQ01 > UBA3637 > UBA3637. The sequence goes on from JAFPYS010000014.1 coordinate 23,705, forward strand.
GGTTTTAATGCCAAGGCAATGACGGCGTCCAAAGATCCAATAGGAATTGTTATCAAAATACTTAATAAAGCGCGAAACCAAAATGGACGCACGAAGGGCCATATACGCTTGTAATTAACAATGAAATGCATATTCTTAATTTTTGACATGTCGTTATTGTATCAAGGTCTTATATAAAGCGCAAGTATTTTTATGCTTCTTCTTCGGGGAAGTTTTCAGAGGTTCCCTCTGACCGGGTCAAAGGTTTGACTTTTTCAATTTTTGCACCGGCAAACAATTTTTCAATCTCAGCAACAGTTGGATCTTGTTTAAGTTTTCCAATAAGTTGTTGCTTTGAGGCTTCCTTTTGTTCTTTTAAGGAAGGCTGTCCGCCTGTTTTCTCGGTCTTTAATGTCCAATTCGATCCTGTTTGATCTCGCAAAAATTTGATCAAATTTGCAGAAAATGTTCCAGGTGTGTTGGGCGCAAGAACGCACGTGATTGTATTGTTTTTAATTTCTATTGGTCGGACAAAATTTTCTATGTTGAAGGCCAACATACGTTCCCCTTTATTGCGAGCTAGATCAGCAACTTCTTTGATGTTTTGGAAAATTGGAGCGGCGGGTTGTTCGTCAGCTTTTCCTGGTGTCGCGATTTCTGATAGAACAGGGGGTGTGATTTCTGATTTTACAGGTGCGCTTTCAACGTTTTTTTTTACTTCTGTTAACAACTGTTCTGGACCGGGAATGTCCGATAGATATGCCATCCGAATCATTAACATTTCGGTCGCTTGGAAAGGTAAATCAGCGTTGCGTACCTCTTGAATACCTTTAAGTAAGAGTTGCCAGTTCGCAGTCAAGGCATGCATGGTTGCGGCTTTAGATATTTCTTTTAACGTTTTTTGTTCGTTTTCTGTGAAGCCATCCAAGAAAGTTGTTTTGGGTACGACTTTTAAACATGTGAGTTTGTAGGTTAAATCCAACATATCTTGGACTAAATTTAAAGCATCAGCCCCAGCTTGATACTGTGTTTTTAATAGGTCAAAAACTTTGGGCATATCTGCGTTCAAGACGGACTTATAAAGATCTAGCAAGACGCTTTTGTCAGCGATGCCAAGCATTTGGCGCACATCCTCAACCGAGGGGTTGTTGGGAAGTTGGGTAATGGCCTGATCCAATAACGAGAGGGAATCACGCACAGATCCATCGCCAGCTTTTGCAATTAAATAAAGGACTTCTCGCGAAAAATTCTTTTTTTCTTTTTTACAAATTTTTTCTAAATAATCGGTCAACGTATCTGGTTCAATTCTCTTTAAATCAAAGCGTTGGCAACGCGATAAAATTGTCAAGGGGACTTTGCGGATTTCAGTTGTGGCAAAAATAAATTTCACACGTTCTGGTGGTTCCTCTAATGTCTTCAAAAGGGCGTTAAAGGCCTGTTTCGAAAGCATGTGAACTTCATCGATAATATAGATTTTATACCTGGCAGAAACGGGATTATATTTTGCGCCTTCAATAATCTCCCGGACATTATCAACACCGGTGTTGCTGGCCGCGTCAATTTCAATGACGTCTATGTGTGCGTCATTAGCAATATCAAGGCAGTGTTTGCACTTGCCACAGGGGTTGGGTGTCATGCCGCCTTTGCCGTCTTCACCAATACAGTTTAATCCTTTGGCAATAATACGGGCAGAGGTTGTTTTGCCGACACCACGGATACCTGTTAAAATATAGGCTTGAGCCAAACGATTTTGTTTGATAGCATTTGTAATGGTGCGTACCAAAGCCTCTTGCCCAATCAAGTCATCAAAGACTTGAGGACGATATTTGCGTGCAAGAACTTGAGAATTGCCGGCCATTAATTGTTCCCCTGGTTATTAAAGGTGGAAAGGCATGACCCGTGAAACAAAGGCTGGGCTGCTTTCTTCCGAACCTGACCCGCTGTCCCAAGGACAACGTCCACGCCCTTCCGCCCCATATTCTACGAAAATGGGCAGCAAAAGTCAAGATAAAAATTATTCAGATTTGACGGGGCGTTGGAACAAGGTTTCAATTTCTTTTTTGGGATCTGCGCCCTCATATACCACGTGATATAAAGCAGTACACAAAGGGATCTCCAGTTTGTCGCGCAAGTCATAAACGGCTTTTAATGTTGGAACACCTTCGGCCAGTTTTTCAAATTTTTCACCTTTGGCTAAAGCTTCGCCATAGGCCCGGTTGTGGCTGTGTGGTGAAAATAAGGTCGCTTCATAATCGCCCAAATGTGCCAACCCATAAGCGGTTTTTGGTTGCCCGCCAAAATATTCAATAATGCGTCCAACTTCCACGGGGCCGCGTGCCATCAAAGACCCTTTTAAAGCGGTCCATCCCATACCATCCAAGATGCCGGCCATCACGCCCACAACGTTTTTCAAAGCTGCGGCAACTTCGTTGCCAATTAAATCAGTACCATAGTATGATCGAATAAGATTACTGTTCATATAATCAGCGATTTCAAATTTGGCTTCATCTGACGCGGAGCTGACAACAACGCAACTTGGGATGCCTTTTAAGTAATCTTGTGGATGACCAGGACCACCCAAAACGGCCACTTGAACGTCTGGTTCGTGGATTTCTTCAGCAAAAATTTGAGTCATACGTTTGCCGCTGGATGCTTCCAATCCCTTCATGGCTAATAGGAATTTCTTACCTTTTAAATCATAACTCGCCATTTGTTTGCACAAGTCACGGAAACATTGACACCCAATAGACACAATAATGAAATCATTTTTCAAAACTTCACCCATATCCGTGGTATAGGAAACACCTTCTGGCATTTGACAATAACCATTATTACCTGTCTTAATTAAGGATTCATAGGCTGGATCACCGGGCACTCCTAAAAAAAGAACATTTGATTTTTTATATGTTGCACAATACCAACCCAAAAAACCACCCCAACGGCCACAACCAATTACAGACACTTTTGAAAAATCAGTCATATGAACTCCTTTGTTGTCGGGTATCGTAGCACACTTTTAAACAAAAGACAAGGGGGTTATTTTAAAGTATGAAAAGCGGTTTGAACAACTTTAGTCATATTGTTATGTGTTGAATTTTTATTTGGCGTAAAATAAGCTAAATATTCAATATTGCCGCTGCCACCAGTGATAGGAGAAAAGGTTATATTTTGAAGATAAAAGCCATTATTTGAAAAATCCGTAATAACTTTTTTAAGAACCTGTTCATGTACTTTTTTATCCTTTATGACGCCGTGAAACTTATCAGCAATTTCTTTGCCACACTCAAATTGTGGTTTAATTAAACAGATTAGGGCTTCAAGTTTTGGCATTTCCTTCAGTTTTGAAATCATTTTTGTTACAGAAATGAACGATACATCCGATACGGCAATGGTACAATCGGCGATTTTATCAAGTTGGATTGTGCGAAAATCCGTTTGTTCATAAACAGTAACAGCGGGCTTTTTTCGAAGGTTGGGAGCAAGCTGATCTTTTCCCACGTCAACGGCAACAACCGCTTTCGCGCCGTGTTGTAGGGTACAATCTGTAAATCCCCCTGTGGAAGAACCGATATCTAAAACGGTTTTTCCTGTTAAATCAACATGAAATTCTTGCAGTGCTTTTTCCAGTTTTAAGCCGCCGCGTGATACATAAGGACAAACGGTTCCCCGTATTTCCAATTGGTCCGGTTCTTGGATATCTTGACTTGGTTTGGTAACAGGATTGCCTTTGTAAAAAACAAGCCCCGCTTCAATGGCGGTTTTTGCCTTCGTGCGTGTATCAGCCAGGTTTTGTTGAACAAGGGCAAGATCTGATCGCATGTGATTTCCTTTAGTGTGCGTCTTTCCAGTTGTCGCCAATACCCACCTCAGCAATAAGTGGCAGAGATAATCCAATAACTTGTTCCATGGCTTGTTTGATAAGCTTGGCTGTTGTTTGCACATCTTTATCGGCAACTTCTAGCACCAGTTCATCATGTACCTGTAAAAGCAATGTCGCATCCAAATTTGCTTGTTTCAATGCTTTATCGACGCGGATCATGGCCATTTTGATGATGTCGGCAGCGCCTCCCTGTATCGGCGCATTAATGGCAGCCCGCAAGGCAAAAGATTTGGTGGCTCTGTTATCTAATCCAGGAATATAGACTTTGCGTCCAAACGGGGTTGAAACATAACCATTGGCCTCGACAAATTGCTCCGTGTTTGTCATATACTGCTTAATTTCGGGATATTCGGTAAAGTATGAATCAATATAGGCTTTTGCTTCACCCCTTGAAATTCCAAGATTGGCGGCCAGACCAAAAGCAGAAATGCCATAAATAATACCAAAATTAATGGCTTTTGCACGGCGACGTTGATCGGGAGTGACTTGTTCAAGGGGGATATGAAGCACCTGACTGGCGGTGCGCGCATGAATATCCTCTCCATTAAGGAAGGATTCTTTTAATTTTACGACGTTTGCTACTTCGGCGACCAAGCGCAATTCAATTTGGGAATAATCTGCGGACAGGATTTTATACCCTTTTTTAGCAACAAAGACACGGCGGATTTCTTTGCCTTCATCCGTGCGAATGGGAATATTTTGCAAATTGGGATCTGAACTTGCCAAACGGCCTGTATTGGTGGAAGTCAAAGAAAAAGTGGTGTGAATTCGCGGATCTTTTTGGGCGCGTTCAATCAGGGCGTCTATATAGGTAGATTTTAACTTTGCGATGGATCGATATTGTAAAACTAATTTTGCCAAAGCGTCGTCTTGTTCTGCTAGATTTTCTAATGCCTTAACATCTGTTATCCAGTGGCCATTTGCACCACGTTTACCGCCTGAAAGACCGCGTTTTTCATATAAAATAACACCCAATTGCGCTGGAGAATTGACGTTAAATTCCTCGTTTGCTTCTGTGTAAATTTGCTGTGTCAATTGGTTAAGACGTTCCGAAAAACGGGCATCAAGTTGTTGGAGAGTAGGTAAATCAACCAGAATGCCGTTTTCTTCCATGTGATAGAGGATTGGGATCAGGGGGGCATCAATATCTTGATAAATTTCAAAGGCTTTGGTTGTTTTTATTTTTTCAAGAAGAATTAGATAAAGCCTTAAAATCATATCGGCTCTCTCGGCCATATAAGCGGTTGCCTTTTCTGGTGCTAGAGCTGTAAAATCGATTTGTGCCTTACCTGTTCCAATCACAGATTCCAAAGAAGGTAAAGCTTGATTTAAATGTAATTGAGCTAAGGATTCCAAAGTATTTTCATGGCGCATGCCATCCAAGTTGTAGCTCATTAACTCGACATCGGCCAATGGTGTCAGGTCAAAGGCTCCCAAAAGTTTAGTCAAAAGATGCCAATCATTTTTAATGTTGTGCCCAATTTTTAAAATTGTTTTGTCTTCTAAAATTGTTTTTAAAGGGGAAAGAAGCACTGGTGTATCTGCCTTTGCAGGTTCGGCGGCGGCAAATAAATCTGTTGCAATGGCGGATTTTGTTTGCAATGTTAATGGAATATAACAAGCGCATCCAGATTCGGAAGCTAAAGCAATTCCTTCAATGGATAATTTGTCTTTTTCTGCGGTCTTAATGGCAATGGACAACTTTGTTTTAACTTGCTTTAACCACTCTCGCAGCTCGGATTCAGATTGAATGGCACGATAAGCAATGGTTGTTGGTTCTGTTACAACAGGTGTGGCGGCACAAGAGGTTGTTGCCTTTACCTTTTTTATAAGGCTTTGAAAACCGTTTTGTAATAAAAAGGAAGTAAGTTTTTGAGAATCATAAGGCTTGGCTTGAAATACAGAAAAGTCTTTATTTACAGGTGCATTCTTGTCCAAAGATACTAATTTTTCCGAGATTAGAATTTGTTCTTTATCACGGATTAAACCCTCACGGCGTTTCGCTTGAGGAATTTCATCCAAATGATCTAACAGATTGTGCAAAGAACCATATTTTTGAATAAGTTCTGCGGCTGTTTTGGGGCCAACACCATTGGCGCCCGGGATGTTATCCGTGCTGTCTCCCATTAAAGATTGTACGTCTACCACTTTGTCTGGGGTGACCCCAAATTTGTTTTGCACATCCACCACAGACAGCGTTTTTTTCTTCATAGGATCGTATAAAGCAACCCGATCTGTCATTAATTGCATCAAATCTTTATCGGCAGAAATAACGGTGGTGTGCCATCCCGCTTGGGTTGCCAAATGGGCGTAGGTTGCAATTAAATCGTCGGCTTCATATCCTTCCATTTCAAGCCAAGGGACATTTAAAGCGTCACAAGCCGCACGGATTAGGGGAAACTGAGGAATTAGTTCTTCGGGTGTTTCACGACGATTGGCTTTATATTCTGGATAAATTTTGTTCCTGAAATTTTGACGCTTGGCATCAAAAATAACAACTATATGGGCGCACCCATTTTCCTGAATCAGGTTCATCATCATATTCGTAAAACCATAGACGGCATTGACGGGAGTGCCATCGGGACGGTTCATTGGGGGAAGCGCATAAAATGCTCGGAAGATATAACCCGAGCCATCAACTAAGCAAAGAGTTTTGTTTTTTTGCATCATTCATCATCTGCCGTTGTGTCTTTTGAAGTACCGGCATAGGCCATGGCACAATGCTCAGCACAATAAGGTTTTCCCATCACAGTATTTTTACCACAGAAATGAAAATCTTCATCGGTCGGGTCGCCAATTGGCCAGCGGCATGTATTTAATTTGAGTTCCATGATGCCAATACGTTCGGGTTTCTTTGCCACGACTTTAACTTTTTTGACAACGGTGGCTTTCTTAATTGGAGAAGGTCTGTTTTCAAGGTTTAAGCGGTGTACCTTGCCAATGACAGAGTTCTTGGATAAGCCTAATTTTTTTGCAATTTCAGCTGTTGTAGCGCCTTTTAGCCATAATTTCTTTAAGTTCTTGATTTTATCATCGGTCCAAACCATTTTTTACTCCTTCGAAAGATAACTTATTATAGCTATTTTTTTGATAAAAGTCAATTACTTTGTCTGTTGTATCAAAGTTTCTTCTGAGATGGTGCCAGGGGTTACAATTGTATCTTGTAACATTGCGCCAACACGATGCCAATCATTTTCTTTGGGCTGTTTTGGCCAAATATCTGGATCCAATAGAGGATAGAATTTTGCTGGCATATCGTCCAAATATTCATTGGCAAACTTTTGCATTTGAGGGGCAATTTTCGTTGGTTTTTTCCCTTTCCAAATGGCAATTTGCGGGTGTGTCACAATTTTTTTAGAAATGTTATGAGATTCAAAAAGAGCGGGATAAATATATACACGTTTATCAAAAGGAACTTGAAGTAAAGCTTTTAACAGATTGTCTTGGATCTCTAAAACTTGCAATTGGTTTTTATAGTTTTCTTCCAACAAATCAACTGTTTCCATTTGCTCTTGTGCAAACAGGATTGTGGGCATTAATGCCGCAGCTAATAAAAGTATCTTTTTCATGATTACCTCCTATATAAATGAGTTTCCTGGGCTACTTTGGGGTTTGTTTTGATTAAATTTTTACGCCATTCTTCTTGGTTTTGTACTAAAATAAACAGAGGATAAATTTGCCGAACTTGGTTGGTGGTTAAACCAATAATAATATTTTGATCGCTAAGTTGAGTTAATTTTTTGTGCCAATAAATTCTGCGATTGGGATGCAACACAAATACATATAGAAGACCCAAAGCAAAGCAAGAAAAGAGGGTTAATGCTATGTATAAAGCGACAGGAAAAGAATCGTTTGCGACGTAAAGGGCTATCATTGTGACAATCAATAAAAACAGCGTTCCCCAAAAAACCTCATATGTGAGGGCGTAAAAATTAGCAAAAACTGTTTTCCACTTCGTTAGCATGGGCTTGGTTTGTTGTTGCTTTTGTTCGAATATAAGCTTGTCAATTGGCCAACCATTTTGCATTCCGAAATCAATTAATTGCTGCCATTTGGATTGAGTTAATGTAGTGCCCATCTGGTGTGCCAGACATAATGTGTTGTGTGGATATTTTATTTTAGGTAAGCGGGCTTTGGTCAACAGGTGTTTTTCCCACCATGAAAATACAGTCCAATACAAAACGAGTAAAAATAATGTCGTAAGCAGAATCCATGGTAAAATAAATGTTTGTTCTTTAGCTGGTAAGGAGGTGGGATCAAGTTTTAACTGTAGCTGAATCTGAGCGTATGGTGGAACGACGCGATTAATTGTTATATTAAGATTAGAATGATTATCCATTTGTCTTGTATAAACATCCGGAATTTCCATCTGATTTGTTCCAAACAACAATTTACCATCCAAAATGGTTGTGTTATTGGAAAGTAAAATAAGCATCTTAAATTGTTCAATGGGCCAAATTGAATCGGAGCCAATCAGGGGTAAATTAAACAGATCCCCTTGAAAGGCATTTTCCAAAGTATATTTGAATATCAGATGGTTGGGACCCATGCGTAACGGAACGGGGGATTTAAAGGATAATGTTTCTTTTTGTTTGACAGCTTCAGTCGTATAAGTTTGTGTGTTTTGTGTGTAATTTATTATACTGGCGGATGAATTTGTGGGCAACTGGATTGTGCGTGTCCAATGAGTGTTTTCTTTTGTATTGACCAAAGTCACATGTTCTTCAATCGATATTTGTGTTTGATTCAAAATTTGAACAATAATCATAAAGTTTGAAATATGGGGGATAAAACCAGACTGGATTTCTTCATGGAAAGGTGATTGAAATGTAAAATTTTGAATTTGATTTTCGGGGGCTTCTGGCGCAGTATGGGACAGGGTTAAGGTGTCCTTTGTGGCCTCACGAACATTTTTTGTGCCAAAAAGTTTTAGCTGCAATTCCTCCATATCGTTGGTTGCTTTTTCGGGGGCTTTAACACCTTGAATATATATGGCGGGAGATCCCGTGTATTCTGTTGGTTCGTTTAAGTTAATAAGATTGGGATTGTCGGGACGGAAAATATTCTCCGTCTGATCTTGAGCTCTTGCGAAACCAAAGATTAACAATAATGCCAAAAGAAATCCCGATTTTTTCAGCATGCTTTTTTCTCCCCAGATATACATATGGTATACATTGGACATTCGTCACATTTCACCTTGCGTGCAGTACAAATATAACGCCCAAGCAAAACTAATGCAAGCGCAAAATCAGGTTTATATTTTTCTGGCACAATTTGTTCTAATTTCTTTTGCAATTCTTCGGGTGTTTTTGCAAAGGCAATCCCTAATCGATGGCATAGACGGAAGACGTGTGTGTCAACGCCAATCCTAGGAGCATGGTACGCAACATTCAAAAACACGCTGGCCGTTTTGTGGCCAATCCCCGGCAGGGTCAAAAGCGTGTCATAATCCTTGGGCATTTGACCACCAAACTTATCCACAATTACTTGAGCCAATGCCATAATGGATTTTGCTTTGTTGTTGTGATAATTGATAGAGGTCAGGTAAGAATGCACCTTATCATATCCCATCTTTAACATCGCTTCGGGTGTGTTGGCTGCGGCGAACAAGGCAGGTGCGTGTGTATTCACATTTTTATCTGTGCTTTGGGCGGACAAAATGATCGCAACAATTAATTCCCATGTGTTTGTCCATTTAAGTTCACACTTTGGGCTAGGATAGGCCTTTAACAGAGCGGCGCAAAAGCTTTCCAACTGTTTGCTATCCATTAACTTTTGCATTAATAATTCCTTTCTAAAATGAAATGGGCAGCCTCTTTCAAAGGAGCAGCGTTATCGCCCAGGATTGCCAAAGCTTGGTCGGCCTCTGTACCCAAATCTTCTGCTTTTTTGCGCGCATTTTCTAGCCCTAACACGGAGACAAAGGTGGATTTCGTTTCGATTTTATCTTTACCCAATGTTTTGCCAACGGTGGCACTGTCCCCAACAACATCCAAAATATCATCCGTGATCTGGAACATAAGACCAATACATTTTGCATAAGTTTTAAGCGCATTTAATTGTCCTTCTGTTGCATGGGCGGCAACAGCGCTGGCGGTTGAAGCAAACATTAAAAGAGCTCCGGTTTTTTTGTCTTGCAGCATTTCGATTTGTTCAAGATTTAAAGTTTGTTTTTCGCCGATCAAATCAATCATTTGTCCACCCACCATGCCATCTTTGCCGGCCAAATGAGCCAGCATTTTGACTAATTGAGCGCGAACATTCCCGTCTGGGTGAGTAGCCTCATCAGCCAACACTTCAAAGGCATTTGTTAAAAGGGCATCACCCGCTAAAATAGCAGTAGCTTCATCAAATTGAATGTGTGTAGTGGGTTTGCCGCGACGCATGGTGTCGTTATCCATAGCGGGTAAATCATCATGAATCAGCGAATAGGCGTGTACCATTTCCATCGCGGTAGCGATGTTAACGGCGCTTTGTTCTGGTAAATCAAAAATTTTGGCAGTTGTTAGAATTAAAAATGCTCTGAATGCTTTTCCGCCTCCGATCGTGGCGTACCGCATTGCTTCCACAACACGTGCGCTTAAATTGTCGGGAAGGGGCAACCATTTTTCCAAATTCTGATCGACAGTTGCGCGGGCCAGTTTTAATTGTTCCTTAAAGTTGCTCATCCAACGCCTCCGTGCCAACGGGTTTGCCATCTTTTAGGGTTAATTTTTCAATTTTCATTTCTGCGGTTTTTAATTTTTCTTCACAGATTTTCTTTAATTCCATACCGTGTTCATAGGTCTTGATAGCTTCTTCAAGTGGAATCTGTCCATTTTCCAACTTGCGAACAATTTCATCCAGTTCGGTCATAGCTTGTTCAAATGTTATTTTTTGCGGCATGTTTTTTCTCCTTTTGACAGCACTTCTTTTTATTTTCTTTGTGGCAGCAGCCTTCTTCATGATGATGTTTGCAACAGCATTTATCCTCGTGGTGATGATGACAACAAGTGTGCTCAGCTTTTGGGCTTTCACCTTTGATGCCGAATTTTGCCTTGATTTCTGCTTCCCGGATGGCTAAATTATTCATAATATCCCAAACATCCTCTCGAATTTGAAAGATATTTTGTACTTCACGCACATCATTAGTAGTCTCTTCTTGCTCTTGCAACAGTTCCATCATTTGTTCTTGAACGGCAAAAGCTTTTTCTTGAATCAATCTTATTTCTTGAGGTAACACCTTTTCTTCTGCTGCACTTTTTGACAGAGCCAAAAGCTGCCTTGTTAAATCTTGTAATGTCTTTTCCATGATTACTCCTTATCTTGTTTCATTAGTGTACAAAATTATTTTTCACTTGACAAGTTTTTTTTAATGATTTACTTTTGGGGAAAAGGAGACACCATGAAACGGGTTGCCGAAACTATTTTTTTTATTTGTTTTGCCTGTGTTGCGCAAGCAAAATTGGATCCGTTTTCTGTGTATCAGTTGAAAGCTCCAGAAAATTGTGTGGACAAGACATTGGATAAAGAGCAAATTGGCTTGCCTGAGCTCATTCAGATGGGAATTTGTACAAATCCGTCATTAAATCGGGAATATATGTCTGTAAAGGCCAGTGAGGCGGCGGTTGGGCAGTCTAAATCGGAATACCTGCCATCTGTAACAGCCTCAGGTTCAGCATCTGTTTCTGGTAATAAAATTGAAAAAGGAAAGTACGATAAAAATTATCCTTATTCTGGTAATATTGGTCTGGATTGGTTATTGTTTGATTTCGGTGGACGCAGTGCTCGGCTGGAAAAAATGAAGGCATATTTGCAATCGGCGGAATTTAATTACAATGCTCAGTTGCAACAAACAATTTTATCCATCAATAATGCTTACCTAAACTTGTTGGGGGCCAAAGAAGTGTTGACAAGTGCAAAGGACAGTGAAAAGTCATATAAAAAAGCTTATGAAGAGTCTCGTCGACGCTTTGATTTGGGCTTGGTTGCGTTAAGTGATAAATTGTTGGCCAAGACAAGTTATGAGCAATCAAAACTGGCGACCATTAAGGCGGAAAATTCTGTGAAACAAGCTCAAGGTAATTTGGCGACGTTATTAAATCTGTCTCCAAATACATCGTTTAACTTAATGACGCCCCCTAAAGACAAAGATATCACAAAGCTTGAAACATCCGATACAGTTGAACAGATGATGGAATTGGCCTTGGCTCAACGACCGGAATTACAAAGTAAGATGAGTGATGTGACAGCGGCAAAAGAAAATATTACGGCCGTTCGTTCGACCACTTTACCAAGTGTTTCTGCTTCGGGCAGTGCGGGGTATGGAGATACATGGCGTAAATCCAATCCATACCAAGTATCTACATCGGCGGGGTTGCGCTTAAGTGTTCCTTTGTTTACGGGATTTTCTGACACCTATAAAGTTGCGGCGGCTGAATATCAATATCGGCAGGCACAATATGGTCTTAAAGAAACACAAAATAGCATTCGCAATGAAGTTTGGGCGGCTTATCAGGATTATCAAACGGCGACAGAGGCATATAAGATTTCAAAAGCTGTGCTTGATTCGGCAAAAGAAAATGAACGTGTGGCAATGAAATCGTATGAAGTGGGACGCGGTGATATTTTGAATTTATTGACAGCGACATCCCAAATGTCGGATGCGCGTCAAGGTTTTGTAAATGCATTTTATTCGGTATTAATTAGTAAGGCAAATTTATATCGGGCCATTGGGAGGTTCTAAATGAAAAAAGGATTAGTTATTACGGGCGTTGCGATTGTTGCGTTGGCTGTGGGTTGGTATTTATTAAAACCCAAAAGCCGAGAATCTTTTACAGCAAAAGATTTTGATATGGCAACTGTGACAAAAGGATCTGTGGCACACGTGGTAACGGCATCCGGTAAAATCCAGCCCATCAATAAAGTGTCCGTGGGAACACAAGTTTCCGGAATTATTGAACAAGTCCTTGTGGATTACAATGACGAGGTAAAAGAAGACCAAGTGTTGGCGCGTTTGGATACTTCTGTGCTGCAAGAAAATTTGAATGATGCCAAAGCAAGACTGGACTTGGCCATTTCGAAGAAGAAAATTTCCGACCTGAATTATGAACGGTTAAATAAGCTTTACAAAGATAAGTTAATTTCAAAAGCGAACTTAGAGGAAGCGGAAATTGATCTAGAAACAGCTAAGGCCAATGTACTTAGTTCTCAGGCGGATTATAACAAGGCCGAACGTAACTTTGGTTATGCAACGATTACGTCGCCCGTTTCTGGAACGGTTATTTCTAAGGAGGTTGAGCAAGGTCAAACTGTTGCAGCCAGTCTTTCCACACCAACATTATTTACAATCGCGGAAGATCTGACAAAAATGCAAATTGAGGCAAACATTGCGGAAGCCGATATCGGTGTCATTAAATCAGATATGCCAGTCAGTTTTACGGTGGATGCTTATCCAAATGATAAATTTAATGGAAAGGTGCAACAGATTCGTTTGTCTCCAACCGAGGAATCTAATGTGGTTATGTACACGGTGGTAATTGAAGTGGATAATTCTTCGCGCAAGTTATTGCCAGGCATGACGGCCAGCGTTTCTATTGAGGTGGAACGTGCTGAGGATGTGCCATTGCTGCCGGCGATGGTGTTGCAATTTAAACCATCAGCAGCGCTTAGAAAAACGACGGATGAGGTACCTAATCCAGACATGATGAAAAATGAAGATGTTGTCTATCAGTTTAAAAATGGACGGTTAAAACCAATCGTGATTACAAAGGGGATTTCTGATATGGCGAATATTGAAATTAAGGCGGGTCTAGAAGAAGGCGATCAAGTTATTTTAGAGGCTTCAAGTGGAAAACGGCGCGGACGTAAATGAGTGAAAAACCAGTTGTCATAGAAGTAAAAGATTTATGCAAGACCTACTTCATGGATGGTGGGGCCAGCCAGGTTGTTCTTAAGCATATTGATTTTAAAATTTATGAAGGCGAATTTGTTGCGATTATGGGGCATTCTGGATCAGGTAAATCAACCTTGATGAATACTTTGGGATGTTTGGACAGGCCAACCAGTGGCGAATATTATTTAGCCGGAGAACCGGTTGCTAAAAGAACAGATAAAGAATTGGCGATTATTCGCGGACAAAAAATTGGGTTTGTTTTTCAAAATTTTAACTTAATGATGAAAAGATCGATTGTGGATAACGTATGTATGCCATTAATTTATCAAGGGATTAGCGAATCCGAACGTCGCACGCGGGCGCTGGAGATGCTGAAGGTTGTTGGATTGGATGGCTATGGTGATCGCTTGCCGACTCAAATTTCGGGTGGTATGCAACAACGTGTCGCAATTGCCCGCGCGCTGATTAATAATCCCAAGATTATTTTTGCGGACGAACCAACGGGAAATTTGGATTCCACTACATCAGATGAAATTATGAATTTGTTTACCGAATTGAATAAAAAAGGGATTACAATTGTATTGGTTACACATGAAGACGATGTTGCAAATTATGCAAAAAGAATGATTAAAATATCAGATGGACAAGTGGAATATGATGGTCCAAGAAAGGAGTATCACGCATGATTTTTCAAATTTTACGTGAAGCGTGGATTTCCATTTCTGCTTATAAAATGAGGACATTTTTGACGATGTTGGGTATTGTGATTGGTGTGGCGTCCGTTGTGTTGATGGTTGCAGCAGGTCAAACCGTGAGTAATGAAATTACGAAAACGTTTGATTCTATGGGAACAAATTTGATTATTTTGGCGCCGGCCGAAACGGTCAGTGGTGGTGTTCGTGGTGGTCGTGGTCGCCCCAGTATTACCTTTAAAGATGTTGAAGCATTGAAATCCTTAAAGGATGTAGAAACAACTTCGTATGTTGTGAATACTGCAGTGCAAGCTGTGTATGGATCAAATAACTATGGTGTGAGTGTGTATGGGACAAATCCGGATTATTTAACGGTCGGAAATTGGGAAATTGACACAGGTGTAGCCTTTACGGAAAAGGATGTAAAAGCGGGAAAACCGTACATTATTATCGGACAAACCATCGTAAACGAGTTGTTTGGATTGCAAAATCCGATAGGAAAAGTTTTGCGATTAAAAGGCCAACCCTTTACGGTGATCGGTACTTTAAAATCAAAGGGAGATAATTTAATGGGGCAGGATCAAGATAATATCATTTTGATGCCAGCCACGACTTTGCGTCAACGTTTACGCGGTTCTAATCGCCCTCAGTACACGGATATTGCATTTGTGAAAGTGACAGAGGAAAACAAGATGGAATCTGTATCAAAGCGGATAGAATATTTGTTGCGTTCAAGGCATTATCTAAAGGAAGGGATGGAGAATGATTTCTCAATTCATTTGATGACAGAGATGGTGGAAAAAGTACAAAATGTTGGTTTTATTTTATCATTACTTTTGTCCGCAATTGCTTCTATTTCTTTGGTAGTCGGGTCTATTGGTATTATGAACATGATGTTGGTTTCTGTGACAGAACGGACGCGTGAAATTGGTACGCGCAAAGCCTTGGGCGCGCCAAATCGTTGGATTATGTTTCAATTTTTGGCAGAATCTATCATTATTTCGTTTATGGGCAGTTTTGTGGGGATGGTTTTGGGGGTTGTTTTGTCTCAAATAGCGGGAAAAGTGTTGGATAAACAGGTTCCAATTTCAATCTGGAGTGTTGTGATTTCGGCTTCTGTAGCTATTTTTGTTGGTGTCATATCCGGTATTATGCCAGCCAGAAAAGCTATGAAGCTCGATCCAATTGAAGCTTTGCGTTATCAATAAATGCTTGACAAGTTTTTTTAAAATTTTTATATTAAATGCCGTATCAAAGGAGTTATCATGAAGAAAATTTTAGTTTTATTTGCCGTGTTAGTGTTTAGTTTTTCGGCGTTGGCGCGACCTGTTAAGTTAATGGTGTATGGTGACAGTTTGAGCGTTGGACATCATTTGGCGGCAGAAGATTCTTTTTGGGCAAAGTTGGAGGTCGCATTAAAAAAAGATGGTTATGATGTCAAGGTATTGAATTACAGCAAAAGTGGAGAAACGACGACGGGCGCATTACATAAGGTCCGTGGCGCATTACAGCAAGATCCGGATGCAATAATTTTACAATTAGGAAGCAACGATATGTTTCAAAAATTCCCTTTAAAAAGAACGACAGATAATTTACAAAAATTGATTACGACTTTTCATGAAGTTGGTATCCCGGTTTTATTAGTTGGCATGGAAGTTCCTTTAACAGAAACGCCAGAATATCGTGCGGGAACACGTCAAATGTACGCTGATTTGGCTTTGGAAAATGAGTTGTTGCTATATCCTTTCTTTATGGATGGTTTGTGGAAAGAAGATGGAACGCCTATTGGTGAAGAGTATTTCTTATCGGACAAAATGCATCCAAGCGCTAAGGGGGTAGATGTAATGGTTAAACGAATTGTGCCAGTTGTTAAACAATTTTTACAAGAAGATGTTCTAAGTGAAAATTAGGTTAGTCTTAAAATGGTAAAAAAGATTTTACGAATTTTGGGTTTGTGTGTTATGGCTTGTGCCATTTTGGTATTTGCCATGCGTGGCATGATTGGTATTTCTTTTTTGATGGGAGATAAGAATTTTTATCCTCCAGCCGGTCGGATTGTATCCCCAGAGACATCGTCATTTAACTTTACAATTTTATCTGATACGGGGAGTCAAAACAAAACGCTGGAACGATTAATTTTGGATGCGCGATACCGAACAGAACCAGAGTTTATGTTGCATTTGGGTGATTTAATTGTATATCGCAATATTGAACATCTGTACTGGATGTTGGATGAAGTGAATGATAAATTAGAAGGCATACCCATGTATTTTATTCCAGGAAATCATGACGTTAAAAAGAAAACGGGTGTGGACAAAACGATTTATTCGCGTGTGCTAGGTCCCCTGTATTATTGGTTTGGATATGGTAATACGCTTTTTGTTGGACTTGATTCTTCGACAGAAGAGATTGATGACGCGCAGTGGGCTTTTTTTGAACAGGTGATGACGAAAATTCGGCCAAAGTTTAAACATGTTGTTTTATTTACTCATGTGCCACCAGTGGTGCCGGAAGGAGATCATCCTCATACCTTAAAACCCGAACATGCGGCGAAAATGGCTAAGATGTTAAAAAAATACCCGGTTAGTGTTATTTTTTCGGGGCATTTGCATTATTATTCAGAACAAAACTTTAACGACATTCCTGTTTATACGGTGCCACCATCCGGACAATATTTTGCTGGTCCAATTTGTAAATATGGTTATTTAAATGTCACGGTGGATAAAAAAGGAATCCATGTGGAAAATATTTACAGTGACGAAAAGAAAAGATCTGAATTTTGGGAAATTTTATTTGTTGATTTGGTGATGACGGATAAGATCCGCTGGATTGCTGGGGGTGTTTTATTGGGTGGTTTTTTGATTTGGTTGTTTGGACAACGATGGTTTCGGATTCCTTTAACAAAACGAAAAAAGAATTGACGCTGTTTGATGGATGTGTTATACTTTCCTCATAACAAAAGGAGAAAAGATGTTTGATTTAACAGGTAAAACGGCGTTGATTACAGGGGCAACGGGGGGTATTGGGCGTGCGATTGCCAAGACATTGCATGCACAAGGCGCTACAGTGGCTTTAACAGATATGAATTTGGATACATTGAAAGCATTCCAAGCTGAATTGGGGGATCGTGTTTTTGTGTATGAGGCCAATATCTCAGATGGTGAAGCGGCCAAAAAATTGGTAGAAGATGCCGAAAAAGACATGGGGAAAATTGATATTTTGGTTAACAATGCTGGGATCAATCGCGATACATTGGCAATGCGTATGTCGGATGAGCAATGGGATTCAGTGTTGGCGGTGAATTTGACGGCCGGTTTTAAGTTGGCACGTGCGGCAATGGTGGGCATGATGAAGCGTCGGTTTGGACGAATTATCTCGATGGCGTCGATTGTTGGTGTTATTGGGAATGCAGGACAGGCCAATTATGCGGCTAGTAAGGGCGGCCTGATCGCGATGAGTAAATCCATTGCCAATGAGTTGGCTGGACGCGGAGTTACCGCGAATTGTATTGCGCCAGGCTTTATTGAGACACCGATGACGGCAGGGTTGCCAGAAGAGGTAAAAAAAGCAATGTTGGATCGCGTGCCGATGAAACGGATGGGGCAACCACAAGATATTGCTAATGTTGTAGCGTTTTTAGCATCAGAGGAGGCCAGTTATATTACGGGTCAAACGATCAATGTAAATGGGGGTATGTTGATGCTTTAAAAAAAATACTTGCATCGGAACTTTTTTTGTGCTAGTGTAAGTATGTTTTCGTCCGAATGTGGACTGATTAATTAAACAAAAGGAAAGAAAATGACAGAAAATACAATTGCTGAACGCGTGAAAAAAATTATTGTGGATCACTTGGGCGTTGATGTGGCCAAAGTGCAAGACAATGCCAGCTTCATTGATGATCTGGGCGCTGATAGCTTGGATACAGTGGAATTAGTCATGGCTTTTGAAGAAGAATTTGGCTGTTCCATTCCAGATGATGCGGCGGAAAAGATTCGCACGGTCAAAGATGCTATTGACTTCATTGAAAAACAACAGGCCTAATTTAAGGACTGTTTTTTAGTTTTATAAAGACGTTTTAAGATTGTGCTTGTTGGCTGACCTTGAAGCGTCTTTTCTAAATAAAGGATGGATTATGCGACGTGTTGTTGTGACGGGTTTGGGGGTTGTTTCTCCACTGGGTAGCGGGGTAAAGGCTAACTGGGAGGCTCTTTCTAATGGGCGTTCGGGAATTCGCACAATTGCAAAATTTGATTCGACAACAATTCCTGTCCATATTGACGGTGAAATTCCAGAAGGGACAGAGCCAGGGCAATTGGATTTGAATCGCGTGGCTAGTCCAAAAGAACAGAGACATTTTGATCGGGTTACGTTGCTAGGATTGGCGGCCGCTGATCAAGCGATGGCGGATTGTGGCTATAAACCTGAGACAGAGAAAGAAAAGGCAAGATTTGGCGTTGTTTTTGGCTCAGGTCAAGGTGGTGCAGAAAGTTTTAGAACAGGGTGTCATACGGCCCTGGCACATGGTGCGATGAAGATCTCTCCATTTTTTATTCCGTCTATTTTAATCAATCAAACATCGGGAATGATTTCAATCCGTTATGGATTGGGGGGGCCGAATCAAGCATGTTCGACGGCCTGCGCGACAGGTAATCATGCAATTGGAGATGCCATGCGTTTGATCAAGGAAGGTTATGCTGATATGATGTTGGCGGGCAGCTCGGAAGCGGCGTTATTGTTAGAATGCTTGGCAGGTTTTGCTCAATTGCGAGCCCTTTCTACACACAATGATGAGCCAGAAAAAGCTTCTCGGCCGTGGGATAAGGCTAGAGACGGTTTTGTGATGTCAGAAGGTGCGGGCGCATTGATTTTGGAAGAATATGAGCATGCGAAAGCTCGTGGGGCGAAGATTTATGGTGAGGTAGTTGGTTATGGGTTATCGGGCGATGCCCATCACATTACTGCACCAGGAGGAACTGGGGCAGAACGTGCCATTCGTATGGCGTTAGATCGTGCCCAGATGAACCCGGAAGAAATTGATTACATTAATGCGCATGGAACGTCCACGCCGGCGGGTGACCTCACAGAATTTTTGGCTGTCAAGCAAGTATTTGGGCAAGGAAATACGGCCATGTCTTCTACAAAGTCTATGACAGGGCACATGTTAGGTGCCGCTGGGTCAGTAGAGGCTGTATATAGCTTACTTGCTTTACAAAATAATGTGATGCCACCGACATTGAATTTAGATAATCCAGAAGAGGAAACAAAAGGCTTTAATTTGGTGCCGCATACGGCCCAAGAAAAAAATTTACGGACGGTGCTTTCCAATTCATTCGGATTTGGGGGAACGAACGCGTGTTTAATTTTTAAGAAAGTATAAAATGCGTCATCGTGTTTTTGTTTATTTTTTAATTTTATTTTTAATCGTTGGTGTGATGGGGGGCAGTGTATTGTCCACCTATCGGCAGTTTGTGGAGGAAGGACCTCTTGAAGAGCAAACAGAGATTGTGATTGAAGCAGGACGTAGTTTGCGTAAAATTGCAAAACAATTATATCGTGCGGGAATTATAGCAAGTCCATCTGTTTTTGAAATTGGTGCCAGGGCCAGCGGTTCTTCTATGACAATTAAAGCTGGTGAATACTCCATTCCTAAACGGGCGAGTGCGAAAACTGTTTTGTCCATTTTAACAAGTGGCAATACCTATATCCGGCGTCTAGTGATACCAGAGGGGTTGACATCTCACCAAATTGTGAAATTGATGGATGGTAAATATGGATTGATGGGATTCGTGGACAAGGAACCCAAAAATGGATCGTTAATGCCAGATACGTATTACTATTCTTATGGAGACACAAAAATGGATTTGTTGCGGCGGATGCAAAATGGAATGCAACGTGCGATCGAGGAATTGTGGGCTGGGCGCGATAAAAATTTGTCTTTTAAAACGCCTCAAGAGGCGGTTGTTATGGCCTCCATGGTGGAAAAGGAAACGGCAAGAGATGCTGAGCGCGGACACATTGCTTCCGTGTTTCATAATCGTTTAAAAAAGGGAATGAAATTGCAATCAGATCCAACGGTTATTTTTGCTTTAACGGGTGGTGTTGAAGAATTGAAACGTAATTTAACATATCGAGATTTACGAACGGAAAGTGGTTATAATACTTATGTTGTACCAGGGCTACCAATTGGGCCCATCAGCAACCCGGGGTATGCTGCCTTAAGGGCGGTGTTACATCCGGATAATACAGATGATTTGTATTTTGTTGCGGATGGTCATGGGGGACATGTTTTTTCAAAGACTTATGCTGACCACGAACGAAAAGTAGCACAGTACCGTGAAGTTTTGAAGGCTCAGAAAAAAACAAAGACAGAAGAACCTGAAATAAAAAATCAATAAACAGTTGCAATTTGGGTTAAAATTGTGTATCTTCAGTACATGGGGGAAAAAAGATGACACGATCAGTACAAAAAAAAGAGAAAGTAATTACTGCAAAAGAATTGCAAGATCGTATTGAGTGGCACATTAAATATTCATTATCAAAACGTGTGTGTGAAGCCCATAAAAGTCACTTATTGGCGGCGTTATCTATGGCTGTTCGCGATTTTTGTATTGATCAAATGTTTGAAACAGCGGCCCGTCATAAGAAAAAGGCCAAAAAAAGGATGTATTATTTGTCCATGGAATATTTGTTGGGACGCTTGCTATCCAACAATTTAATTAATTTTAAAATCATGGATCTGTTGAAAGATATTCATTTGGATAATCCTATTCCATTGGAAAGCTTGTTGGATGAGGAGTGTGATCCGGCGCTTGGTAATGGTGGGCTTGGACGCTTAGCAGCTTGTATTTTAGATTCTGTAGCGACAAAGGGATATGCGGCCTATGGATATGGAATCAATTATCAGTTTGGTTTATTTAAACAATATTTTGAAAACGGATATCAAAAAGAGCGGGCAGATTCTTGGTTAGATACGCAATCACCATGGCAAATTGAACGCGCAGACAGGATTTGTTTGGTAAAATTAAAAGGGCGAATTGTCTATGAGGATAAGGATGGTGTCAGATTACCGCGTTGGGTTGATACAAGCCAGATCATGGGTGTTCCTTTTGATATGCCTATTGTTGGGTATGGTGGGAAGACGGTGAATTACCTGCGTTTGTATGCGGCAAAATCCAGCCATACATTGGATATTGAGTTATTTAATAAGGGTGGTTATGTACCGGCTGTTGAAGAAAATATCAAAGTCGAAACAATTTCTAAGGTGCTGTATCCATCGGATGAAGTTGCTGAGGGTAAAGAATTGCGGCTCATTCAACAATATTTCTTTGTGTCTTGTGTGTTGCAGGATATTTTGCGGCGCTTTAGTGAAGAAAAAGTGCCTTTGGAGGAGTTGCCGAACAAAGTTGTTTTACAATTGAATGATACTCATCCAAGCTTGGCAATCGTAGAATTGATGCGTATTTTGTTGGATGTGTATCAATTAGATTGGGACAAAGCCTTTGATATTACGTCTCGCTGTATGGCGTATACTAACCATACATTGCTGCCAGAAGCTTTGGAAAAATGGCCTGTTGCTTTGTTTGAAAAATATTTGCCCCGCCACTTGTTGATTATTTATGAAATCAATGAATGGTTGATGCGGCAGGTGCGGGATAAATATCCCGGCGATGATGGTAAATTGTCTCGGATGAGTTTGATTGAAGAAGGGATGGAAAAACAGGTTCGGATGGCGAATTTGGCGGTTGTAGGTTCTTTTTCCGTTAATGGTGTGGCGAAGATTCATACTGAACTTTTGAAGCATAATTTAATGCCAGATTTTTATGAAATGTGGCCCAAGAAATTTAATAACAAAACAAACGGAGTAACGCCACGGCGTTGGCTGTTGTTGGCGGACCCAGAATTATCTTCATTTATTACAAAACATATTGGAGATAAATGGATTACGCACCTAGAAGAATTGAGAAAATTGGAAAAATTTGCAAACGATGATAAAGTATTAAAAGAAATTAATGCAATTCAATTAAGGGAAAAGGAGAGATTAGCTCAATACATTTCAGATGTTATAGGGCTAAAGGTCAATCCCCACGCATTGTTTGATTGTCAAGTGAAACGAATTCACGAGTATAAGAGACAGCTTTTAAACGTTTTGCATATTATGCATCAATACTTTTCTATTGTTGAAGATGGTTGTAAATTGCCGTGTCCGCGTGTTTATATTTTTTCAGGAAAAGCCGCACCAGGGTACAAATTTGCAAAGTTGATCATTAAGTTAATTAACAATGTGGCCAAAGTTATAAATTCGGATAAACGTGTGAAGGATCAAATCAAAGTTGTTTATATTCCGGATTACAAAGTTTCTATTGCCGAGTTAGTAATGCCCGCCGCAGATGTCAGTGAGCAAATTTCGACAGCGGGATTTGAGGCCTCTGGAACGGGGAATATGAAATTAACGATGAATGGGGCTTTGACTGTCGGAACATTAGATGGGGCAAATGTGGAAATTTTAGATGCTGTTGGTCGCGAGAACTTCTATCTGTTTGGATTAACGTCTGAAGAGGTGCAAGAACGCCATCAAAATAATTCTCATTATCCATGGGATTTTTATAACAATGATCCACGGATAAAACGTGTGATGGACAGTCTGACAGATGGTACATGGACGCCGGATGAGGATAAAAATTTATTCATGGATATTTTTCAAAATATCATGTTCAGAGATTATTATTTGATATTGGCTGATTTTGCATCTTATGTATCTATTCAGGAAACCATTGGTCGTGATTTTAATAATCGTCGAAGTTGGGCACATAAATCATTGTTGAATACAGCTCGTTCTGGGTATTTCTCTATAGATAGAACCGTTGAAGATTATGCCCGCGACATTTGGCATATGAAACCAACAATCGGAGAATAATATGGACACAATGCTGAGGTTTTTCGGTCGCAGAAAAGGCAAGACAATTGGCGCTTCACGGGAACGTTTGATGCAAGAATTGTTACCCAAAATCCAACTTAAATTGCCGTCCAAAGGCAAAATAAAAATGAACAAGCTGTTTCCGATTGACACCAAAGAAATGTGGTTAGAGATTGGTTTTGGTGGCGGGGAGCATATGGCAGAGCTTGCTAAAATGTATCCCAATGTTGGGTTTATTGGGGCGGAACCATTCTTGAATGGTGTTTCTTCTTTATTGGCACATTTAAATGGATCCCATCGTTTTCCGAAGGACGAGACGGGTTTGGAAGCAGGTCGCGTGGATAATGTGCGGGTTTGGCCGGATGATGTTCGTTTGGTGTTTCCACATTTGTCGGATGGTTGTTTTGAGCGTATTTTTGTTCTCTATCCTGATCCTTGGCCAAAGGCCAGACATGCAGAGCGGCGTTTTATTAATCAAAACAACTTGCCTGAACTTTATCGATTGCTTAGTCCAACAGGGTGCTTGTATGTGGCAACTGATGTTGTTGGATACGCGGAGTGGGTAAAGGAACAGATGAAGATTTTTAAGAAGTTTTCTTTAAAAAATAAAGACTTGATCCAGGCGCCACAAGATTGGGTTCCAACGCGTTATGAACAAAAGGGAATTCAGGCTGGTCGACAACCAATTTATTTTGTTTTTTTCAAAAAAAGTGCTTGACGGAAAGAAAAAAACTGGTTAAGCTGAAATTACAGGGTTTTGATAAACTAAAACATGGGAGAAAAATATGAATTATAAGACAGTCAATATAAAAGATGGTGTTGAGGTTCAATTGAGTGGTTCTTTTACGTTCCGTGATCACGATACATTTTTTGAAGTGGTGTCTATGATTAAAACAGGGTATAATAAAAAAATGGTTTTCAACTTTTCTGATTGTGATTTTTTGGATTCTGCCGCCTTAGGAATGTTGGTTATTGCACACGATGAAGCCGCGGCAAAAGAAGTGGCGTTGACAATCAAGGGCGCAAAGGGAAAAGTGAAAGATGTGTTGTATGCGGCACGTTTTGATACGTTATATGATTTTGAGGATTAGTTTTTAAGGAGTGAGTATGACCTATAAATTGCCGACGAAGGAACAGCTACAGGCTGTTGATTTATCTTGGAAGCGTTATTTATTTCCCGCCATTCATAAAGAAGGTGTGAAGATTTTAGTTTGTATGGTGATATTCTTTTGGGTTTTGGCTTTATTGTGGAGCGGGGTGTGGTTTATTGGAATCCCTGTGCTTGTTTTTTCCTATTACTTTTTCCGCAACCCGGATCGGTATACACCAGAAGGTGACAACCTGATTATTTCGCCGGCCGATGGTATTGTAAGTAACATTAAGGAGATGGTGCCACCGAAGGCTTTGGGTTTGGGAAATGAAAAGTTGATCCGTATCAGTATTTTTATGAGTGTTTTTTCTGTGCATGTTAATCGTGCGCCGGTGACAGGTGAGGTTACCCACTTGGAATATGTTCCTGGAAAGTTGGTATCTGTGGCGGACAAAGACAGTGAGGATAATGAACGTCAGTTGATTGGAATGAAAACAAAAAATGGTGAAAAAATTGGTTTTGTTCAGATTGCCGGTCTGATTGCTCGTCGTATTTATTGCCCATTGAAAATTGGAGACAAATTGAAGGCCGGAGAAGTTTTTGGGATGATTCGTTTTGGATCTCGTTTGGATGTGTTTTTGCCCAAAGGCGTTGTTCCTAAAATTTTATTGGGACAAGTGGCTGTTGCAGGTGAAACGATTTTAGCAGAATTGAAGGAAAAACGTAAATGACAGAAACAATTAAACCTTTATTTCCGAATGCAGTGACAATGATGGCGCTGGCCTTTGGTGTATCGTCTATCAATATGGCTTTGTGGGGAAATTGGCAGATGGCTGTTATGTTTATATTTTTTGCCGGTTTCTTTGATTTTATGGATGGCAAAGTTGCTCGGATATTGGGTGTATCCAGTCGTTTTGGCGCAGAGTTGGATTCTTTATCTGATTTTGTTAGCTTTGGTGTTGCGCCTGGTTTTTTGATGTACAATTGGACAATGAACAGCGCAATGCGTGCGGAGGCGTTAAGAGATATTGCTTATCGGCCGGATGCCGTTGGTGTTTACTGGGCTGTTGTGTTGTTTTTGGCTGTGTGTTGTGCCTCTCGTTTAGCTCGTTTTAACAGTATGTTGGATGAAAAGCAACCGAAATATTGGGAACATTTTTTCATGGGAGTGCCTGCGCCAGCTGGAGCGGGATTGGCCCTGTATCCTTTAATTTTATGGTTAGCGTTTAGGGGAGAAATTGATTTCTTTCGTTGCCCATTGTTTGCCGGTTTCTTTGTTATTTTTGCGGGGGTAATGATGGCTAGTCGCGTGCCTACAATTTGTTTAAAACACCTACATTTAAACAAAACGGTACGTTCTATTGTTGGATTTGTGTTCTTGGCGTTTATTGCGGGTCTTGTAGCTTCGCCATGGATGACTTTAAGTTTGTTGGGCGTAACATATATTCTTTCTATTCCAGTGTCTATTTATGTGTTTTTAATGTTTAAACGGCAAGCCAGATGATTTGTGATAGGGGGAGAACATGAAAAAGTTGTTATTGATATTATTGTTGGGGGTTTCTTGTGTTTCTTTTGCTTCAGTGGTTCCAACAGAGACAACAACGTTAAGAAAGCCAGGCATGATTCGTACCGATGCAACAAAGCGTAAACGTCTTGTGACGAGGAAGGTATTAAGCGATGAAGTTGGTTCTGGTTTTGTTAAGGATCTACAACGTTACAATGGTATTTTAACTGTGGAGAACGTACAATCTATTGAAAATATGAGCCGATTGATGCAAGATGATCCCACAGGACTTATGAAAACTTTTGGTTTTGATGTAGAAAAGGCGGGGATTGAGATTGATCGAAGGAAGATGGGAACAGATGAAATGGTTGGGACCTACATTAGAACGCCCAAAACGGACGATCCGGCCGAAAAGATGGCGGCTTTACGGGTTCCAGAACTGACGGGTAGCTTTGCCACTACACAGGCTTCAAAAGAACAGCTTAAAGCAATGCATGCTCAGGCTTTAAAGCAAATAGAAGAAATTGGGCATCAACATTTGGGACAAAAGCGAGTTTCTGTTCAAATGCCGTTGACGGTTGAGGATGTGAAAAAAATGGAAATCAATCCTCATTCATTACCAAAAGATTGGGAAAAAGTGTTGCAAGAGAGCGAAGAAAATCAAAAACGTGCAAAGGAGATGGGCGCTGTGTCGACGTCTGAAGCTCGGGCTCGCTTTGAGGCGTCTTTAAAACAAAACGAACAAGTAACATCGAAACAGCCGAAGAAATGAAGAAAGTTGCCTTTGCTGATCAAGGGGGGCCAATTATCATTTTAGTGCGACCACAATTGGCTGAAAACGTTGGAATGGTCGCGCGCGCCATGATGAATTGTGGCCTATCAAAGTTGCGCCTTGTTTGTCCCCGAGAAAATTGGTTGGGTAAAAGGGCCGTATCTGCCTCATCGGGTGCGGCCGTTGTTTTGGAGCAAGCAAAAGTCTATGATTCGTTAAATGAGGCGTTGTCTGATATAAATGTTGCTTTTGCAACAACTGCACGTGTTAGAGATATGATAAAACGGCTGATAGGACCCATTATTGCGACACAAAAAACAAGCGCTTACTTGCAAAAAGGAGAGAAGGTTGCTTGGGTTTTTGGTCCAGAACGTACTGGGTTGGAAAATAGTGATCTCAGCTTGTCTGATGCTTTGGTTCAAATCCCATTAAATCCGGCGCATAGTTCTTTAAATCTATCGCAAGCTGTTTTAATTATGGGGTATCATTGGTGGACACGATCCTTTAAAGATCAAGAAACTTTATCCACCGGGCAATCCATTGCCGCAACAAAACAACAATTGGGTTTATTTTTGAATCATATGGACGAAGTTTTGGAAGAAAAAGGATATTACACATTTAAAGAAAAAAAAGAAAGAATGCGTCGTAATTTACATAATATCTTTGAAAGAAATGGACTGACGGATTCAGAATTAAGGACATTATATAATGTTTTAGATATTTTGTGTCCCAAAAAGAAAAAAACGCTTGCGAAAAAGTAAAAATACTTTTACAATGACGAAAAAGGGAGTGTAAATGTTTTATTTGGTTTCTTTTTTGACACTGTTGGCTGGCTTGTTGATCTATATGATGGATCCGGTGCCGACGTCTACTCGTCGAGATTTGGATGTGTATACGGCAGAAGCATATGTGAATGCATTTTTGGTTCAGCACCAAGCGGCGCGTGATTATATGTATCAATGGTTGGGGCGGGTATTCCCATATAATAATATCGTGCAACAGTATGATGGAACGGATTTTCAGTTTTCCGTTTCCAGTCCTAACCCAAAGGCAATATCGTTGCCAGCAAAGGGACTGGAGGCACTGTTGCCACCACAGGTGACATCCGAACAGTACGCAGAACCTAATGGAAATGATATTGTAGATCTCGGGTATCTTAAATTTAAAGATGCTCTTATTCCTGGAGTGAATGCAGGAAGTTATTTGTCTGCTTTGATTTGTTTGGACAACAATAATACTCTTACTCCTTGTTATTCCTACGAATGTGAAGAGAGTGGAAGATATGAAAATACGTGTGAGATAGACAGTGTTTTAAGCATAAGTTTTGCAAACAACGTAAAGCCTTATGTGATTACATATTCCATCAATGATCCGGCTGAGAACCCACAATGGTGGGACAAACATGGAAATGTCAAGCCAATAAGAAATGAGTTATGGCGTAGTGCAATGGCTAATCGAGCTCATTCCGGTTATAACTGTGGTTTTTTAACCAAAGGCAATTGGAAGAAGAAACTGGGAAAATATGAACATGTAGAGTATGACGGTAGTGTTCCTAGTAATTACTGTATCGATAATGGTAATCGGTGTATGCGTGTATTGCCCAGTGGTATCGAGAATTTTTTAAAAAAAGTTGTTTATGTGCGTGATAATAGTATTAGTCGTGATGATATTAATCTTGATAGTGTTTTTGTTTGTATGAGCGAAGTTAAGAATCCGTATATTCCCGCTCCTACAATTCATTTTGATGCAATTGATTCTTTAGCGTACGGAGGTGGATGTGGTGTGCAAGGGCTTGGACCACACTATCTGCCATTAAGCTCGCCCCTTGAGGGTAAATGGTATTCTGTGACAAGACCAAATCGGACTATAAGTGGTGTTAGCTGGTATTACAATAGAGCAGAAGGAAGTACTCGTGACGTAGCAAGGGCAAGCATGAATGGAATTGAGATGCCTTTTACGTATGGGGATTTGCAGCCAGGGAATTCAACTTTGATTGTGGTGGTGGATCAGGGAACGCCAAGTACACTGGGGGCTGGACCAAATAATGGTGCTTATATAGGACCTATTGATTCGAGTACTAGTGAAGCGAAAGGAGCTTATGCGCTTTCATGGTACAACGGGAATTGGTATTTTTTGAAGCATGGGGAACATCCAGATACGTCGTCGCCAATCAGCGGGGGCGGAGCAGATGTATATAATGGTGGCATGCATACATACGCGGTTGTTTGGGACAACGATCCGGACGATAATACGAAATACAGATTATTGCTGTATGTGAATGGATGTTTGAATAAAACACTCTCTATGAATAAGAACGATGATCTTTCCACAGCGAATACTCAAAAGGTTGTTATTGGGCAAATATCAGATCAAGGACCGGGTGTTGCGAGTGTGCGTTATTATAATACCGCCTTGGATGCGGTGGAGATTTACAAGAACTTTAAGGTGGATAGCCGGCGTTACGGCATTTCTGCCCCAGTATGTACGAACTAAAGGAGGAAAAGATGAAAAAGAAATTAGGAAAAAGGGGAATGGAATCAGGCGCCATTATGTTGGAAGTTGTGGCCGTTTTAAGCTTGATGGGCTTAATGGGCACAATGTTGTTCCGACAAATGTATTTGCGTAACCAGGAATTACACAATATTCAAATGGCAACGGAAATTCGTGTGGTAAAGGAAGCTTTTGCGGCGTGGATTCAAGCCAGAAAATCAACTCTTACTTCTTCATATCCTGCCGCTATGGGGGGGGCTACACCTGGATTGGCTACTATTACTGGAGATGCAGTTGACAGTCATAGCACGGGTATTTGTTCATTTTTGCCGGCCGGATATTTTTCAAGTTCCGATCCCACACATGATTGTGAGTTGTCTTCAAATTATTCATTTAAATTGAGCTGTTATAACCGTGGGCTAGGCGGATCAGAAGTGGAAACATGTTATGGTATTGTTGTTCCAATATCTAGTGTTGTTTTGCCAGATGGTGGTGAAGGCAGCACATGGAATTTCCGTCGTGCTGCGCGGGTGGCGATGTTGATTGGGGCCGACGGTGGCGTTTATGGGCCGAACATAACAATGGATGGTGCTGATGAGGTGATTTCTGGTGCTGTTGGCACATGGACATTGGACGCGGATGATATTATTGATAGTGGTAGTATTCCAACTTATGTGGCTTTGACTGGGACGGATGTGTTTCAACCAGAGATTGATCTGCCTTCCATGAAAGTCAGTTTGCCGTCTGATTGGTCGCTGGTTTTGAATAATGCTACAGCTTATGGAGCTTTTTCCGCCGGTGGTTCAAATGGATGCTATACAGCCCTAGGACAACGAACTGTTACAATGGATATGGATGCAGTTGGAGCGGCCGCTGGGAATATTAGCTCTGATAATATAATAGCTCCATCATCGGCGTCAGCTAATAATTGTCGTCCGGCCTTTTATGTGGAAAACGCGGGATCTACCACGGATTCACATGGAAAGACTGTGCCAACTGGAAATGTGTATGTTTTGAATGATCTGCATGTTGGTCGTGATTATGAAAATGAAGATTCGGCAATGCGGTTTGATAAAGATGGCATGATTGTGTTTGAAAGGGCAAAGGTAGAAGATCCTCAAACCGGTACAACAGGTACTGCGGCGGAAATCAATTATGTTTTGGATCCCAAATATACGTCTGTTATGAATGATATTAAGGTGATGAGCCGCGGTGGAGCCAGACTTTCTGATATCTTGCCGAATTATATTTTGAAGGACATGACACCATTGACTTCAAGTCCTCCTTCTCCCTGGAATCATAGTGCTGGTGTTTGGTCGCGTACGATTGCAAAGGGCTATTGTCCCGAAAGTTATCGGTTGGCAATTGTGATTCATCCAACAAAGACGGATCCTCAAAAGAAGACGGCAGAGTTGGAAAAGACAACGGGTACGATTGGGACTGAGAGTGTGGTAACGGATGTGACCTTAGATGGATCTGCATCGACAAAGGTTGGAGATGTAGTGACGGATGTCTATCCAGAGGCGATCTATATTGGAGAAACATCTCCAGGTACCGACGCAAAAACGATTTATGAAGACAACACAAAACCGGCTGCTCAAAACTATTATGTTGCTTTTGGTTATATTGATAAAAGTGATTCAAATAAATTTAAGGTTAGTACGGCTACAGAAGGTGTTGCCTATGTGTATTGTGTGTTTGATGGAGAACAGACAAGTGGTAAGCCATTTTATAACAAATTGCCGACGAAGACCCGTGTGGGGGATATGACCAATGCAGAAGTTGAAGACCTGACCGAGGTAGAATGCCGAACCTATGGTGGTACGTGGAACGGCACCAAGTGTACAAAATAGCAGGATGAAAAAGGAGCGTTGAAAGACGCTCCTTTTTTTATGCTTTGTTTCTTTTATTCTTTCACTTCTGGAACTGTTAAGCGAGGCTTTTTTAAGGTTATTTTTTTCTCATCTTGACGGATCTTTTTGCCTTTCAAAAGAGCATTTACTTCGTCGCCGGACAAAGTTTCATATTCAATAAGCCCTTTGGCCAAGGTATCCAATTCCTTTTTATGCTGACGCAAGATATCTTGTGTCCGACGATAGGAAGTTTGCACCAACGTGCTGATGGCTTTATCCACCTGCAGGGCGGTATTGTCAGCCATGTTTTTGCGTTTGGCAATGCTATATCCCAAAAAGACATCGCTTTCTGGTTCTTCAAAAGCGATTGGGCCCAGTGGGCTCATTCCCCACTCCGTCACCATACGGCGAGCAATTGTCGTGGCTACTTGGATATCATTGCTGGCGCCCGTAGATACCTTTTCTTTGCCTAGGATCATTTCTTCTGCAACGCGGCCAGCAAACAAAATGCTTAGACGGCTTTGTAAATACGTTTTGCTTTGCGAATATTTATCTTTTTCGGGCAATTGCATGGTTACACCTAAAGCACGTCCACGTGGGATAATGGTGACTTTATGCAAAGGATCAGATTCGGGCAGGTGAAGCGACACAATAGCGTGTCCTGCTTCATGGTAAGCTGTCATGCGTTTTTCCTTTTCGTCCATAATCAAGCTGCGACGCTCTGTACCCATCATGACCTTATCTTTGGCATCTTCAAAATCGCCCATGGTAACCATAGTTTTATTACGACGAGCAGCAAGCAAGGCGGCCTCGTTTACCAAGTTCGCCAAATCTGCACCAGAAAAGCCCGGTGTACCGCGTGCCAAGATATCCAAGCGGACATTAGGTGCCAATGGTACTTTGCGTACATGAACCTTTAAAATCTCTTCACGGCCCTTTACATCTGGATTATTGACAACCACTTGACGGTCAAAGCGGCCAGGACGCAACAAGGCTGGGTCCAACACGTCTGGACGGTTTGTTGCGGCCATCAAAATAATACCGCTGTTTGTTTCGAAGCCATCCATTTCGACAAGCAATTGGTTTAAAGTTTGTTCGCGTTCATCATTACCGCCGCCAAGACCAGCGCCGCGATGGCGACCAACCGCGTCAATTTCGTCCATAAACACGATACAAGGACATGTTTTTTTTGCTTGCTCAAACATATCACGGACACGGGAAGCACCAACGCCCACAAACATTTCCACAAAATCTGAGCCAGAGATAGAATAAAATGGTACACCGGCTTCACCTGCAATCGCTTTTGCAAGAAGGGTTTTACCAGTTCCTGGAGGGCCAACTAACAACACGCCTTTAGGGATTTTACCGCCTAAGCGTTGAAATTTTGCTGGTGCCTTTAAAAACTCAACGATCTCTTGTAATTCTTGCTTTGCTTCTTCAATACCGGCGACATCTTTAAAAGTCACAGAATCTTTGCCTGTTAAAAGCCGAGCCTTTGATTTGCCAAAGCTTAAAGCCTTTCCGTTGCTGGCAGCCATTTGGCGCATCATGATAATCCAGAAGAATAAAAAGAACAACATTGGCAACCAACCAAGCAAAGCGCTCAACCACCCTTCAGAATCCTTTTCTTCTGGTTCGGCGCTGATGGTTACTTTATTCTTCTCCAATAACTCAACAATTTGGGCGTTGTTTGGGACATAAGTTTTAAATTTTGTAGCGTCTTTGCGTGTGCCAAGGATCTGTTGCCCCTGCATTTTAACGGAATATACTTCACCCGCATTTACTTTCTCAACAAATTCAGAATAAGGAATATCGTCTGATTTTGGAGTGTCTTCTGGAGAATAGGTCATCTGTGACACGGCAAATACAGCTATGAATAAAACAATCCAAATCAACAAACTATTGCCGAATCCTTTAAATTTTTTCATTCATTATCCTTTCGTTCACTTTGTTTAATCATAAGAATGGGTGCTTTGTCTTTATAGTCCAATTTCACATTTTTTTCAAGTTCTTTTTCGCCGTGGATATAGATGGTTTTATAACCTTTTGGAAGTTTTAAAAAGGTACGTTGGATAAGATAGGGGATGTTTGCTAGACGCGGTTTAGGGGCACAAGGTTCGGCAATAAAGGATTTATTTGTCCAAACAAGTAGAGCCCCCCACTTAATCCATGTGCGTTCAGGAAGATTTGTTTTTTGAAGTTGTTTTAACTCGGGTGCGATAAAGATGGTTTTATGACTGTTGACCCACTGACAACCAGCCAATGTGGCGTGTTTTGGCAAGTTAATGGCAATGTTTTCAATGCTCTCCAAAGAAATAACTTTATCCTTTTGTGCAAAAGTTTTTAACAGGTCGGATACAACGCGAACGCGAATCTCTTCGGGGGCGCGCATAAAAAGTTTTTCATCAATGGCAACAAAGCCATAGGGTGACCTTTTGACGTGATGTTGAATAAAATCCTGCACATAAAAATCTAAAGCATTTTTGGCGCGTTGAAGCCGCTGAATGGATTTGGAAAGATGATCCGTTGTAAGCCCCAATGAATCCAGTTGCTTTTGTGCTTGGCGCCAACGGACACGTTCGTAGGTTGTATCTTTGTTCATGGGGTCATTAACCCAATAAATATGGTGTTTGGTTAATTGTTGCGTGATTTCTTTTTTTGTGAGGCCTAAAAGGGGACGGGCAATTAAGATATTTTGTCTTGATGTTGTATCGCCCATAGCACATAGGCCATCCAATCCGCTGCCACGGGCAAGACGAGCCCAGAAGGTTTCTGCCTGATCTTGTTGATGGTGGGCCAAGAACAGGACGTGGGCATTGGTTTCTTTGCAAAAATCAAATAAAAGCTGATATCTTTTCTCACGTGCGCGTTCTTCAATTCTTGTTTTTGGCTTTGGCCCATCCCACGTCAGAATAACGTGATCAATTTTATACTTTTCCAATTGTCGGTGGACTTTAATTGCTTCTTGATGTGATTCTTTTCTTAACCCATGATCAACAGTAATGGCAATGATCTTTTTTTTATGCTTTTGAGCCCATTGAGATAGCAAAAGGGTTAAGTAAAGGCTATCCGCACCTCCGGAAACGGCCACAACAAACGGCCCCTTAAGAGAAGAGAATTGATTAAAGCGTGTTAAAACTTGTGTTGGAATTACGAACATTTATTCTTCTTCGCTTCTTCGGCTGCACGTTGTTTTAAAGCGTTTGACGCTGTTGGATATTCGTTTGGCAAAGCAATGAAAGCAGTACAGGCCTCTGTTTTTTGATTTAAAGAAATCATGGATAGACCCATTTTTAACAGAGCATCTGGGGCTTTTGTGGATTTGGGATATTTTGCAAAAACATCGGCGAATTGTCCAACAGCTTTTTCAAATTGTTGTTGAGCATAATACGTTTCACCAAGCCAATAAATTGCATTTGGTCTGAGTTCCGAGTTTTCAAAATCTTTTATGAAAGACAAGAACTGTTCTTCCGCATTTTTATAATCATTTTTTTGAAGCAGGTTGTAGGCGTAATCGTAACGGTCTTTATCCGATGTTTTATCAATAATAACCGCGGGCTTGTTTTCGAGCTCTGTCACACGAAAAGTCAGGTCTTGTGTTGTTCGTTCCAGCTTTTCTTCTGTTTGTTTTAAACGATATTCCGTTTGTTCAAGGCGTTCTGTAAAATCCCGAAGGGCTTTTTTTTGCTCTTCCACAAGTGTATAAAGGTCATCCAACGTTCCTGTTGCGGCACGTGGTTCAGATAAAATTTCTTCTTGCGGCGCGGGGTCTGGTTGCTCCAGAGGGATTTCCTCCACGATTAGGTCTTGAGCCATCAATGGTGTGCAAAATAAAAAAGATAAGAACAGATATTTTTTCATGTTTTCCCTCCGTGAATAAAAACCTTCCTTGCATTATACAAGGAAGGTAAAAACTTTACAAGTATTTTTTAATAAGCAACTGTTGTTGCGTTTCTGTTTTTCGCCCAAGCTTCTTCATCAGAGCCCAAAACAACGGGTTTATCCTTACCATAAGAGATGGTACGGATACGATCTGCGGAAATGCCTTGCGCAATCAAGTAACTACGCGCTGCATTAGCACGTTGATCGCCCAATGCAAGGTTATATTCACGTGTACCACGTTCGTCGCAGCGACCTTCAATGACAATCAAGGCCTTTGGATTGTCCTTTAGCCATTCAGCTTGGGAACGAAGTGTTGCCTTTGCTTGTGAGTCCAAACCGGAATCATTAAAGCTAAAATACACAACATCATAGCCTGTCTGCTGTAATTTTTTCGTTAGTGCTGTTGCGGACAAGCTTGTCACATCAATATCGTCTTGCCATCCACCGTTGACATCACCATACAATTCAGCGCCATCTTGGGTGCTGGAACAGGCAACCAACAATAAAGCAGAGGCGGTTAACACTAATAATTTTTTCATGCTTTAATTTCCTTATTTTTGATAGCAATGTGTGCAAGGATCATTTGGGTCCTTACATGGGCAAGTTGGTGTCACCACTTTCACAACGTGCTTTTGGCGATTTTGTTGCCACCAAGTTGTTTTTGGAGCAGGTTGTTGCACAACAACTGGTTGTACCTGCACAGGTTGCGGAGCTGGTTGGACATAAATTGGTTTTGGTTCTGGTTTTTCAGCTCTTACTGGTTCCCAATATGTTTCTGTTTGAACAAAATCAGGTTCATCTGGATCGTGTGGAACACACGCAGCTGCCAATAAACCTAAAGCTAAAATCGGTAATAATTTATACATTTTAGTTCCTTTCGTTAAAATTATTTATCATAACATTGTGGGCATGGATCATTAGGATCCGCGCACGGACATGTTGGTTTCACTTCAACGGGTGCAGTCCAAGTTTGTACAGGTTGTTGGACAACGACGGGTTGTGGTGCTTCTTGTTGTACAAAAATCACCTCTGGTGTTGGAGGAGGAAGCGTTTCCTCAACAGTTTGAATCACAGTCTGTTGTGGTTCAAATTTCTTCTGACACACAGTCTCAACAGAATTTGTTTGAGAAACCGTTGTTGGCGCAGCCCATTCATATTCTGCCGGCGCAGGAATTGGTTTTAAACCACATGCAAGGTTGGTTTGTTGCGCTTGTTGATGGTTAATAACAGCAACAGGACGACCGTCTTGCATGTTCTGGGTCGTATATGTTGCTGGTGAATTCAAGTTATACGTATTCATCAAGCAGTTTTTGTAAGCTTCATGATCGCGGACAAAAGTACATCCACTGACTTGGTGACGAGCATCAATGTTTGCTTCACGTTTTGCCGCAGCTTTATCCATGTCGGTTTCAAAGCCCATCGTACAAGCAGAAACAGCCAATGCTCCAAAAATAATTAACGCCTTCTTCATTTAGTTCTCCTTTGGGTTAGAATGGTCCCTATCACAAGCAGTGTAAACAGTTTTTTTTTGAATTGCAACACTTTTTTTAATTTTTTTTTAGAAAATATTGAATAAATTTTTAAAAAGAGCGTGGATTTCCGGTTGGATCTAGCCAATTTTCGGCAAAATTTGATAACTCCTTGTTGTTTTTATGAGGTAAAACGATATTAAAATGCACCATGCAATCTCCTTTACCACCGACACCCTTTCCTTTAAGGCGCAAAGTTTTTTCTGCGTCTGTATAGGGGGGGACTTTAACGGCTACAGCACCGCTGGGCAATGGGATGGTAACGGTCGTTCCCAAAATGGCCTCTTTAAGAGTAATGGGCACCTTGACAATTAAATTGTTTCCTTCTCTTTTAAAAATATTGCTAGATTGAATATGCACTTTGATTAAAGCGTCGCCACCGTTATGGCCTTGCCCTCTGAGCCGCAAGATACCACCTTCATCAACACCTGCCGGTACACGCATTTTAATTTGTTTGTTATCCAGGCTGACAGTTGTTTCGCCGCCAGTGATGGAAAGATTAAAGGGAATATTAAGGTCATATTGAACATCTTGTGCTTGAGGATAGGCCCGAGTTCTGGGGCCCCGAGAACCCATGCCGAACAAATCTGCAAAATCAAACCCACGTGCTCCACCCATACCGCCGAACATGGCAGCCAAATCTTCCGGATTTATGTTTGTATACGTAGTGTTGCCTTGGCGATAAGTTCTGCCGCCACCAAAACCACCAAATCCAGCGCCGCCACGATCGTAAGCGCCAGCACCAAAAGGAGTCGGATTGCCATTGTCGTCAATTTCACCGGCATCATAACGCGCGCGCTTGGACTTATCAGATAAGATTTCGTAAGCTTTTGAGACAGATTTAAACTTTTCTTGGGCTTTGGTGTCAGGATTAACGTCGGGATGTAATGTCTTGGCCATTTTGTGATAAGCTTTTTTAATTTCACTGTCACTAGCGCCTTTTGAAACACCTAATAAGTCATATAAGTTTGCCATTTTTTAAGCTCCTTTTAACATACTATTATATAATATAGAATGATTTTTTAAAAAAGCTATGGCAAAAATAAAAAAAATGTTATAATCTTTTCATTATGAATGAGAAAAAACGAAACAGATTGATGATTTTGGCGGGCCTTGGGTCTTTGATAACGACATGTTTTTTGTTGATTATCAAGGCGATAGCTTTTGTTGGCACGGGGTCTGTGGCTATTTTATCTGGTTTGTTTGATTCGGTCCAAGATTTTATGACTTCTATGATTAATATGGTGGCGGTGCATCAAGCGGTTCAGCCGGCAGATAAAGCCCACCGTTTCGGCCATGGAAAAGCGCAGGGGATTGGTGGTTTGTTGCAGGCATTTATTATTTCTGTGTCGGCCGTTTTGTTGTTCGTTGAATCAATATTGCATTTATTGCGTTCGGAGTCAGTACAACGCATTGGTTTGGGTATATGGGTAACACTGATTGCAATTGCATTAACGGGGATATTGGTTGTGTTTCAAAATTACGTCATTCGCGAAACAAAAGCCTTGTCTATTAAAGCCGATCGGGCACATTATGCGGGTGATACATTAATGAATATTGGCATCTTGATTTCATTATTGATGTCGCATTATTTAAGCTGGACATGGGTGGATGGTGTTTTTGGTATTGTGGTGGCCTTTTATTTGTTGTACACCGTTTGGGGAATAATGCAAGAAGCGTGTGCCATGTTGATGGACAAGGAATTGTCTGTGGAAATTCGTGATGAAATCCGGGAATTAGCTTTGTCGGTACCGTTAGTGAAAAATGTGTCCTCTTTGCGCACGCGGGAAGGGGGGAATAAACGATTTGTCCAATTTAACGTACAGTTTGATGGTCGCGTTAGTTTGCAGAAAACGCATGATCAATTGGATGAGATAGAAAGGGTGATTCGTGCAAAATACCCAGAGATGGAAGTCATTATTCATGCGGAACCATTTGACCCCGCCAAACAAAAGAAAGGGAAAAAATGTCGTGTTTAAGATCATATGTTAAAATTAAAAAGAAGCAAGAAGAGACGGACAATGTTGGATTGATTTTTGCTCTTGCGATTGTGGCCTGTTTGTTTTTTGCAGGCCATACGATGGTTGCCAAGATGGGGCGGCTTCGTGGGTCGTTAAGAAAAAGGATTGGAGCTTTGTTTGAACGTCAAGCTGTTCAAAACGGAAAGAATATTCTTGCGGATGACGCCACTCACACAACGCTGGAAAACATCGGCAATGCCGTTGATATTAATGATGATCAAGAAAGAGATTAAAAAAAACTCTCTGACCCTGAGGTCAGAGAGAATGAAGTTATTTTAAATAAATTTATTTAAAAACAATATCGCTTGTGCCGTTTTGACATCCACCCTCGGAATAGATTGTTTGGGTCGTTGTTGTGCCGACTTTTTTAACAATTTCTTCACATATTTCGTTGCTACTGGCGGTAAACATTATATAAACCGCACTGGATGCACTTGGATAATTCGCATATAATGACGTAGCTCCTCCAGGAAGTGGTGTGTTTGCATCCAAGCCAAAAGCTGTATTATAAGATAATGAAGAGACAGGAGGTTGTTTTGTTTGTGTATGTATTGCCAGCATAGATGCGGCATTTATGATTTCATTAGCCTTATAATTTTTCATCGCCATTGTGTAGCCAGCGATACCACCAACGGATAATACACCGATAATGGCTAACACACCCAACATTTCGACCATTGAACGGCCGGATTCATTTTTCAATTTCATTTTAATTCCTTTCAAATGCAAGGGAGGATGTAGTCTTCCTCCCCGCCTTTGTTAACAAACTTTTTCAGACTAC
>JAFPYS010000015.1 GCA_017412085.1 Alphaproteobacteria bacterium
ACGCATTTTAAAGGAACGTTTTTGTATGTTGGGAAAGTAAATTGAGATTTGTTAACAAACGAAAGGAACATAAAATGAGAAATACAGAATCCGGCCGTTCAATGGTCGAAATGTTGGGCGTGTTAGCCATTATCGGTGTGTTATCCGTTGGTGGTATCGCTGGTTACACAATGGCTATGAAAAATTATAAGGCAAATGAAATTATTAATAGTTTTGCCTTGGCTGCTATGGCAATAAATGAAGCGGGAGCCGGGGCTAATCTAGGCCCAGAAGATCTTGCAGCCAAGGGGATTGCGATGCCTCCTGGTTGTACTGCCGGCTTTTCTGGTGGTGAGTTCAGTGGTATAATAAATGTGGGATGCGATTCAACTGCCGATGTTGTGCAAATAGTACGTGACAAAGTTGGAACGGATTCTACAAAGAATGTTTATGCAGAGCAGAATAGTGGCACAGCAGCGGTTATTCATTATAAATTTTAGTGTAAGGCTATAGATCATTAAAAGCGCATAAAAACGGGAGCCGATTGGTTCCTGTTTTTATGTTACAAAAAACGCTTGCAAAAAGATAAAAAAAAGGCAATGATAAAAGAAAAGAGGAGGTTTTTATGTTTGAACGTTTTTTAAAGGGAACAAAATCGGCAACACCGCCCGCAACACCTAAAGCGGCTACCCCTGGTACTGACGTACAACGTCCTGTTCCAGCCGCAAAGCCGGCGGAAGCTCCTGAGCCTCCTGTTTCTGCGGCGCAAGCTCCAAGCGAACCAACACAAACTCCTGTCCCAGAGAAAGTTCAAGAACCATTAAAACCCGTTCGTGAAGAACCAATGGCGGATTCAATTGATCCTGCTGCCCGTCCACCGATGGCACACAATCCAATGCAAGGAAACAGTATGCCATCCGCGGTTCCTGAGCTGCCAGATGAAGAAGAGGCGCCAGAGGACGCTTTGCCGGTGGATGATGTTCCAGATAATACACCGCCGCCAGACCCCCCTTCATTTTTGCAAGAAAAAGATACTCCCAATGAGGATTCTGATGATGCAAAGGAAGAAAAGAAAGCGCCGGTTATACAGCCAACAATGGGGGCAACAAAAGAGCCGGAAACCGTTCGGGGTGAGTCATTGCATACCGTTGATTTTGCTGATATTTGGTATACCCCAGAAGGAATCGCTTATGTTCGTGATAAAAGCACAAGATTTGCCTTGACCCCTATTGAAACAGACGATTTGGAAGATTTTCATAAGGCGTTGGAACAAGGTTTTACAGGAATGTCCAGCTATGCGATTAAATTTGCCGGAGATTCTTATCGTGTGGAACGTGTGAACACCATAGATGGTTTGCAATATAACTGTCGAAAAATGCCAACAACAACACCGGAAATTGAAACATTGGGATTTGAGCCACAAATCGTGAAGCATTTGACAAGTTTGAGTCGTTCTTCCGGATTATTGTTGTTTGCTGGTCCAACGGGCCAAGGTAAAACAACAACAGTTTCCTCGCTGATGAAACGTTATTTGGATACAGATGGTGGCTTTTTGTATACGATTGAAGATCCACCAGAAATGCCGTTGTCCGGTATATATCATTCCAAAAATGGCGGATTAGGTTTGTGTAAGCAGGTGCCCGTTGAAAATGATCAGTGGGGTGCGGGATTGCGTTCTGCGTTACGTTCTAAACCGCGGTATATTTTAGTGGGTGAAATTCGAACACCCGAAACGGCCAGCCAATGTTTGGTGGCAGCCACTTCTGGTCACTTGGTGCTATCAACAATTCACGCCAATGGTGTGGAGGATGCTTTAAATTCCATCATTAAATATGCTGCATCCACAGGGTTGGATAATGGTTTGGTGGCCGATCTTTTGGCGCGTGGTATTTTGGGCGTGATACACCAAAGGTTAGAGGGTACAAACAAGTTGAAATTGGTATATCAATCGGCATTTGC
This sequence comes from Alphaproteobacteria bacterium, assembly GCA_017412085.1. GTDB lineage: Bacteria > Pseudomonadota > Alphaproteobacteria > CAAHEQ01 > UBA3637 > UBA3637. The sequence goes on from JAFPYS010000015.1 coordinate 1,939, forward strand.
TAATCCCAACGCGCAGGCGGCGGATCAGATGCGTATGGCTATTCGAGATACGAACATCAACTTAGCAACGTTTATGGAACAACAAAAGACGCGGCTGGAACGCGGCTTACCAATGTTTAGGGAGTAAAGAATATGATGGGCGCTCTTGGAGATTTTTTTTATTATATTACAAGTCCGATAATTATGTTTATCAAACAAGTTGCGGACAGCCTTTTATCGGCATCAAATTATGTGCTTAATTTTTTGATGTCCTTTTTGGAAGGCATTATGAACATTTTACAGGCTGTCTTGGACGCTATCACTGGTATCTTGAGCTGATTGATGTTGCCGAGGCGGATGTTGTTGATGAACCGGTTGATAGCGGCTTTGTAATGTGGCTTGCACTTCCTTCATCATATCGCTTAGGTACGGCACGTTCAGGTTGATCAGAGCACTGATAATTTTAAAGATAATAGCGATTACTAAAGTGGCACCAATCGTTAAACCAACGCCACGGGCAATACCACTGACAAGATTTAACCAAATTAAACGAGAGGTTTTATTCAAATTCGTAACGTAATCTCCCACACGCATGCGCTCTAAACGATCGGCTAATTTTTCTAACTGAGTAATTTTTTCTTTTTGTGCCGGAGTCATTTGTTCGGTTTGTTTTTTTGTCATTTTAAAATCTCCTTATATAATTTTAAAGTTTTTTCACACATTGTTTGAATAGAAAAATGATTATAGGTATTTTGTGCTGCCGCTTGTTCCATTTTTTTCTTTTGGGCGGGCGACATATCTAATACTTTATCCAGAGCCTTTGCAAGGGCCGGTATGTTTCCTACGGGCGTTAAAAAGCCTGTTTTTCCATCCACAATTGTTTCCACGGGACCACCGTGGTTAAAAGCAATCACAATCTTGTGCATAGCGTTGGCTTCTGTGATTGTGCGGCCAAAAGCTTCAGGGATTAAAGAGGTAGACACAACAATATCTGCGGTTGCATAAGCTAATGGCATTTGATCGCCCGGCAGAGAAATAATTTTCAGGGAAGTCTCATCGGGCAGTTTTTTAATCAAGTTATTTAGCTCTTCTTGGTATTGTGGTGTTGCTTTTCCACCAATAAGCAAACACGTCACCTCGTGATGTTTCATTTTATTGAGCGCTTGTAATAACTCTAATTGCCCCTTTGGTTTTGAAAGCCGTGCAACCAACATAATAATTGGTTTTTCTGTTGGAATTTGATATTTTGTTGTAAATTCATCTAGCTGTTTTTGTGAGATTTTATCGGGATCAAATCTTTTTAAATCAGCGCCCCGATGAATGACATGAATTTTGTTTTCGGGATAATGGTAAACGGAAATTAAATGTTGTTTAACATAATCGGATACGGCGATTGTACACAACCCCTTCAACATCACGCGATTATACAGTTTTTTTATAGCCGGTTTAATGCCATAAATACCGTGATATGAAGAAATAAAAGGAATCCCCGTCTTTCGGGATGCCAACCACACGGACCAAGCGGGTGCACGAGATCTAACATGCATCAAAGCCACATCATTTTGTTTAGCAATCTTGGCCAGCTTTTTTGCATTCATCCAAATTTTAAATGGATTTTTGGTTTGAACGGGAAGTGTTATATGTTTTACGCCGATTTTTTTTAACAACTCAACCATGGGCCCACCAGAAGACACAACAATATTCGGCATGCGGGCCTTTTGAAGAGCGGTTGCAATTTCAACGGTTCCAACTTCTACACCACCTTGTTTAAGTGAAGGTAAAACTTGCATGATCGTTTTTTGTTTCATATAAAGCTCTCCTTACATCGGGAACACTTGTCTATTTTGCGTCGCGGGCAATCTTTGATGATAATGGCGCGCTGTCATGCACTCTTCATAGGAATCATAGTCCACAGACCAGTCATCCTGTGCAGAGTTAACATACAATGGATGAGCGCCTGGGTAAGGTACAAATTGAGCCCAAACGCCGGATGGGGCATCATTATCAAAACGCAATTTCATTTCCTTTGGCTTTTCAGAGAATAGGGGGATGCTGGGCCATTCAAACGGGAATAAGTCGGCTTCTTGCATACATTCGCGGTGATCTTTTACAAACCAGGCTACGCCTGTGTTGGGGCGTTCCCAATAAAAGACTTTCTGGCCTTCCTCACCAACCATCGCTTGGCATCCCAATAAGCCGCATGTAAAGATCAGAATTGCAAAGATTTTTTTCATCTGATTCTTCTCCCCTAAAAATCCAAATCGGTATAACCCTCTGCTGGCATTATACCACCAACTTTATCTTGAAGTAAAGATTTAAATGAAGCCCTGGATTTTATTTTGGCATACCATGTTTTAATATCGGACAATTTATTCCAATTTAATTCTCCTAGATAATCCAAAACGGATAATTGTGCTGCGACAGCTAAATCGGCATAAGAAATATGTCTTCCGCCCAAATAAGATCTGCGCGAGGCAATCCAATCTAGATATGGCATCAGAATGGTATAATTTTTTCTTGCAGCGCGCAACACATTAGAATCAGGAACGCCTTTGTGTTGCAAAGCTTTGTAAACACGTTCATCCAAAATTGGCTTAACAACATCACGGTAAAAGGTGGAATGCACCCATTCAATTAGTCGGCGTACTTCTGCGCGCCCTCTGGGGGTTTCTCCCAGCAAATCAGGCAACGGATTAATTTCGTTTAAATAAGCACAAATGGTTGTTGCTCCGCTTAATAAGTAATCATCTGGCTCAGCAATCATGGGTAATATTCCCAAAGGATTTTTTTCTAAAAAAGCGGGACGTCTTTCCCAAGGGATTTCGGTTAACAAGGCATGAGGAATGCCCTTTTCATAGAAAGCCAAGCGCACCAAACGGCAAAACGGGCACAGAGGATAATGATAAATCAAAGTTCTGTCTGTCATGTGTTCCTCGCCAGTTTAATCAGATGTTGTGCCACCTTTTCAGACGGAGAGGATTCTAGACCTAATTTTTCCAGGGCAGCATGTGTGTCCTGCTGTTTGTTATTAAGTAAAGATCTCATGGTTGCTGTGATCTTCGGAACGGTACAGTTTTCTTGCAGTAATTCGGGAATAATGGGGGCATCCATAATTAAATTGATAAGATTGACATATTTAATTTTTAAAACGCGTCGCGCAAGCGCGGCGGTAATAGGATTCATACGATATGCAATCAAGTGGGGCACGCCAGCCATGGCCAATTCCAGACTCACCGTTCCGCTGGCCGCAATCGCACCAGACGCCGCTGCAAAAGCGTTGTAACGTTCTTGTTCGCCCGTGACAATTAAGTGTGGTGTTTGCCAATTTTCCAATTTTTTTTCAATTTTTTCGCGAACGGTTTCTACGGTTGGAATGACGACAAATAAATCTGGATTTGTGGCAACCAAATTATCTGCCGCCTGAATAAAATCATCAAGCAAATAATTTATTTCATTGGATCGGCTGCCGGGCAATACACACAAAATTTGTTTGTTTGCGGGAATTTGGTGTTCATCACGAAAAACGGTGGCATCCCCTTTGTCTGCACCGCCTTCAATAACTGGATGTCCTACAAATGTAGCGGGCATGCCATAGGGGGCAAAATAACCCGGTTCATTGGGCAATAGGCAGAATAAATGATCGATAAAATGCCCAATTGTTTTGGCGCGCTTTTTGTTCCAAGCCCACACTTGGGGTGCGACCAAGTGAACATGCGGTACAGTACATCCGTTTTTCTTCAATGCTTTGTGAACGCGGATTGAGAAAGAATAGCTGTCGATCGTCATAATAATATTAGGCTTAACCTTGTTGATATCGTGTTGGATGTCATCAAAGTGGGCTAATATCTTGGGTAAATTGGGTAAAACTTCAAAAAATCCCATCACCGCTAAATCCTTGATATTGAACAAAGATTGCAATCCTTCGGTTTGCATGCTCTCTCCACCAACACCAAAAATTTGGACGTCCGGTTCAAGTTTTTTGAGCGCGTGCATGACACGAGCGCCCAATAAGTCGCCAGAAGGTTCGCCCGCAATCAAATACACTTTTAAACTCATTTAACTTCTACTCCAATAATAAAAACCCCCAACTGATTAGCCAATTTGATGGCTTTTTCCGCTTCGCTGAACAAAACAGAATCTGCCTGTACAGCAATACCCGCTAAGCCAGCTTCGGCGACTGATTGCACCGTATTTGGTCCAATGGTCGGCAGATCAGCGCGGCGATCTTGTTGAGGTTTTGCAACTTTGATCAAAACGCCACGCCCCCCTTTTCGACGTAGCGCCTTGGAACGATGAATCAAAGCATCTGTGCCTTCAATTCCTTCCACAGCCAGTACAAGGCCTTGCTGGACAATAACGGCCTGTCCGACATCAACTTCTCCCAGTTTTCGGGCCACCTGAACGCCGCGTTTTATATCGGCTGTATCTTGTGCCGTTGGAATTAAACGACCATACACCCCCTTTTTAATAAGTAAATGGGGTAGAATTTGATCAATTCCAACAACCTTAAATCCTTCTTTTTCTATCTCTTTAATTAAAATTTTTAAAAGGGCATCATCTCCCAAAGCTTTTTTGCCATATTTTAATAGCATTTTAAAGCATTTCCAGTCGGGCCATAAGCCGACAAAGGAAGGGCGTCTAACGGCGCCAATCATGACAACTTCTTCAACGTTATTTTTTTTAAATAATTTAAAGCCTTTACCCAAACCGCCCAGGCGAATCCATCCCAGAGGAGTTCCTTTGGGTAGGGCGTCTTTTTCAAGACATCCTTTTAATCCCACAACAAAATAGGGACGCTTCATCTGTTCGCAAGCTTGCACCAAGCAAATGGGTAAAGCGCCAGCACCAGCAATGATCCCTAATTTTTTCATTTTTATTTCCTTTCAGGATGTAAAATGCCGTTTTTGGATGGATTTTGACAGAAAGTAAGAACTTTTTGAACCAATGGATTTGAGCTGTTTTCAGCAACCAATTTTGCCAAACGATCCCCAAAAACGCCTTCCCCTGAAAGAAACAGTTCTTTAAAGACTTTTTGTAGTTCCATTACAAGGGTTTTATCCACCCCGGCGCGTTGTAATCCAACCAAATTCAAACCCGCCAATCCATCTTTCATAACAATACCAAACGGAATAACGTCTTTCGGAATACCACACATGCCGCCAATCATCGCGCCTTCGCCAATTCTGGTAAATTGAAGCACGCCAGCCATGGCGCCGATAATGGCCCGATTTTCAACAATAACATGCCCCGCCAAACCGGCGTTATTACTCATCACAATATCATCTCCAACAACGCAATCGTGTGCGACATGGGACCCAACCAAAAACCAGTTGCGGGAACCAATGATGGTAATTTTTTTATCCACATCTGAACCGGTGTGTGCGGTAAAATGTTCGCGGAAGATATTATCATTTCCAACAACCAGTTTCGTGTCTGTTGCCTTGTTACGCTTATGTTGACAAGGAAGGCCCAAACTTGCAAAAGGATATAACGTATTACCTGTTCCAATTTCAGTATCCCCATCAATAACATTGTGAGATATTAAGCGTGTGCCAGCACCAATTCTTACTTGGGGTCCTATTGTACAAAAGGGACCCACCTCCACATCATCGGCCAGTTCGGCCTTTGGATCAACAATACTTAAAGGATGAATTTTCGCCATCGTCTAACCTTTCTTAATAAATTTCTTCCAAAACCAAATTTTTGCATCAGCCTTTACTTGTTCGCTTTTCTTTTTGGTTAAGTTGCGCAAAGCAACAACTTGACGCATAATTTCATGCCCTTCTTGTGCCGGAGAGCCCATCATTTTTTTCATAGGTTCTACGCTGCTGATAACACCAGCCTTAGCGGCAATTTGAGCGCCTGTACCAACGGTAATATGTCCAGCATAGCCTGCCTGACCACCAGACACAACGAAATCTCCGAACTTACAACTACCCGCGATACCGTTTTGTGCAACAATGACGCAGCAGCGCCCCAGTTGTACGTTGTGTGCAATTTGACACAGGTTATCGATGCGGCAACCATCCCCAATCACCGTGTCTCCCATGGCGCCACGATCGACCGTTGTGCAAGATCCAATTTCTACATCGTTTCCAATAATGACGCGACCTAATTGTGGGCATTTTTGAGGGCCTTTTTCGGGACTCATTGCGAAACCAAAACCATCTTGACCTACTTGGGCGCCGGGATAAATATAAACTTTTGCGCCAGCAACACAATGTGATACAGTGGCATTAGCGCCAACAATACACATAGGCCCCATTTCAACACCATCTTCAACAACGGCATTGGCGCGGACATGGCACATCGGCCCTAACTTTACGTTTTTACCAATAACAGCACCCGCCTCAACGCGACAACCATCGCCCAGTTGAGCGGTGGGATCAATATGTGCATCGGGCGAAATAAAGGGTTCAACTGTGCTTGGATAGAAAGCGCTGGCCACCAAACCATAGGAACGGTGCGCATCTTTTGAAACCAAAGCAACGGTGCCTTCTGGGACCAAGTCCTTAAAGTTTTCTGGGACGATAACAGCCCCCGCCTTTGTGGCTTTCAGCTGATCACGCACAGAGGGAATAAATGCCCACGAAACATCTTTTTCTGTGGCGGCTTCTAAATCTGCCACGTCATCAAATGTTTTTGTTGTATCAACACCTTCCGGCAAAACAACTTCGCCACAAGCGGCGATATCTGCCAAACTTAATCCCCCCTGTTTTTTTTGAAAAAAGCGTGTATCAGCCATTTTATCTCCTTATTGTAATGTGACAGGATCTGGATAGTTAACGGTTTGTGCGCGTTTATCCAATTCTTTTACAAAAACATCTGTAAAATCAGCCTTTTCTGAGGCATACAAAATTGTATTAACGGGCAATAGCACCTTTGCGCCGGTTTTTTGAGATGTTGCTTCAATCGCTTCGGCAATTTGTTTTTCCAAAGCTTTTAAGGCCAATTGAGAGGCCATGGCATTGCGTTCAAAAGAGGCACGATAGCGCTCATTGATTTTTAAAGCTTTTTCTTGCAAAGCATTGGATCTGCGCTCAAATTCATCTTTTGACAAGGTGTTTTGTTGTTCGGACAAGCGTTTACCTTCTTCCTGTAATTGGATAAAGTCCTTGTCTTTCATAATGATTGCTTGGATTTGTTCGTCATATTTCTTTTGTTGTTCCGCGGCAGCAACGTAGGCCTTTGCTTTTTGTTGAACAGTTGCAAAATTAATAATACCAACTTGTGGACGACCGGCTCGGCAAATTCCATAAGCCAACAAGGCGATGGCGGCCACGCCAACCAATATTGTAATTACTTTCTTATTTTTCTTCATTTTTTCTCCTTTCTATTAAATTAAAAACCTTTTCCGAAATTCAAACGGAAAACGCGTGTCTTATCGTATTTCTCTTTAGCAAAAGCATATGAGAAATCGAAATTGATAACACCCATTGGAGAGGACCATTCGATCCCCGTTCCGACGGCCGCCCGCAAACGATTTGAATATTCCATCGTTTCGGAATCAAAATCGTCAGGTTTACCGATTAAGCCTGCATCTGTAAATAATTTACCCTTGATACCCATTTCTTTTGGCAAACCAATTGGGAAGGTTAATTCCGCACTAACAGTGCTATACCAGTCGCCGCCCAAAGCGTCATCGGAAGCCTTATCTCTAGCGCCAACGCCGCCGTATTCAAATCCGCGCAAACTTCTGTCTCCTAAGAAGTAGCGATCATTGATGCGTAAATCTTTACCGCCAATCCCCCAAATATATCCGCCGTCTGCTCTTAAAGAGAACACAACATCTTCTGCAACGGGGAAGTATTTGATAGCTGTTGCATCAACCCGGAAGAATTTTGTATCTCCACCCAAGCCGGCAAGATCTGTACTTAAGGATGTGTAGTAGCCCTTTGTTGGATTTAAACGACTGTCCCGTTTGTCATAGATTAAATCTTGTCCAATCATGGACACAATTGTTTTACCTTTTTGTTCTTTAATAGATAAGGCTGCATCGCTGTCAATATCATAGATGTCGTCTTGACGCAATGTGTAACGCACAACTTGGCGTAAAGCGTCCGTGTAATCCCAGCCGAAACGAATCGTGCCACCGGTTGTTTTATAACTGTATGATGAAGAATCGCTGTTATCACGTGTTGTGTGATATAAATCAATTCCTGCAGACATGTTATAACCCAGGAAGTATGGATCTGTTAAGCTGATCGTATATTGGGTTTCACGTTGGCTTAACATAATATCCAATCCAGCAGCCTTTCCGGTTCCCAAGATGTTGCGTTCTTGAATGCCGGTTTCAAACATCATACCATCATAAGACGACCAACCAATACCAATATTAAAGGCACCAGTTGACTTTTCAGTCACAGACATATTTACATCCGCTAAAGATGGATTCATTGGTACTGGTGCTGTGTCCATTTCTACGTTAGAAAAGTAATCCAAATCAGAAACGTTTTGTTTGGAACGACGCAATAAGCTTGCATTAAAAGCGTCGCCTTCCTTAATGCGGAATTCACGACGAATAACTTTATCCTGAGTTCTTGTGTTTCCTTTGATGTTAATCCGGCGAATGAAGATTTTTTCACCTTCGGATATGCGATAAACAACGGTAGCTGTGTGTTTTTCGTGATTTGGAATAATATCCGGTTCAACATTAACGAAAGCATATCCATCGTTCAACAATCTTTCGGTCAATTCATCAACCGTCGTTTCTACTTTTGTGATGTCCAGAATATCCCCATCATCTTGTTCCAAATATTTCTCTAATTTTAAAGTATCTTTATAATCCGGCAAGCTGACTTGTAAATCTTGTTTTTCGATTCGGAAAGGTTCGCCTTCATCCATCTTGATGGTAAGAATGAAGCCTTCTTTATCTGGAGTTAATTCAGCTGTGGCATCGGTAATTTTGAAGTCAAGATAACCGTGTTCCAAATAAAAGCGGCGCAGCAATTCTTGATCATATTTAAAACGATCTGCATCATAAGTGTCTGTGCTGGACAAAAAGCGATACCATGCTTTTTCTTGAGTCATCATTTTACCTTCTAGAGTGCTTTCGGAAAAGGCATTATTTCCAACAAACTTAATATCTTCTACAAAAGCTTTTCCGCCCTCGTTAATTTCAAAAATAACGTCTACACGATTTTGATCTTTTTCAATAATTTTTGGTTCAATAGTGGCCGCAAAACGCCCATTTCTTTTGTAAACAGCCAACAATCTGTCCGCATCTTTTTGAACTTTTGTCTTTGTATAGACAGATCTGGGTTTCATCTGAACTTCTGTCTTTAAAACATCATCCTCTAGGGCCTTGTTTCCTTCAAAAAACACTTCATGAACGATGGGGTTTTCTTCCACTTTCACGGTGGCAATACCATTGTTCATTTTGATGTTAACATCAGAAAATAAACCAGACGCAAACAAAGTTTTGGTTGCTCGATCCAAATCATGTGGTGTGACATTTTGGCCGATCTTCATGCCGGTATAGTTTGTAATGGTAGCATCTTCAATACGACGAGTGCCTTGAATTTTCATGGCTTTTAATGTTTCTGCCTGTACTTGAAAGGCAACCAAACTGATTGCTGTAAGAAGTGTATATTTTGTTATGTTCATCCGACCACCCTTTGTATAATTCTGGGAATATCCAGAAGCATTGTGTAGGCGAAGATTGTGATTAAAATGCTGAAGCCCGCCCACATAATGGCTGTCTGCATTTTTTCGGTTAACGGCTTACGCCGAATAGCTTCGATGGCATAGAAGAACAAATGTCCTCCATCCAACAAAGGAATAGGTAATAGGTTCATTAATCCTATGGCAATAGAAATTTGTGCGACAAATGCAATTAAGGAAATAAACCCGCCTAACAACGCATCTCCGGACGCCTCAGCAATACCCAAGGGGCCGCGCATATCGTTGGGGGCGCGCTTTCCGGTCAAAACTTGTCCCAAATACATTAAGGTATCTCGGGTTGTTTCATAAATTATAAGAGCGGCTTTTTGACACGATGTAACAAAAGATAAATCTTCATTGATGACAACAGTTTCTCCCGCAGCCGCAATGCCAATCAGTGGTCTCTGTGTTTTTTCGTCCACACGAGGGGTCAAGGCAATGGTCAGCAATTGATCATTTCTTTTTATGCTTAAAGTTAATTCTTGTCCATAGTTTGTCAGCAGGACTTTGCGTTGAATGTCGGCGAAGGAATCAATGGGCATTTCGTTAATGCTGATGATTTCGTCTTGTGGCATTAATCCAGCTTCGCTTGCGGCAGAATCGGGAATCACAGATCCAATAACTGGTTTGACAATTACTTCTCCCACGCCCCAGAAAAGACCAATTAAAAGGACAAATGCAAACACATAATTCATCGCGGGGCCCGCAAAAATAATGGCGGCACGTTGAGGTAAACTTTTTGACGCAAAAGTTTTATCTTTATCTTCCGGCGGAATATCTTTATCAGATGATTTTGCGCTGGCGGCGTCTTCGTCGCCCAACATTTTGACGTATCCCCCCAAAGGAATCAATCTTAATTGCCAAGCTGTTCCGCGCTTGTCCGTTTTGGAAAACAATTTTTTTCCAAATCCCATGGCAAATTCGGTTACTTTGACGCCGCACAATCTCGCAACAATAAAATGTCCGCCCTCGTGAACGATAACAACAAGAGATAATACAACAACGAACGCAAACAAATATAACAAGGTTGTTGTCATGGTGTCCACCAACTTTCTCCCATAAATACGACAGCAATTGCCACGGCACAGGCGGCAAAAATTAATCCGTCAAAACGATCAAATAAGCCCCCTTGGCCTGGAATCATATCGCTAGAATCTTTAATTTGAAGACGGCGTTTAATATAGGATTCAAATAGATCGCCAATCTGAGAAATAATGGCTAAAATTCCAGATGAAATCACCAACATTTTTGTGTTAAAAATAAAATCACCCGTCATATAGCCATGAGCTTTTAAGTATAACGCAAAAACATAAGCAACGGCCAGGGCAAAACAAATAGCGCCAATTAACCCCGCCCATGTTTTCTTGGGACTAATTTTGGGGGCAAGCTTGGGGCCACCAACGGATTTACCAACAACATATCCGCCAACGTCTGTGGCCCAAACAATAAAGAACAGCCATAGCACAACCTCACGGCTTACGTGGCCATTTGTATGATACAGGTAACTTAAAGCCGCCAAAGGTAAACCGATATAAGCCATGCCAAGCGAAAACGCCAATTGTCCCTTTGTTTTATAGAAAAGCGTTGTTATTCCCGCCAAAATAATCCACAAGGCAAAAGGTGGCCGATCCTCTGTAATAAAAACAACAAGACAGGCAAATAATGTAATCAATACGCTGTTTATTGTGATTTTTTTATTGAACATTGTATCCCATTCCCATGCCAATCCTGCACCCAAGCAGGCCAGAAAAATATTAAACAGCGGAATGGAATAATCCTCATATGCGCTCCGCCCATACCAAATAGCACCCAATACGATGGGAACGAACACAATAGATGAGACAATTCTTAAAAATAAATTAGAGTGCATTTTTCGCCTTTCTGTTATCTATTGAATAAAAGCAGATTTTTGGCGTTATGTCAAGTGTTTTAGGGTAAAAAAATAATAAAAAAACCCGTCCGAAGACGGGCTTTTAAAATCTTCAACATCATTATTTCTTGAAAAGAGCTTTCACGGCAGCGGCCAAACGAGATGTTTGACGGGCGGCAGTGCGCTTTTTAATGGTGCGTTTTCCAGCGGCACGAGCCAAGGATCCCTCGGCTTTCTTAAATGCCTTTTGAGCACCTTCCTTATCTCCGGCAGCGATTGCGGCACGGGTTTGTTTAACAGCAGTACGAACAGAACTTAAACGGTTCTTATTGACTTGCTCTCTTCTTTTATTCCGACCAACACGGGTCTTGGATGAACGTAAATTTGCCATTTTTCTTATCCTTAAATAAATTGTTTTGTCTTAAACAGGCCTTCATTATACAAGACCCAAAATAAAAAGTCAACAGTTTTTTATTTGTTTGCAAAGGTTAATTGAAGTTTTACGATGGTTTTAAGCTTTGTGGGAATAACCTGTAAAATAAGCTCATCTTGATCTCGACGATATTTTTGTTGAGATTTTTGTTGCCAACCTAATGCAAGTAAACTTTCGTGATAAAAGTTTAAAATCTCTTTTTTGGAAGCAGAGGTTTGTGCTGTTAAGCTGAGAATTTGTCCTGACGGTGTATCAAAAGAAACGGTGTCGTTTTCGTTGACGATTAGCCCATCCATTAAAGGAACATCGGTGCCGGCTAAAAACTCTGCACGCAAAGGCAGACAGAGCAGCAAAAACAATACAAAAAAGTATTTCATTAAAAACGATCCTTCTCGGAAAAAATCTGTGTCACAGGCGTTGGTAATGGCGCGCGGCGTCCAAACTTAGAGGTTGGGTTAGCCGTTTCTTCTGAATCTGTCTTAGGCGCATCTAATTGGATTTTTTCTTGTTGCAGGGCATCCAATTGTTTTTTCATGTTTTCTTGAATTTGCAGCCGCGCTGTTTGAATGGCGCTGCCAGTTGCCTCTAAATCGGAAGTGGTTAAAAATTGTTCTAAGCTAAGCGTAAACTTTTCGGCCTCTTTGTTCCCATTAAGTGCGGAAATGAAAGCCCATTTATAAGCGCTTAGGTCGTCTTGCGGCAAAATATCACCCTTATTATAAAGCTGAGCTAATTTAAATTGAGCATCGGCGTTACCATTTAAAGCAGCGACTAAAAAACAATAAGGGGCTTGCCGTTTGATTTCGTAAGATTGGTTTTCCAAAAAGATATTGCCATATTGATAAACATCTTCAACAGAAGGCATAAAAACACCCCCGCGCACTTCGTCAAAACGAGCATCGCATTCTGGGGCAATAGTCATAGGTTGTTGTTCGTCGTTGAAACTCCAGAACAGATTCTGAGCAGAAGCTGTCCACGCGGTTAAAATAAAACTTAAGAACAATAATTTTTTCATGAAAACCCTCTCCTTATGTTATTCATACTCGTTTTTTTTAAGAATATCAAGCACAAATTTCATTTTTTCCACCAAGTCATTAAATCCATTCCATGCAAGGGTATTTTTTCGGGGGCATGCAGTGCGGGCACGTGAAGCAACCGCGTGTTAGGACTGTACCAATGAGGAATGACCAAATAATGATGTAGCAAAATACGATCCAAAGCATGCGCTGCGGTTGTAAGTTCTTGTTGAGTTTGCGCTGTTTTTACTTTCTCGATGATGGCATCTATTGCAGGACTTTGAATGCCCGAGAGGTTTGAGCTGCCAGGCGTGGTCGCGGCGCTTGTGCCCCAATAATCGCTTTGTTCGTTACCGGGAGATAGTGAGTTACCCCAAACAAAAACAATCATATCGTAATCAAAGTTGTCTAGACGCTGTTTATATTGCAATAGGTCTAGAGCTTGGATTTCAACTTGGATTCCCAAACGGCGTAGTTGGGCGATAAACGGTAATGCGATACGTTCCCAAACGGGAACGGAAGGGGCGTCCATTAACAAAGTAAAGCGGAAGGGTTTTCCGTCTTTTTGCAGGACATTATCTTTGACGCTCCAGCCTGCTTGGTTCAATAATTCAAGTGCTTCGGTTAAGGCTTGTCTAGGGGGAAGGTTTTCCAAGACAAATGGCTTGTCCAATGTTCCCGCAGGCAAAATATTTTTATATGGAGTTAACAGCTTTAGTTCTTGTTTGTCCGGAAGTGGGGGTGCTTTCAGATCGGAGTTATCAAAATAACTTGTTGTCCTTTTATATAAATTAAAGAACAGGTTTTTATTGATCCAATCAAAATCCAATACCTTTGTCAATGCTTGGCGGACGCGAATATCTTGAAACAAGGGATTGCGCAAGTTGAAGACAAATCCTTGCATACCACTGGGCAAATGATGAGGGATTTCTGATGTAATTAATTTTCCTTGTGCGATCTCGGGCCAAGATTGTTCTGCATGCCACCTTTTTGCCACATTTTCGGTGTGAAAATCGGTTAACCCAGATCGAAAAGCCTCCACCATGACGGTGCTGTCTAAATAACAATCGTACTTAATTTCCTTGAAATTATAAAATCCCACATTGACGTTCAAATCCTTGGCCCAGTAGTCTGGATTTCGTGTATAGGTAATAGAATGATTGGGTTGAAAATTTTTAATTAAGTAAGGTCCGCTGGACACAGGAACATCCAGGGTTGTTTTTGAAAAGTCCTTATTTTCCCAATAAGTTTTTGAAAGAATTGGCATCTGGCCAAGGATCAGGGGGAGTTCCTGATTTTGTGTGTTTTTTAAAGAAAATTGGATACGTCGATCATCTAAGATTTTGACGTTTTCTACATCCTGATAATAGGTGCGATAAATGGGTAATCCTTTTTCTCTTAATGTATTAAAAGAAAATAAAACATCTTGTGTGGTGATAGGGGAACCATCATTAAAACTTGCTTTTGGATTAAGGGTAAAAGTAATATGGCGGCGATTGGGAGACACTATAACATCTTGGGCAATCAGGCCGTATTGCGAGAAAGGTTCGTTTGCATTGGATTTCATCAGGCTGTCGTGTGTTAACTGAATGCCCGCTGGTGCAATTCCGTTGATTGAAAATGGATTAAGGGTGTCAAATCCGTGAGGCATAGCGGCTTTTAGTTCGCCATCTTTTGGGGCATCAGGATTCACATAATCAAAGTTTTGAAAATTGGGAGGAAGCGCGGGTTTTCCATGCAAAGCCAGTCCGTGAGCGGCAAGAACTGGCAAGCTCCATAATAATAAGAAAAAAGGTAAAATTTTATTCATCTTTATCAACAAATGAAACATCCGCTTCTTCTGGAGTCAAATCTTTATATTTTGAAAGGGGTTCATCTTTAGAAATTTCCAAATGGACGGGTGCTTCTGGTTCTTTGGATTCTGCGGAAGGTGTTTGTGGTGGCAAAAATTGGGCCATCATTTGTTTTTGACGCTTTAACAACAGCCATCCATAAACAAAAAACAGCACGGCCATCAGCCAAACACCGACGATCAGTATGATCAATTCCCAAAACAAATATGGTGCCATAATATTCCCTTTGTTAAAATACTGGACATTTCTAAGTATAATTTGTATAATTAAAAAAAGCAAACAAAAAGGATGGGTATGCAGTATTTAGATTTTGAGAAAACAATTAAGGCTGTGGATGATAAATTGGCGCGCCTAAGTACGGGCGAAAAAGCGCTGATGGATAAAAATCAGTTGGAGATTAAGCGTTTAACCACAAAACGCGCCAGATTGATTAAAAATGCCTATGAAAAGTTATCTCCATGGCAAAAAGCTCAGGTGGCACGTCATGAATCCAGGCCGCATACACTAGATTATATCAACACAATATTTACAGATTTTGAGCCTTTGGCGGGTGATCGTGTGAGTGGAGAGGATGAGGCGATCGTTGCTGGATTTGCTAAATTGAATGGAAGAACCGTGATGGTGATCGGCCATGAAAAGGGCTACGATATTGACAGCCGCATCAAGCATAATTTTGGTATGGCACGTCCAGAGGGTTATCGAAAAGCGATTCGGTTGATGCATTTGGCTGAACAATACAATTGTCCTGTGATTACGTTGGTTGACACGGCGGGCGCTTTTCCGGGCGTAGAGGCAGAAGCCAAAGGACAAGGACGAGCGATTGCCGCGTGTATAGAGACTTCATTAAATTTGCGTGTGCCAGTTATTTCTTGTATCATTGGGGAAGGTGGCAGTGGCGGTGCATTGGCGCTGGCGGCTGGAAATGTTGTCGTTATGTTGGAAAACGCAATTTATTCTGTAATTTCGCCGGAAGGGTGTGCTTCTATTTTGTGGAAAGATTTTAAATATGCCCAAAAGGCAACGGATATTTTGCATTTAACGGCAGCGGACATGTTGAAATTGGGTGTTATTGAAGAGGTGATCCCAGAACCAATTGGCGGGGCGCATCGTTATCCAAAAGAAACAATGACTTCTGTTGCAGCGGTTATCACGAAGTATCTTACTCAACTGGACGCACAGTCTCCGGAAGAATTAATTGAGAATCGGCACAAACGGTTTTTGTCTATTTAAAAAAACTTGGAATAGTTAGGTCTAGCTCTGGCAAAGGGGGCTCTTTATCCTTTTGCTTGGGTTGATGTTTTTGTTTTGGTGAGCGTAAATTCCACAAAGCGGGAACCAATTTAAATAAGTCAGGTTTAGCAGAGGTCACGTTAGATTCCGCTGTCTTATGTTCCAAATTAATAGGATCTTCTGTTTGAACGGTTGTTGTCACTTCTTCAACGGGACCAATTGTTGGCGGTGTATTCGGCAATAAAGTCTCTTGTGTTGCATTGATTTCTTCAACACCCTCCACAACAAGATCTTCGGTCGGTTCGGCCGCAACTTTGGTCATAGGAACAAACTCAAACGGAGAAGGAGGAATTAAGGAAGGTTCTTCTGATGCGGGGGTTTGAGATTCTTCTGTTAATTGGTCTAATTTCAAAGAAGGAATGGGATTTTCAGGGGGAGTGACGGGCGTTATGGACGGCCGTGTGGAGGGTACCTCTGGTTTTTCAGTTTGTGCTTGGGGGTCCAAGCCTGTGGCAACGATGGACACTTGGATAGAACCTGCCAAATTTTCATTCAATGTTGTACCCCAAATGATATTTGCATCAGGATCGGCTTCCTCCGTAATGCGTTGAGTGATAATATCGTTTTCAACCAAAGTTAAATCTTTGCCGGCGCAAACGTTAATTAAAACACAATGTGCTCCTTTCATGGACATGTCGTCAAGCAGAGGGTTGGATAAAGCTTTTTCTGCGGCAATCATTGCGCGGTTTTCTCCGGATGCCGTTCCGGATCCCATCATAGCGCGTCCCATGCCTTTCAGAATGGTTGTTAAATCAGCAAAGTCTAGGTTCACCATACCAGGATTCATAATTAAGTCGGTAATAGAACGAACCCCTTGGCACAAGACATCGTCTGCCATTTTAAATGCTTCAACGAAAGTGGTGTCTGGTTTTGCGACTCTAAAGAGGTTTTGGTTGGGCACAACAATCATTGTGTCAACATATTTCTTTAATTCCTCAATACCCCCTTTGGCGGTTTCCATGCGCTTTTTTCCTTCAAAATTAAAAGGTGTGGAAACAACGGCGACGGTCATAATTCCCATTTCATGGGCCATCTTAGCAATAACGGGTAAGGCACCTGTTCCCGTGCCACCCCCCATTCCGGCGGTTAGAAACAAAAGATGCAAACCAGTAATTTCTTCCTTCAACTTATCAGCAGATTCTTCGGCGGAAGCCTTGCCAATTTCCGGATGAGCACCCGCTCCAAGCCCCTGTGTTGTCTTAACGCCCAACTGGATACGTTCAGAACAAAGAGACTTAGAAAGAGCTTGAGCATCGGTATTGGCTGCAAAAAAATTAACACCACTTAGATTTGAAGAAATCATGTTATTAACGGCGTTACCGCCCGCACCACCAACACCAATAACGCCAATATTTGGGGTTAACAATACTTCTGGGGGCGGGGTTGCCAATGTGATGCCCAATGTATTTGTAATATCTACAGGTTTTGTTTCAGCCATTCCTTTACCTTTCCGAGCCAACCGATAACGGCTGGTTTTTCTTGATAATCATCTAACACTTTGTTTTGCATTCGCATCTTGGCATAAACCAATAATCCAACGCATACATTAAATGTACACGAATCGTATTGATTTGGCAAGTTTTTTATTTGTTTTATTTTTCCCAATCGTGCGATGCCGCCTAATGTGGTGGCAGTTTTTTCAACAAGACCATCAAAACCAGCGCCGCCACCAGTCAAGACATAACGGTTCGCAACGGAAGAAAAAGTAGAATCTTCATCTAATTGGGCTTTGAGGTTGGTTAAAATGTTGTCAACAACAGGCAAAATTACGGAAATAAGATCTGATCTCATAATTTGAATGTTAGCGCCGGTGTCGTCGCCCAAAACAGGAACAATAACTGGCTCTAATTCATCGCGGGGAGCCAGTGTTGCTGCCCCATTTAACACTTTTTTACGTTCAGCGTTTTGCAAATCAGTGTTGAATGTTTGGGCAATAACCCTTGTTATGTCGTTGCCGCCGTTCGGAACCAAGCCTAATTGCATTAACCCACCACCAATTAAGATGGCATAACTGGTTGTTCCTGCGCCAAAATCGATAACAGTTGAACCCAAATCCATCTCGTCTTCATTCAAGACGGCAAGTGCGCTGGCATAAGGAGTGGCCACTTTTGCATTCACTGTTACATGGCACCAATCCAACACCTTTAACAGGTTCATTATTTGTGTTTCAGGAATTGTAATGACATGAATTCGGGCACCCAAAGTGTTTCCGTGAATACCGCGCGGATCCGATCGACCTTGTTCATGATCAACGGAATAGCCAATAGGGATGGCGTGTAAAATTTCTTCCCCTACAGGCACTTGTGTTGAAAGCATGCTGTCAACCAATTGTCGAACATCGTCACTTGTAATAGCTCTGCCGCCAGGGATATCCATCTCATCGTAGAGCTGTAAGGATTTAATTTGACTGGATGAGATATTGACATACACACTTGAAATGGTACGCCCTGCCATTTTTTCAGCTTGACGCAAAGCATTGTCAACACATAATTTGGCAGCCTCAATATCCCAAATAGCACCATTTTGAATGCCTTTGGATTGGACGGAACTGTGGGCAATAATTTCGGGGGAACTACCCTCTGGCATACGCGCCATTAAACAAGAAATTTTAGACGTACCAATATCCAAGAAAGTATAAATTGATTTTGAATTAGTTTTCATTTTTTCTTGGCCTTCTGTGGTGTTTTAGATGCAGTTAATGGTTTCAGCACGACTTTGTCCGCTGTGCGTAAATCAATGGCGGCAATTTGACGTTTAATTAATTTTTCTTGTTTGTTGTGAGCATCAAGTCTTCGTAAAGCGGACAAAATATTTGTTTCTGGCAACAAAACCTCTACGCCTTTTTCGGCATTAAATAGTTTTAGATTCCAACGTCGTTCCCCGACGCGAACGGCGGCTCGGACATATTGATAAATGTCTGGTACTTGTTCTAAGTCCTTAATTAATGGAATCAGATGTTTGGGTGCATCTGGTCCAACGACCAACAATAAATCTGCTGGTAATTGTTTGGTGGTATCAATAATTTCTGCACGTTCGTCCAAAGGATGATATTTGCGGTTATTTTGCCACAAAGCCAATGGCATTTTTTCTTCTATAGTAATTTTGATCATATTTGGCCAATATCTTTCAATAATGGCCGTTCGAATCCAAGGCAACTTCTCAATGCTGTTTTGCAAGTCGCCGAGCTGAATTTGTGCCATCGGATCGCCTTGTTTTACGTGAATTGTTTTAAGAATTTCTTCTGTTTTAGTATAATGATTTGGGTTTTGCCAATTGATCTCAACCTGTTTCAGGTTTCTGTTGGTTTTTTGAAAAGCAATATTGCCACATTCTTTTGTCCACTGTACAAAATGGTGCCCTGGCATTGAGTAAAAAAAAGCAACAACGCCAATGGTAATCCACAAAACGCTCGCGATGAGGGCGCGTGTTTTTATTGGCCATTTAAAATAGTTATATTTTAATCGCATTGCGCTTCTTTCAATAATTTTTCAACCAACATATCATACGTTATTTTTTTATATTTGGCAATATCTGGAACCAAAGAAAATGGTGTCATTCCAGGATTTGTATTGATTTCCAAAAAGACCAATCTTGGATGACGTTTATCCGAATCGTCATAGCGAAAATCGCTGCGTGTAACACCTCGGCACCCTAACACCGTGTGAATTTGTTCTGCATATTTAGCGATCAAGTCAGCCTGTTTTTTGGGTAAAGGCGCCGGAATTAAATGATCTGTTTTGCCGGAGGTATATTTGTTTTTATAATCATAAAATCCAGATTTGGGAACCAATTCTAAAGTCCCAATACAGCGGTTATTTAACACGGCGGCGGTTAATTCGCGTCCGGGAATATATTCTTCCACTAGCTTATATTTATCTTTTCCCCATTTTTTCAGCAATTGTGCATGTTCCTTTTTGGTTTTAACAATAAAAACACCCAAAGAGGAGCCGTCTGCATTTGGTTTGGCAACATAGGGCAATGCGGGCATTTTCTTTTTCATTTCTTCTTTTGTTCTAAGCCCACCTTTTGCGACAGGAACGCCTATTTTTTGGGCAATTTCGCGTGTTTTTTCTTTGTCCATCCCCAGGGCAGAGGCCAACACACCAGAGTGGGTGTATGGGATATGCATAAGATCTAAAAGGCCTTGCACACAACCGTCCTCACCAAAAGCACCATGTAAAGCATTAAAAACAACATCGGGTTGAAATGTTTTTAGTGCTTTTACAAATGCCGCAATATCTTTTGTTAAATCAATAGGTTTAACGGTGTATCCCAATCTTTTTAACGCAGCGACCACGCCTTTGCCCGAAGATAATGAAACCTCTCTTTCTCCAGACAAGCCCCCCATAATCACCGCGATTTTTTTGATCTTTGTCATTTTGTCTCCTTATTTTCTTTTCCCGATTCGTTTGATTTCCCACTCTAGTGTTTGGCCGGTCTTATCGGCAACAGTTGTGCGTACAAATTCGCCCAATTCCTCAAGCGTGGTGGCGGAAGCATGACCTTCATTGATCATGAAATTAGAATGTTTCTCACTCATTTTGGCACCCTTGTATGTATACCCGCGCAATCCCGCCGCGTCAATCAGCTTCCAGGCCGGAATATTGGGTGGATTTTTGAAAGTAGAGCCGGCTGTCCGCACCTTTTGTGGTTGTGTTTGAATGCGCTTTTGCCGCAAATTTTCCATGGTCTCTAAAATGATTTTTTTATCCTTTGGAATGCCTTGTAGGATTGCCTCAACAAATATCCATCCCTCTGGAATTTCACTGTGACGATAGGCAAAGAAATTAGTTTTGGATGGGATAATTTTATGAAGTTTGCCATCAAGATCCATTACCTTTAATTCTGTGACAATTTGGGACATATCCGATCCATATGCGCCTGCATTCATTTTTAATCCGCCCCCCAATGAGCCGGGAATACCGGACATAAATTCAAAACCGGACAATCCATTTTGGGCGGCAATTTTTGCTAATTCTATTAAGGACAAACCGGCGGCACAAGTAATACAATTTTTTTCGACCTCATAGTTTTTAAAAGATTTTCCCAAATGAATCACAATGCCATCGATGCCGCCGTCGCGAATTAAAATATTGCTTCCCGCCCCCAAGATGGTAATGGGCATATCAGCTTTGTTTTTAAAAATAAGTTCTAAATCATTTAAATCTTGCGGCTCAATATAATATTGGGCTGGGCCGCCAACACCAAGCCAAGTTTTTTTTGCAAGATCATAATTTTTGCAAATTTTAGCTTTTAATTTTGGGATTTTAAATGTGTCTTTTTTTAACATGTCTTATCCCCCTTTAAAACAAGCGCTTTCGCAAAAGCGGAAATGGATCCCGCCCCCAAACATAAAATCACATCATTAGGTTGGATTGCTTCTTGTAATGCTTTTTCCAAATTTTCAAATGAAACGAATTGGGTTGGTTTTGTTAAAGCTAATTTTTGAGCAAATTCATTGGGTGTTGGCCCTTCATTTTGTGTTTCGCCCGCGGCATAAACATCCGAAACAATAACGGTATCGGCCAACTCAAAAGCATTTAAAAAATCAAAATATAAATCATGAAAACGTGTCCATCTGTGGGGTTGCCACACAGCAATTAGGCGTCCTTTCACATGAGGTCTAATGGCCGACAATGTTGCCTTGATTTCGTTGGGATGGTGTGCGTAGTCGTCGTAAACCAAAGCATTTTTAAATTGACCACGTAAGGTTAATCGACGTTGAATGCCGTCAAAATTTTCAAGAGCTTGTTGGATGGTTTCGGGTGCAATATGCAAATATAATGCAACGGCGATAGCAGCCAATGCGTTTTGAACGTTGTGTTGCCCCATCATGTGCAGACAGAGATTGTTTAAGTGGATTTCGGTACCATTTATATTTGCGGTGGCGTCAAAAGAAATGCCGGCGGGAACGACCTGAATGTTTTGTGCGTAAACATCTGCCAAAGGACTTAAGCCATAAGTTATGACAGGGCGATCTTTGATGCTTGGCAACAATTCACGTATCACAGGATGGTCCAAACAAACAACGTTTACGCCATAAAAGGCCGTTTGATTAAGCATTGTTAAAAAGGCAGATTTTTCATGGTCAAACGTTTTATAAAAATCCATGTGTTCCGGATCAATGTTGGTGACGACCGAAATGGTGGAAGGGAGCCGCAAAAAAGATCCGTCGGATTCATCAGCTTCGGCCACAACCCAATCGCCAGATCCCATCTGCGCATTGGATTGTTTTGAATTTAAAATACCTCCGATGATGAAGCTCGGATCCAATTGAGCAGATATTAAAATGCTGGCAATCAAAGAGCTTGTAGTTGTTTTTCCATGCGTCCCTGCGACACAAATACTATGTTTTAATTTTAATAATTCGGCCAACATTTCTGAACGGTGCGCAACGGGAATTCGTTTTTGTAGGGCGGCCTTAACCTCTACATTTTCCTTGGTGGCGGTGGAATAAACAATGGCATCAGCTTGCTGAATATTTTCTTCTTTTTGTCCGATAAATACCGTAATTCCTTTTGCACGAAGTCGTTTGATGTTGTCATTTTCTGTGCGATCGGATCCTTGGACAGTGATGCCCAAAGCCTGCACCATTTCTGCGATGGCGCTCATCCCGATGCCGCCAATACCGACAAAATGAACACATGTAAAAGGCAAAATAGATTTCATTTTGTTGCTCCTTGAATAATATCGTGGATTGATTCTGCAAACCGTTCGGCAGCATCAACAATTGCCAAGGCATGTGCTTTTTGCCCCATCTGTTTTAAAGTTTCCGGATTGTCCATCAGAGATTTAATTGTTTGTGCCATTTGATCTGCATCAAAATCTTTTTGTTCAACAACCCATCCACCGCCAGCATTTTCCAGTTCTTTTGCGTTGGCGACTTGGTGGTTGTCTGCGGCTGTTGGCAGAGGAACAATGATAGCGGGACGTCCCACAATCATAACTTCTGTTAATGTGCCGGCGCCGCCACGACCAATAACTAAATGTGCTTCACTTAAAAGGTCTGGCATGTTTTTAAAGAAGGGCGCAATAGTAAGGGAATTAAAGCCGGCATCAGCATAAGCCTGTTTCAGTTTGTCTTCATCTTCGGGACGTGCTTGTTGTGTCAATTTAATTTTGGCACGATATTCTGGGGGCAGTTTTTTCAAAACATCGGGGATGTGATCACTGAAAAAATGTGCACCTTGACTGCCGCCAAACACCAATAAATTAAATGTGTCATTTGGTGCAAATGGAGCATTTTGTTTTTCCAAAATCGGCGCCCGTACAGGTTGCCCCACATGAAGTGTTGGGACGTTTTTGGGAACGCGTTCCACATGGGGAAAAGAGGTTGCAATCATCCGTGTGCCATTTGCAGCAACTCGATTTGCGCGACCCAAAATGGCATTTTGTTCGTGTAAAATAACGGGAAGACGTAGCATTTTAGCACTCATTACGGTTGGCAAGGAAGCATATCCACCGAATCCAACAACCACTGCTGGTTTTAATTTTGCCAGCAATTTCATGGCTTGCCACGATCCAATCCAAAGTTTAAATAAGGCGGCGATTTTGCCGAAAATGGAACGTCCTGTGACGGATTCGGCGGCCAAATGATATGTTTCAACTTCTGGTAAATTTTGGAAAGCATTGCCTCTTTTGTCGGTAATAAAGACAACGTGATATCCTTTTTCCACTAACTTGGCCGCCACGCTTTGTGCCGGGAAAATGTGGCCACCGGTACCACCTGTTGTCAGGACGATTGTTTGTGTCATTCTAGCCCCCTTGAAAAAGTTTGTCGTTTTGTTAATGCCAAAATAAGTCCGAACGCGAAAGACATGGAAACAAGTGAAGATCCACCATATGAAATGAGTGGCAAAGTCATGCCTTTTGTCGGAATCAAATTTAATGTAGAACTTAAATTAACGATGGCTTGAGCGGCGATCTGTGTGATAAGTCCGCCGACCGCCAATTGAACAAAATAATTGTTGTTTTGACGAATAAGCTTGGCGCCTTTATAAACAATATACATAAAGGTAAGCACGATCACGCTAGACAAAATAAAGCCAAATTCTTCAGCAGAAACCGCCATAATAAAATCTGTATGCGCATCGGGCAATGTGTATTTAACAACCCCTTCGCCAGGACCTTTTCCAAACCACCCCGCTGTTTTTAAAGTTTCCATAGATTGTCGTACCTGATAGGCATTTTCGGTTGTTGGATGTAAAAAGATTTCTATTCTGTGTCGGACGTGTTCCAATAAAAAATACGCGGCAGGAATCAGCGAGGCGCCAGCAACGGCCAGGGGGGCAATGATTTTCCATGAGATACCCGATAAAAATAATTCGATACCAAAGATGGCTGTCACGGTTAAAATCATTCCGAAGTCGGGCTGCAAGTAAAGCAACAGCACGGTTAAAAAATATGTTCCCCAAGCCAATAATCCACCGCGAGATTTACGCATTAACTTTCCTCTGGCAAGCAGCCACCCGGTAACGATGGCAAAGGCTGGTTTTGCAAATTCCGATGGTTGGACAGAAATGCCGGCAATATTAATCCATCTGGCCGCGCCTTGAAAGCGTGTGCCAAACACCAAAACGGCCATCATTCCAAAAATGGAACCAACAAACACAAGAAAGCTTAATCGGCGGGCAAATTTAACAGGTAGCAGCGCTGTTCCAATTAAAATTAAGATGCCGACAGGCATAAACATCAAGTGTTTGTAAACGAAATATGACCATTCATAATTACGCCGTTCTGCCACAACAGGGCCCGCCGCAAAAGTTAAAAACAATCCGAAAAACATTAAAATAAGTGCGCTGTACAAAATGCCGCGGTCAAGACTGCGAAATTCTGTAAGAATATTTTTTTTCAGCGTACTTATCAGCTTCATAATTACCTCAACTTCAATGTAGCCAAGGCCATCAAAGCCAAGACAATGGAAATGATCCAAAAGCGTGTGACAACAGTTGTTTCGCTCCATCCCATTTTTTCAAAGTGATGATGAATTGGAGCCATCAAAAAGACGCGTTTGCCACGCCATTTGTATGAGCCCACCTGAATCATAACGGATAATGCTTCCACCACAAAAATAGCTCCCGCAATCGCCAAAACAATTTCGTGTTTGGTGGCCACAGAAAGGGCACCCAAAAAACCACCCAAAGCCAACGAGCCCGTGTCACCCATAAAAACTTGGGCGGGATGAGCGTTGTACCACAAAAAGCCCAGTGTTGCCCCGATAATGGCGCAACATAAAATAGCAATTTCGCCCGCGCCCGGGATATACGCAATTTGCAAATATTCAGAGTAGTCTGTACGGCCTGAAACATAAGCAATTACCGTGAAAACTAATGTGCACATAATTACCGGAAAACTGACCAAACCATCCAATCCATCCGTCAAATTAACCGAATTGGCGGCCCCGACCATAACGAACATGGCAAACGGAATATAAAAATAGCCAAGATCAATTAAAATGTTTTTAAAGAAAGGAATAGTAAGAGTCGTTTGTGTGGATGAATCGGCTAAATACATCATGCCCATGCAAGCAATAAAAGCTAAAGCAAATTCAATTAATAGCCGAGTTTTCCCCTTGACGCCCCCATTGCTGTTATGGTGTGTTAATTTTAAATAATCATCTGTGGCGCCGATAATCCCAAATCCCCAAAAAATGGCCAATAAAATCCATACGTAAGGATTTGTCCATGGAGAGCATAGTAGCGTTGCAAAGGTGGCGCTTAATAAAATCATCAGGCCGCCCATAGTTGGGGTTCCTTTCTTCGCCAGATGGGTTTGGGGGCCGCATTCGCGAATGGGTTGTCCTTCGCCCTCTTTGCTTTTGAGCCAGTGGATAATGCGAGGGCCAATCCACAAGGTCAAAAAGAAAGCAACAAGCAATGCGCAGCCCATCAAAAATGTGTGATATCTGAAGACGTTTAACACGCCCAATACATTAGATAATTTTGATAAGTAAAAAAGCATATCATTCTCCTTTTAATTTTTGAATAAGCAGATCCAACCTTGTGCCGTGGGAAGCTTTGAAAAGGACCCAATCTCCATCTTGCAAGTCGTGTTTCAAAATATCCACAAGATCTGTTGCAGATAAAACTTTTGCACCTTGCATATCGGGGGAGGTAAGATCAAAGACCTGGCTCATGAACGGACCTACCGCATACAATTTGTTGATGTTATTTTGCTCCAAGTATTGCAGCATGTCAAGATGCATTTGCTGGGATTTTTCGCCTAATTCCAACATATCTCCTAACACAGCAATTTTATTTCCTTTTCGTAACCCCAAAGCGCGTATGCTGGCCGCCATGGATACGGGATTTGCATTATAAGCGTCATCAATCAAATGCACAGTTTTTTGTCCGATGGTACACGTATAACATTGACCACGACCTTGGATAGGAAGCAAGGTTTGCAGATCTTGAATGGCTTGTTCCACGCTGGCTCCAATGGCGTCGATCGTTGCCAAAACACCCAAAGAATTTAAAGCAAAATGGGCGCCAACAAAATTAATATTGTATTCTAATTTTTCTCCATGCCACATAGCTTTTACGTGTGTCTTTTCTCCATTTAAAACGGCAGAAAGCAACTGGAAGTCGGCTCGTTCATTTTGTCCAAAACGAATGATTTTTTTAAGCCCTGCCGCGGTGGCGGTGTCTGCCAAAAATTGGTATTGCGGATCATCAATATTTAAAACAATGGTGCCCTCTTTGTTTTGGTAGTCCAGAATATGAATTTTTTCCGCCGCAATTGCACGTGTGTCCGGGAAATATTCTTGATGTGCGGGGGCAATGTTGGTGATCAAGGTGACGTTTGGACGAACAAAATCTGATAATTCAACCATCTCTCTTGGATGACTGATACCCATTTCAATAACGGCATATTGAGTGTCGGCAGGCATGTTGGACAGCGTAAACGGAACCCCCAGATTGTTGTTAAAATTCTTTTGGGTTGCGTGTGTTTTCCCCTGTTTGGATAAACAGGCGGATAACATTTCTTTTGTGCTTGTTTTACCGCAGCTGCCGGTAATACCCACAACCATTGCTTCTGTGCGCATGCGGGCAAAGCGCGCCAAAGCTTCCAATGCCTTCAAAGTGTCGGGCACAATAATTTGATTGCTTGGCAAGAGGTCCTCAACTTTATGATCAACAATGCAAGCACATGCGCCTTTTTCAAGTGCTTGATGCACATACTGATGTCCATCATTTTTTTCTGTCTTCAAAGCAACAAAAATATCTCCCAATTGGACGGATCGAGAATCAAAAACAACGCCAAAGGCATAAATGTTTTTATCAACAGCGGTATTAAGTGCCATTTGTAATTCCGATGCGTTCCACAAGGGTTTTTGTGTCATTGTTTTTAAAATTAATTGTGCCTCAATTTTATCATTAAACGGATAATTGACTCCTTGGATCATTTGGCCTGATTCATGTCCTTTACCGGCCAACACTAAAATATCCCCAGTTTGTAAATTTTGGATGGCAGCAAGGATTGCTTCGCGCCGATTTTCATATTCTTTTCCTTTAGGGCAAGCCTCTTTGATTGCGGCGCGGATAGGCGCAGGATCTTCGTTGCGGGGATTATCATCTGTGATGTATACATAATCGGCAAGACGGTTGGCGATTTCTCCCATTTGAGGACGTTTGCCGGTGTCGCGGTTACCACCACAC
Organism: Alphaproteobacteria bacterium; assembly: GCA_017412085.1. GTDB lineage: Bacteria > Pseudomonadota > Alphaproteobacteria > CAAHEQ01 > UBA3637 > UBA3637. The sequence goes on from JAFPYS010000015.1 coordinate 29,700, forward strand.
CCAAATAGACAATGCAATTTGTTTTTCGTATGCGCTCTTAAGGACAAAAGGATACGTTCAAGGGCGTCCGGCGTGTGGGCATAATCAACAAAAACCTGAGCCCCATTTTGTGTTGTGCCGACCAGCTCCAATCGACCTGCCGGTGGCGTGAGATTATTTAAAGTTGGGGCAATTTCTTGCCATGATTTTCCAAGTCCCATGCACAAACCGACGGCGGTTAAAACGTTGTAAGCTTGAAAATCTCCGTAAATTTTTAAGGAAACTTCATGTGCTTTTCCATCGACTTGAATTGTTAAATCCTGGCCGTCTAAAGTGGCTGTTTGTTTTACAAGTTTTAAAGTTTCTCCATTTTTTCCATACGAGACGATTTTAAGATTTCTTTCTAGACAGATCTTTTTTAAAAAGTCATATTCTGGAACATCTGCATTTAAAACTGCCGTTCCATTTTCTTGAATATAATCGGAAAAAAGTTTTGCTTTGGCGGCAAGATAATTTTCCATTGTTTTATGATAATCCAAGTGATCGCGCGTTAGATTTGTAAAGGCGCCGGCGACAAGAAGGTTTCCCGCCAAGCGATCCTGATCCAACCCATGACTGGACGCTTCCATAGCAACGGCTTGAAGTCCGTTATCTTGCAACAGATGGAGCGTTTTATTTAAAGTGACGGCATCTGGGGTTGTCATGCTGCCTTCGATGTTGACAGATGGAGAAGCCACGCCAACGGTACCCATGCTGGCCGTTTGTGTTCCAAGCTGATTCATAATTTCGGCAACATAGTAGACGGTGGAAGTTTTACCATTTGTTCCGGTTACAGCAACCTTTTTTAATTGTTCAGAGGGATAGAGTTGCGTGGCAATTTTTGTTAAAATCAAACGAGGATTTTTCACCTTGATAACGGGAATTTCGGAATGGATATCTTGGTCTGTTAAAATGGCGGTGGCACCATTTTGAATCGCCTCTGGGATAAAGTCAGCCCCATTAACTTTGGTTCCTTTTAGAGCACAAAAAATATCGCCCTTTTGAACTTCGGAAGCCTTTTCTGTAATACCCGAAAATTCAATATTTGGAATATCTTCATTTAATATGTCATGCAGCTTCATTCTTTTTTCTTCCTTCCGTTTTTAATTAAAGAAATATCAATTGATTTTTGAACAAACTCTGGCGGTTGATAATCAAACACTGGGGCGATGTTCAAATAAGGCGCAATCTCGTTAATGATATTCAATCCAACCATCTTTGCATTCCAACCAGCGTTGTTAAACATAAAGGTCTCTTTAATTCCTTTGGGGTTTAAAAGAGTGACCTGTACAGCATATTTGGGATCGTTGACGGGGAAAACGCCCACAAAACTTGTGCGAACTTTATCGGTGTTGTAGCCATGCCCTTCTTTCATGTTGGCAGTACCTGTTTTCCCTCCGACGGCGTAATGTTTGGCCGGATTTTTTGTCCATGGATCCCAATTGATGACCGCCCACATCATGTGACGTAATTGTTCAGAGATAACATTGTCCAATACTTGAGTAGTTGCTTTGTTTTTATTGCCATCCTTAATGAAGGTGGGTGTGTTGTAAAATCCCCCATTTGTTAAAGCGGCCACACCCGCCAGAAGATGCAGTGGCGTGACCGCGATACCATAACCAAACGAGACGTTGACGCTTTCAATTTCCGCCCATTTATCCTTGGTGTTATATAAGGGGGTGCCTCGCTCAGGTAGAGGAATTGACAACTTGTCATACATATTAAATTTCTTCAAAAAATCACGTTGTTTTTCATAACCCGCTTGTAATGCAATTTTTGCAGATCCAATGTTGGATGAATGAATCAAAACTTCGGTAACGGTTAAAGGCCTGTTTTGACCGTGAAAATCTTCAACTGTTTTTTTGCCCACTTTGAGAGGGTGAGAAGCATCAACTTTGTCGGTTATTTTAATGACTTTGTTTTCAAGCGCCATAGCTGTGTTAAATAATTTAAACACAGAACCAAATTCATATACACCAAGCGTTGGCATATTGAACCGAGCAGAGGTATCTTTTCCGGCGGGGACTTCTGGATCATAATCCGGTAAGGACACACTGGCCAACATTTCGCCCGTATTGATATCTATTACCATCCCCAGCCCGCCTTCGGCCTTGTATTTTTGAATGCCGTTTTTTAAGTTCGTGCGAACCATTTCTTGAACAGAAACGTCCAAAGACAACTGAATTTCGTGTTCTTTTAGATCTTCGTCATAGGCCTTTTCAATGCCCGCAATACCCACATTATCGATGTTAACTCCTCCCAAAATATGAGAGAATAAAGCTCCTTGTGGATAAGCGCGTTTGTTGACCGCTTCATAAGTTAAAAAGTGATATCCAAGCCAGTTAATAGCTTCCAATTCTTTTGGTGTTGCGCCGCGTTTGATATATTTAAAATTGCTGTCTGATGTTAATTTTTCCAACAGTTCAGATTCTTTAACGCCTTCCAATTTTGTGGCTAATTGATGAGCTACTTCCTTTGGATCTTTAACTTTTGTTGGATTCACGGAAATATCCCAAGACGTGAGCGTTGTAGCAAGGACGGTACCATTCCTGTCCACAATATTGTAGCGAGGTAAATTTTCTTCTATGTGCCATGTTGTTGATTTCGTTGGACGTTTATTGTAATTTAACACCGTCAGATAAAACAACCGTCCCCACACGATACACAGGCAGAAAATAAAAATGACGGCGGCTAAAATCATGCGGCCAGAAGCGGTCTTCAAACTTTTTTGTGTGGCGGCATCCATATAGCGTTCTTTTTCACGCTTAGGGGCGGGAATTTCTTGGCAAGGCACATAGAAGAGGGCGACTTTTTTTCTATGAAAAATCATTTGGTACCTCGCTTGATTCTCTTATAGGCAGGACTTCTTCGCTAAAGGGTTTAACTGGCGGAACAGGAACGGGTGTTAATTCCACATCGTCGGGTGAAATAACTTGTTTGACATCAATGCGTTTCACAGAGCTTTCTGAAATAAGATGTCTTAATCTGGATGGTTCGGTTAAAACCGCCCAATCAGCCTTGAGCGTATGGATTTCTTTCATGTCGGCTAAAATTTCATTTGTAAGACTGTTTAATTCTTTTTCATATTCTACCACACGTTGCTTCATCAGGAACAGCCCAATTCCGATTCCAATCGCAAGGACAAGCAAAATTAAATTGATAAGCCATTGTTTCATGCTGACACCTTTGTCCTTTCGGCGGCACGTAGTTTAGCGCTGTGGGCGCGGGGATTTTTTTCTAATTCGGACGCAGAAGCGGTCACGGGTTTCTTTGTTAATATTTTGAATAAGCTATTGTCCTGCGGCGCGGGAGCATATTTGTTTTGATGAATTGTTTTTGAGGAATTTTTATTCAAAAAATCTTTAACAATGCGGTCTTCTAAGGAATGAAACGACACGACAACCAAACGGCCATTGGGCTTTAAGAGCTGTGGCGCGGCCTCCAAGGTGCGTTCCAGCTCACCCAACTCGTCATTGACAGCTATTCTGAGCGCCTGGAAAGAACGCGTGGCGCTGTCCGATCCATCTTTGGGACGAGGCATTATGTGGTGGATAATGTGGGCCATTTCACCCGTTGTTGTGGGCGTGTGTTCTTTAAGTGCGTGCGCGATTTTGCGGCTTTGACGTTCCTCGCCATATTTGTATAGGATGTTGGCCAATTGACTTTCGGGGAGTGTTTTGATTAGGTCGGCAGCGGTTAGTCCTTCGTCGCTCATGCGCATATCCAATGGGCCATTAAAACGCAAAGAAAAACCACGTTCGGGCGTGTCAATTTGCATGGAAGAAACACCGATATCCAATACGATGCCGTCCACTTTTTCGGTTAAATAATTCGCCATGTGGCTGAAGCAATCTTGGATAAATGCAAAACGATCGCCAAATTTTTTTTGAATTTGTTCGGAGGTAAAGCGAGTGGTTGGATCACGATCAAATGCAATAACTTGGTTGTTTTTGTTGGCATTTAAAATGGCCTTTGTATAGCCGCCAGCTCCAAAAGTGCCGTCCACAAAAGTCCCGCCATTGGGGGCTAAATAATTCAAAACCTCATCCAACAAGACAGGAATGTGGGCTGCTTGCATTTTTTGATCCTTTCTTTTATCAAAAGTATAGCTGATTTTATCCGCGAAATGCAAGGGATTTTTGTGGAAAATGGCAAAAATTTAAAGGGGTAAAAATTACTTTAATTCGTCTTCGGAAAACCATAAAGAAATTTCTCGTGCAGCGCTTTCAGGACTGTCCGATCCATGCACGGAATTTTTGGTTTTACTTTCTGCATAAAGTTTGCGCAATGTTCCTTCGGCAGCTTCGGCCGGATCTGTTTTGCCCATAAGAGTACGATAGCGTTGAATAGCATCTTCGCCTTCCAAGACCTGAACAACAATCGGGCCAGAAGTCATAAATTCCAACAATCCTTCGTAAAAGGACTTGCCTTTGTGTTCGGCATAGAAGGCTTCAAATTGGGCGCGTGTAGGTTGCTCAACGCGCTTGGAGGCAATAATATTTAATCCTGTTTCACGAATTTTGTTGTTGATTTCATCTTCTAAATGACGAGCGGTTGCATTTGGTTTGATAATGCAAAAAGTTCTTTCTAACATGATTTTTCCTTTCATTTTATGGGGCAAAGATATGCCTGTTTTTAAGTTATGTCAAGATAATTTTCTTGATTTTTTGGGGGAGATATGTTAGAATTAAGCGTCCTTTTGAGAAGGGGCAGAAGGCATGAATGTGGAAGGGTGGCAGAGTGGTCGAATGCGGCAGACTCGAAATCTGTTATAGGGATTTTCTCTATCGGGGGTTCGAATCCCCCCCCTTCCGCCATACATACCTATTCTAAAATCTATTTGATTTTTAACATAAAATCGTGTATAATCCTTGCCCAACAAGGAGAGGCAAATGGATTGCATTAAAATTCGCGGCGCAAGGCAGCACAACTTAAAAAACATCAATGTTGATATTCCCAAAAATCAGTTGGTGGTGATTACAGGTGTTTCCGGTTCGGGTAAGTCCAGTTTAGCGTTTGATACCATTTATGCGGAAGGACAACGGCGTTATGTGGAAAGTTTGTCCGCCTATGCACGTCAGTTTTTAGACGTGATGGGTAAACCAGATGTAGACCTTATCGAGGGTTTGTCGCCGGCTATTTCTATTGAACAAAAGACAACCAGCCACAACCCGCGTTCCACCGTTGGTACGGTCACAGAAATTTATGACTACATGCGTCTTTTGTGGGCACGCGCTGGTACGCCATATTCTCCAGTAACGGGATTGCCGATTAAGGCCTTGACGGTCAGCCAGATGACTGATGGTATTTTAACCGAGCCCGAAGGTACAAAATTAATTTTGATGGCGCCGGTTGTGCGTGATCGCAAGGGGGAATATAAAAAGGAAATTGCCGCTTGGCAAAAGGCGGGCTTTACCCGTTTGAAGGTGGACGGCATATTTTGTGAAATTGAGGAAGCGCCGGAATTAGATAAAAACAAAAAGCACACCATTTCCGTGGTGGTAGACCGTATCGTTGTTAAAAAAGAAATTGAAGGACGCATTGCGGGATCTGTTGAAAAATGTTTATCGTTGGCGGATGGGTTGTTGGAAGTGGAAAATGTTGCGACGCACGAATCTAAAATTTATTCCAGCAAGTTTGCTTGTCCTGTGTCCGGTTTTACGATTGCTGAATTGGAGCCGCGCCTGTTTTCGTTTAACAACCCAGAGGGCGCATGTCCTGTTTGTGCGGGTTTGGGAACAAAGCAAGGCGTAGACGAAAGTTTAGTGATTCAACATCCAGAATTGTCCATCAAGCAAGGGGCTATTGCGCCGTGGACCAGTTCGTCGGGCGACATGTATCAATGGCATGAATATGCATTAAGACCTTTGATTCGTGCGCTGGATTTAAATCTTGATACACCTTGGTGCAAGTTGCCGAAAGAAACACAAGAGGCGATTTTACATGGCTATCACACAAAGGGACTTCACTTTGAGGGAGTAATTCCCAATATGGAGCGCCGTTATTTGGAAACCGAATCTGACTGGGCACGCGAAGAGATGAGTAAATACATGCTGAACACACCTTGTGAAGCGTGTGGCGGGGCAAGATTAAAACCCGAAGCGTTGGCGGTTAAAATAGCTGGAAAAAACATCTCAGAGGTAACGGAACTTTCCATCGCCGAATCATTTGAATGGTTTCAAAAAGTGCCATCAAAATTGGACCACGAAAAACAAGAAATTGCTGAACGTATTTTAAAAGAAATTGTGGAACGGTTGCGCTTTTTGAATAATGTCGGATTGGGGTATTTGCCGTTGAATCGTATCAGTGGTACCTTATCCGGCGGTGAGGCACAGCGCATTCGGTTGGCCAGTCAAATTGGTTCTGGGTTAACGGGCGTGTTATACGTGTTGGACGAACCATCGATTGGTTTGCATCAACGCGATAATCACAAATTGTTGGAAACATTATTCCATCTGCGTGATTTAGGAAACTCGGTTATTGTGGTGGAACACGATCAAGAAACAATGGAAGCTGCGGATTACATTTTTGATATTGGACCCAAAGCCGGCAGGCATGGAGGGCATTTGGTGGCAGAGGGGACTCCAAAAGAAATCTCACAAAATCCAAAATCCATCACGGGGCAATATCTGTCTGGAGCCAAAGAAATTAAAGTGCCGTCCAAACGTCGTGAAGGAAACGGCAAAACGTTGACGATTGAAGGGGCCAAATGTCACAACTTGAAAAATGTAACGGTGGACATTCCTTTGGGTACATTCACGTGTGTGACGGGCGTATCTGGTGGTGGTAAATCCAGCTTGATTATTGAAACACTATATAAGGGGCTCAGTAATATTATTGGCAAGACAAAACAATTGGCAGGCGCTTACAAAACAATGCGTGGTACGGCAGCGATTGATAAAATTATTGACATTGATCAAAGCCCAATTGGGCGCACGCCGCGGTCTAATCCTGCCACCTATACGGGCATGTTCTCACCGATTCGTGATTGGTATGCTGCTTTGCCAGAGGCTAAAGCACGTGGATACAAGGCGGGACGCTTTTCGTTTAACGTGGCTGGTGGCCGTTGTGAGGCATGCGAAGGGGATGGCGTGAAGCAAATCTCCATGAACTTTTTGCCGGATGTGTATGTGACATGTGATGTGTGCCACGGCACGCGGTATAATCGCGAAACGTTGGAAATTAAATACAAAGACAAATCGATTGCGGACGTTTTGAATATGACAGTGGATGAGGCGTTTGAATTCTTTAACCATGTGCCCGCTATTCGTGAAAAATGCGATCTGTTGCGTAAGGTTGGCTTGGGATATATTACGTTGGGACAATCGGCTGTTACGTTGTCGGGCGGTGAAGCGCAACGCATAAAGTTGGCTAAAGAATTATCACGCAAATCCACAGGTAAAACTTTATATATCTTGGATGAGCCAACAACTGGATTGCACTTTGCCGACATTCAAAAACTGTTGGAAGTGCTGCAAGCTTTGGTGGATGCGGGTAATACCGTGGTTGTCATTGAGCATAACTTAGATATTATTAAGTCGGCGGATTATATCATTGACATGGGCCCAGAAGGCGGACACGCCGGTGGTCGTATTGTTGCCACGGGTACACCTGAACAAGTTGCAAAAGTTAAAGAAAGCTACACTGGACAATACTTAAAAAAGATATTGAAATAATTATTCGTTGTAAGGTGGAAAATCCCAACCCTTGGGAGATTTTGTGAAAATTTCAAAGCCATCTTCTGTTACCCCTAACATGTGCTCAAATTGCGCCGAAAGCTGTTTGTCCTTTGTCACAACCGTCCAATCATCATTTAAAACAACCGTTTCAAAAGTGCCAACATTTACCATAGGCTCCACTGTAAAGACCATGCCTGGTACAATTTTAACGCCGCTTCCTTTGTGGCCAAAGTTCAAAATGTTTGGCGCGCCATGAAAGACCTTCCCGCAGCCATGCCCACAATAATCACGCACAACAGAAAACCCTTCTTTTTCGGCCGTCTTTTCCATGGCATAGCCTAAATCGCCTGTTGTTGCACCTGGCTTGACTGCGTTAATACCGGCCATCATTGTGTCATAGGCATTCATGACAAGACGCTTTGCTTTAACAGAGGGATGTCCCACAAAATACATGCGTGATGTATCGCCATAGTACCCGTCTAAAATCACCGTAACGTCAATGTTGATAATGTCGCCATTTTGAAGATGCTTGTCGGGACTTGGAATGCCATGACAAATGACGTGATTTGGTGAGATACAAGTTGCCTTTGGATAGCCATGATAGCCAAGGCACGCCGATACGCCGCCCTTGCTTTTGATAAAATCATTCATCAGATTGTCCAAATATTCTGTGGAAACACCGACTTTAACAAAAGGGGCAATATAATCCAATGTCTCGGCGGCCAAACGCCCCGCTGCGCGCAGGCCAACAAAATCAGAGGATGTATATATAATAATATCTTCTTTCATAAAGATTATTATAGCACTATTTCACACAAAATGAAAGCTTTTTATAGGGCGTACTTTGCGGCGCCAGCATGAATGGCCTTGGAAACTTTTTGATAAGCTTTTGTTTCAATTTGGCGCACGCGTTCGCGGCTGATGTGAAACTCCAAGCCCAAGTTTTCCAATGTTTCAGGGTTGTCTGTCAAAAAACGTTTTTGCACAATTAGGCGTTCACGGTCGGATAAAGATGCCAAAGCTTCTTTTAAAAGCTTCTTTTTTAACAGCATTTCTTGAGATTCACCCAATTTTTCTTCGATGGTTTCATCGCCGTCCGTCAACATATCTTGATAATTTGTTGTGGAGTCATGAGATAAAGAAGCATTCAAGGACGAATCGCCAGACAGGCGTTGCTCCATTTCAACCACATCGCGCTTTGTAACGCCCAGCTCTTCGGCAATTTGTTCCGCCGTTTCATCGTTCAATGATGTTTCGCCATAAAGTCCCAAACGAGATTTAATTTTATGCAAGTTATAAAACAGGCGTTTTTGTGTGGCAACGGTGCCAATCTTCACCAAAGACCAAGATTTTAAAATGAATTCAGACACAGCGGCTTTAATCCACCAAATGGCATAAGTGGCCAAACGGAAGCCTTTATCTGGATCAAACTTTTTAATGGCCTGCATAAGCCCGATATTTGCTTCAGAAATTAAATCCGACAAAGCCAACCCATAGTGCCGAAAAGAAATCGCCACTTTGGCGGCCAAGCGCAAATGAGAAGTTGTCAATTCGTGCGCGGCCTCGATGTCGCCAGTTTCACGATAACGCTTTGCAAGCATATATTCTTTGTCAGCGTCCAACATAGGAAACTTGTTAATTTCAGCCAAATATCTGGGAAGCGAGGCATTTGATGCCAATAAAGATAAAGCGTAGGTGTTCGTCATTTTATATCCTTTCCTTGAAGCAATATAAAGTTTTGTTCCCTCTATTTAAGACAAGAACAAGCCCATCTTTCGAACTAAGCCCCTTTATTGTAGCAAAAGGAATGGGCGATGTCAAGAATATTTTCGTATTTTTTTAATCCCGATGATAAGGGTGGCCATCCAAGATCGTTTTGGCGCGATAGATTTGTTCGGCCAATACGACGCGCATTAAAAAGTGTGGCAAGGTCATGCGGCCAAAAGACAATGTGAGATTAGCTCTGTCTTTCACTTTTTTGCCGTGTCCATCGGCGCCGCCAATCAAAAAGGCA
>JAFPYS010000016.1 GCA_017412085.1 Alphaproteobacteria bacterium
CAACAAGAAGCCAGTCGAAAATTAGGATTCGGCGCAAAGAAAACAATGCAGATTGCGCAAAAATTATATGAAGCAGGTTTGATTACTTACATGCGTACCGACAGCATCAATTTGTCACAAGAAGCCATCAAAGTGATTCGCGAAATGATTCTGTCCGAATATGGTGACAAGTATTTGCCAGAAAAGCCTCGTCTATATAAAAACAACAGCAAAAATGCCCAAGAAGCACATGAAGCCATCCGTCCTACAAATGCCACACGAAAACCAGAAAGTTTAGACGTAGATATCGATGGACGCAAGTTGTATGATTTAATTTGGAAACGCACCGTGGCTTGTCAAATGGAATCCGCCCTGTTGGATAAAGTGGGCATTGATATCCCCTCGCAAGATGGCAAGATTCAACTGCGTGCCACAGGACAAACAATCGCCTTCCCTGGCTTCATTAAAGTTTATAAAGAAGATTTGGATGATGATAAGGGTGAAGATGATAATGCCCTATTACCTCCAATGAACGAAGGTGAACAACTGACAACAAAAGCGGTGCACGCCGATCAACACTTTACCGAACCCCCTCCTCGTTTTTCAGAAGCAAGCTTGGTGAAAAAATTGGAAGAATTGGGGATCGGTCGCCCATCTACTTATGCTACGATTTTGTCCGTATTACAGGAACGTGAATACGTGAAATTAGTCAACAAACGCTTTGTGCCAGAAGACCGTGGTCGTATTGTGACTGCCTTTTTGGAAAACTATTTCAACCATTATGTGCAATATGATTATACTGCCGGCATGGAAGACAAATTAGATAACATTACCAACGGTTCTGTAAAATGGAAAGACGTGCTGCAAGATTTCTGGGCGCTGTTCAATAAAACAGTTAAAGAAGCCGAACCACACAAGATGGGAGAAGTCTTAGAAACAGTTGCCAAGACATTGGAAAAAGGCCTTTTTCCGACCCCAGAATCTCGTCAATGCCCTGAATGTAAAACGGGTACACTATCTCTGCGTGTTGGTCGTTTTGGCGCGTTTATTGGGTGTTCTAATTATCCAAACTGCAAATACACAAAACAATTTGCCACAATTGAAGCCGAACGTGATGAAAACGGCAATCCGATTGAGCCAACCGTTGATACTGACAGCAAAACATTTGAACTTGGAAAAGATGCAAGTGGCACAAATATTTCCGTGCGTAAAGGTCCATATGGTTGGTATGTTCAACAAGGCCTGGGGAAAGATGCCAAACGCGTCAGCTTAACAAAATCCATGAAGCCAGAAGAAATTGACATTAAACAAGCATTGGGATTACTTTCTTTACCACGCCCACTTGGTAATGATCCCCAATCAAACGAACTAATTGAGGCGGGTATTGGACGCTTTGGACCTTATGTGAAGCGTGGCAACACGTTCCAATCCTTGGCGCCAGAGGACAATGTCTTGACAATTGAATTACCTCGTGCCTTGGCACTTCTTTCCAACGCAAAGGAAAAACCAAAAGCGAAAGTTTTGGGTAAATGGCAGGATCAAGAAATTACCTATCAGGCGGGGCGCTTTGGACCTTATGTAAAATGGGGACGCATTATGGCCAGTGCGAAAAAGGATGGTACCGTTCCAACATTGGATGAGGCCATCACACTTATTCAAAACAAAATGCACGAGAAATAAAAAAGGCGCCTCGAAAGGCGCTTTTTTTTTAATAATCGTCATTAGGAATAATTGCTTTTGCGAACTTTTTACCACGCTTCATCTTCTTCAACTTCAGCGTCGGCACCACCCGCAAAATTGTATCATATAATTCCTTTAATTTATTCGTATAGAAATGATCTGCCCCTTTTAAGGCCACATATTCCACATTAACGGACGGATTTTCGCTCAACTGCTCCGCTAAGCGTGCAACGGCCGCTTCCTCCACTTGGTTATCATCAGCCCCCTGCACAATCAATCCAGAAGCCGGGCAAGGTGTCAAAAAGTTAAAATCATGTGTTCCAACACACGGCGTTGCAAACACAAAACCCTGAATCTCTGGACGACGCATCATCACTTGCGCCCCAATCCATGCTCCAAAGGCATAACCGGAAATCCAACATTTATTTCCATCAGAATCCAACGCCTGCAACCAATCCAAGGCAGCAATAGCATCGGCTAATTCACCAGCACCCGTGCCATCCATTTGACCTGCGGATGTTCCAACACCACGGTAATTTAAACGCAACACGGAATATCCCAAACCTGCAAAAGCCTGAAATAACGTATATGTTGCCTTGTTATTCATTGTCGCCCCCTGTTTGGGATCTGGAGGCAACACCAACATTAACGGTGCTGTTGGATTCTCAGAGCGGTAAAAACGCCCCTCTAAACGTCCACAAGGACCCGAAAAAAACACTTCTGCCATCGTTAAAACTCCTTTATATAGGTTACTTCTAACAAAGAAATTACAACATTTTTTTCAAAAAATCAAGATTTTTATTGACAATTCAATTAAAAAGAGGTATAAATATTGCCATTGGCGGAGTAGCTCAGTTGGTAGAGCGGTGGAATCATAATCCATGTGTCGGGGGTTCGATCCCCTCCTCCGCTACCAAAGTTTGAATAACGTCTTGTTAAACAAGGCGTTTTTTCATACCCATTTTTCGGATTTGGGGTGTAACACAAGGGTGCAACACAAACCTGTAACACCAAGACATAAAAACAGGAGTAAAAAATACCCCCATTTTTGATACACTTTTTGGCTAAAAATTATCCATTATTTTGGTTTTCATGAATATCTAATTCAATATCCTGATACAATAATTTAAACGCTTCACATTCCAATAAAGTGTCGGGTTTTATATCTTTCCAAAAGGCTTCGTGAATTTTGCGCCAAGTGACAAGGGTTTTATCTCCTTCGCCTTCTTTACAGGCAAAATCAGCATCGACCTTACTAAAAGGAACAACAGAAACTTTTGTATCTTCAATAATCGCCCGTGCGTTACCGGCAGAATCTAAGATAATACTAATATCTCCCACTTGAGAGGTCTTGCCGCCTTTATAAACGCAACTAGTGGCTGTTTTCTTGCCACATAAGACCAATTGCAATAGCTCATCTGGTTTGTCCCCAAAAGTAAAGGCATCATAGGATTTGCCTTTATATGATGGATACTTTTCGACAAACTCTTGCCATAATTGTTCGGGTGTCATTTATCAATCCTCTTCATAAGATATTGTTGTATTGCAATTTTAGATTTTGGAATACCTGTCTGGGATTTCCATTGCCTTGTCTTATCTAGGAACATACATCCTTGCCGCTTATAAAATTGCATGCCACTTACATTCCCCGGGCCTCGTTGGCCTTGTGCATTTTGAGGCCCATGAGTAACGGTTGCTAATTGTAAAACGGTTTCACCTTGTTGATGCAACTTTTCTATTAAAGTTTGCCACAGCGCAAATCCAACTCCTTGCTTTTGATGTTCGGGCAAAACATAAAGAGCATCCAATTCAGTTTTAGCACCAGGAACAACTTTCTCACCTTCGGAAAGTACATGACTAACAGCACAACCAACAACTTTTCCATCAACTTCGGCAACCAATGCAGAATAAGATGAATCTTTAGTACGAGCTTTGAACTGTTCTGGATGGGCTTGTTTTTCAACAATTCTTTGTTTTAGATAAGAAATCTTTTCGTTTAGTTCTTCTTGGGCAAGATATTGTACCCCATTGTGTAGTTCGCACGCCAAAGTGATCTTTTCTATTATATCAATGTCATCAGTTGGTGCAAGGGGACGACATTTTATAATATTATGGTACTTTTGTGTCATTTTTATTCTCCATTTTCAACATTCCATGCATTTTATCGTTTTTTTTAAAAAAAATGTCAAGTTAATGTTGACATTTATCAAACAATTCTTTAGGATCTAAGAGAGAACAAGAATATCAACGCTGATCGGGGGAATAGGCGCAAAATGAAGGCAGGATTATGGCAAAACTATTCTTTTATTACAGCGTAATGGGCGGCGGAAAAACAACCTCCCTGCTCCAAACCGAATATACCTATCGTAGAAATGGTTTCAAACCTTTAATGATTAAGCCAAAATTGGACGACCGTGAGGGAGCTCAAAATGGTTGGGGACCGATATCCAGCCGCATCTTAACCGGGAAACACCAAGCCCTTTATGTGGACGCAATTACACCGGAAGCTTTGCAAGGTATTGACTATAACATTATTTTGGTGGACGAAGTGCAATTCTTTAAAGAAAAGGATATTAATGCCCTGTCCGAGATTGTGGACAAACAAAACATTCCTGTACTCTGTTATGGACTAAAAACAGACGTGAATGGCAACCTATTTGAAGGGACAGCAAAACTGATGGCAGTTGCCGATGAAATTACAGAAATTTCTCATCCCTGTAAATGCGGAGAAAAAGCCACACACCACGTGCGCCGCATTGATGGACAGGTAGACACCGGTGGTACAGCCATTGCCGTAGAAAAGGGAAATGTAACTTATGAATCTGTCTGTCGCAGATGTTGGAAAGCGCTGACGGGGCGCACAAGTTAGGCATCCATTAAAAAAGGAGTGGAAAATCCACCCCATTTCTTTATTTGACGCTCATATGTCCCATCAGGCGGGAGATCTTTATTTGCGCCGCACCATAACGACGTTTAAACTCCGGATCCTTGCACCACTTCGCCCATTTACCGTACCGAACAAACTCACGAGCCAGATGCATTTGACGCGTCTCTTCGTCAATATCTTTTTGCTCTGACATTGCAATCGCTTCGTCTATTCCTGGGATATTGTCTTGAACATACTGCACCATCCTTTCTCCTTTCTTTTTGAATGCGATTATATGCCCCCAAAAAATTAAAAGTCAAGTACTCTTTTTAAATAAATTTCTTGCTTTAAAATTTTTTTTAGAGTACACTTTTCAAAAACAAGGAGTTACAGATGATTAGCTTTTTTAATAAAATCGGAAACACATGGATCGCAAAAGCAATTTTTGTCGCGTTAGGTATCAGTATGATGGCCTTTTGGGGACTTGGTGGAATTGGCAACACATCGGGTTCTGATACAACTGCTATACAGGTTGGCCGTCGTAAGATTTCGATGGCTGAGCTTGTCAAAACATTTGAAACAGAGCGTGCGAAATTGGGTCAATTAACCGGCCAATACATTTCTCCCAAACATGCTATTGAACTTGGCCTTCTTCAAAAAGCTGTACAAACAAAATTATCCGAATCCATCAATGATATTATCCAAGACGATTTGGGCCTTGCCGCCTCTGATGATGCGGTACGTCGTTATGTGGAACGCCACCCCGTTTTCAAGGACTCTGCCGGGAATTTTGATCGCAACTTGTTCATGGCCTATCTTTCTCAAATGAAATTGACAGAAGGACAACTTGCCGAACAGCTGCGTGATGAGTTGGCGAATCAACACTTAAGCAACACGATTCGTTTTGCCTCCCCCACATCCAAATCGTTGGCCGAAATGACGTGGTATTATCAAAATCAACAACGCGACATTGAAGCCTTGTTGATTGAAGCGGACAAAATTACCGTAACAACACAACCAACAGAGCAAGATCTAAAAGATTATTATGAGGCTTATTTGTCTGACTTTATGTTGCCAGAAACGCGGGATATTGATTTATTGTTTGTCACACCGGATCAAGTTGCCAAAAATATTCAGGTTTCTCAGTCAGATTTAGATGCCGCCTATGAAGCTCAAAAAGCCAATTTTGAAATTCCAGAACGTCGTCACGTTTACCAAATTCGCTTTAATGATGAACAGAGCGCCGTGGCGGCAAAAAAAGGCCTGACTGCCGCAAATTTCATGACAAAAGCGGCTGATTATGGCCAAACAAATGCAACCACAGATTTCGGTATTGTCACACGAACAGAGATGTTACCTGAAATGGCTGAGGCCGCGTTTAAGGCTCAACCCCGCATGATTGTGGGGCCCGTGGAAACAGATATGGGATGGCATTTGTTAATCGTCACAGAAATTCAGCCCGCCGTTCAACAAAATAAACAAGCTGCATACAAAGAAATCAAAGAGAAAATAGTTGCGGATCTTGCTTATGATCAATTAACGGAAACATCCAGGAATTTAGAAGATTTGTTGGGTGAAGGTCTTCCTTTGAAGGAAGCCGCTGACCGTCTCGGTTTAACCACACAAACATTCAAGAATGTGGAAATTTCTGCTGCAACTTTACCAGAAAATTTAAGAAATCAAGAGTTAATGCAGGATATATTTACTCTTAAAGAAGGCGAAACAACCGCCCTTATGGAACAAGCTAATGGTTATTTGGTTGCGCAAGTTCAAAAAATTACCCCTGTACAAGCGAAAAACTTTGCCGATGTAAAAGCCGATTTAAAGAAGCTGTGGCAAACAGAGCAACAAAAAGCCATGTTGCCAGATATTATTACCAAGGCGGCCGATCAAATGCGAAACGGATCCATCCCCGCAAGATTGGGGCATCTGATGATTATCAAACAGGCTTCTTTGCAACAACCAAAAGAATTACCCACGCAAAGTTTAACCACCGTTTTCACACAAGGTGTTGGCTATGAAAATGCCGCGGTAACCAATTTGGCTGATGGGGCCTTAATTACTGTTGTTAAGAAAACATATTCGCCACTTATGAAAGCAGATGCTTTGCCGGAGCAACTTGAACGGTTGTCCGCTGATAATGCTCAGCTTTTATACGATGGTATCGTTGCAAGTTATGCGGATAAATTAAATATCAAAGTAAATGATACCGCAATAAAAAAGGCATTTTCTGTATATCAAGATGAATAAACTGAGGGGGGATTCATGACAAAAGAACGAAAACCGAAGGAAACAGATAAAATTCAGGAAACGGAACAGCTTTCCAACGCAAAATCCTCAAAGAAAAGAGGGGGAAGTAAGTTCTTCCTTTATCTTATTTTTATGTTTTTGTTGGCTGCGGGAAGTGGTTTTGCCGTCTATCATATGACACCACTTGTCTTGGCTTCTTTGGCTCCCAAAACACCGATTACGCTTAAAACAATTCCGGCCGCAAAAGCTCAAAGCTTGTCCGAACAAAAAACAACGGAATTTGTTTATGGTGATCAAGTAGCAACAATTACTGTCGAAGAAAACGAAATCACCCCATCCGATCCATTTGAAACAGAGGATCCTGTTTACACGCCCGAAGAAAAGGTTGAAGCTGTTGTACAAACACCCGTCATCGTTGAGGCGCAAATTATTCCACCACAACATGATATCATCCAACCTGAATATAATCCGCAACCGAGAAAGAAAATGGCGCCCTATTCCGTTTTAAAAGCTATGGAATTGCGCGACGCTTTTAAAAATGGTGAAGAATGTCGTCCATTGTTGGAAGAATTGGTGGCCATACCAAACAAAAGTGCTGAAATTGACCAGGCATTGGTCAACTTGTTGCAAGCTTGCTTGGATCGTCCACTCAGCGACCAAATGAAACAGGCTTTTTATCAGGCCAGAAAACGGGCAATTTTACGCATTTTCCAAGCAAAATATCCGACATATCTTGCCTATGTCAAAACTATTCCTTACCTGTTGGCAAATATACATAAAAAACATCCCGGCACCAATAATCCTTTAGATATTTTGGATCGCATTCAAAATGCAGTAGATCAGGATCACCCACAATTGGTCTTAACCTTAATACCAGAGCTGCCAGAAAATGTACAAGCCACATTAAATGATGTAGCAAGGTATGCCGAGGCAGAATCTTCTTTATATAAGACATTGAATTATTTAATGAAGGCTTTATTTGATGGGGAGGAAAGATAATGACAAAATTTTTGATTGCATTAATTGCTTTATCTGGTCTAATTTATCTGATTGCACATGATACATGGCGCATGACGTTAGACACATCCAATTATGAAATATCCGTCTCATTTATCCTGTTTTTAACCGGTTTAGTCGTATTGTGGTGGTTGCTCGCGCAAATTAAAAAGCCCTTCAAATGGTGGAACCAATTTAAGACATGGCGCAAAAGTCAAAAACAAATAGAAAAAGAAAAGTTTTTCCCAGAATTGCTGACAGCCTTATTGAGCCATGAAACAACCAAAGCCGCTAGTTTGATGGATCAAGCACAAAAATTATACGGCAAGGATTCTAAGGAAAATTTGCTTGTCTCTGCTTTATTGGCACCACAGGCAAATGTCTTCCAAGAATTAAAAGATAAAGAACCAACGAAATTGGCTGGACTTTATGGCTTGGTTCAAGAGGCGGAGGCAAAAGGTGACTTTGAACAAATGGAAGAGTTGTTGCAACAAGTGCCGAAGTCTCAAGAGAAAACTTTTTGGGTACAACAAGCAAAAATGCATCTTGCCCTCAATCGCAGCGATTGGAAGCAAGCCCTAACTTTGGTTGAACAAAACAAAAAACATTTAACCAAAGAACAATACCGCTCTCACAAGGCTTGTTTGCTTTTAAAATTGGGACGCACAAAAGAAGCTTTCCATTTAATGCCTGGCCATCCAGCCATTGCTTTGGCCTATGCAAAAGTGGATTCAAAGAATGCTCAACGTATTTTGGAAAAAGCTTGGCATGTTGCCCCAAATTGGCTTATTTATCAAGCATATAAGCAATCTATCAAAACCTTACCGAATAATAAAAAAGTTAAGGCAATATTAAACTTAACACGCGCCACCAGAGATCAACGCTATTCCTTGCTCGCACGTGCAGATATGGATACAGACATGCACAATTGGGCACGTGCTAAGGAGAATTTGGAAATTTACTTGCAAAACTATCCCCTCACAAGACAGGTGGCAGACATGATGGCAAATCTTGAACGCACAGCTTGGCATCATGAAGAAGCCGCCAATGATTGGGAACGCAAAGCGATTGAATCCGAAGATGACTCTTTATGGATCTGTACAAAGTGCGGACATACAGCCGGTGAATGGCAAATTCTTTGCCCTCATTGCAATGCTTTTGATAGCCTGTATAACAAGTAATTAACGACTAGATGTTCTTGTATTTGCACGCACGTGCTGCGGGCGAATGATTTTTGCGCTGTCAATACCGAATTTTGCCAAAACTTCATGCACAACCGGATTGATTTCTCTACCCTTGTTATTTGCAGCACCTATTAATCCTTGCGTCCATTGTGCAATCGCATTCCAGTTTGGCTCTAACAGCCGAACCGTTTTGGGTTTTATCGTTGTACCTTCGTACGCGATTTTTAAATCAAAAGCATTATAGACGGCTTTATCTTGTGTTCTAAGACTACGTTCACGAGAAAAAACTGTCATGCGTGTCATACGCCCTTTTGAATCCAATAACGGGCGCAAGTAAACATCAAAACGCTCAGCTGCACGAACGCTTTCTTCGTCTTCCCATGTGCACCTATCTTTTTTCAATAAACTCGGGGCAATATCCAACTTTTCGTAGCAAGCTAACACAGATCCGTATGCAGTATTGGCCACTAGCCCCAGCATAGAAATTTTAAATGAATGATATTTTTTATCATCTCCCGCAAACAGTAAATGTTGATGGAAAAATGAATTAGCAGGCTCAGCATTTTCTATATACCCAATTGTGCGATCCTCCGCAATCCAAGACCTTACACGAGAATTTCGGCAATAACGCAACTCACGTCCTCTTTGATCGATTACTGTTTGATCTTTTTTACGATAAAGCGCACGACTTTGAAATTGTATTAATTTTTCCATGTTAACTCCTCGGTAAAAATATATCAGCATTATAACACATCTTTTTTATTTTGTCAACATTTTACCCCACATACAAAAAACAGCTTGATTTTTTTTCCATTTTCCAGTAAAGTAACACATGTTGCGGGCGTGGTGGAATGGTAGACACGTTGGTCTTAGAAGCCAATGCCAAAAGCGTGAAGGTTCAAGTCCTTTCGCCCGCACCATATAGCCCTCAACAAAATGAGGGCTTTTTCTTTTAGAAATCTCACAGTAAAGGTTGTAATGGCTGTGATTTATCCCATTTAAAGACTCCAGTATTTTTTATTTTAAATTCCAGGCACGTCTTTTCAAACTCTTTTTGATTAAATGAATCTAAATTACGGGACAAATACATCGCCATTCTGACTGTTCCCCCATGGGCAACAATCAAAGTGTCTTGTTTGGTATCTATTTCATCAAAAAATGATTTTATCCTTTTATAAAAATCCTCAAGTGATTCAGCATGAACTTTATGGGGTTCGTGATTTAAAAGATCCCATAATTCGTTAGATATATCTTTGGCGACAAGTCCTTGTAAATCGCCCATATTCAGTTCTCTTAATCTCGCATCATAAGTAATCGGAAGGGATAAAGATTCATTAATAATGGCAGCCGTTTCTTTTGCTCGCAATAAGTCTGATGCAATAATTTTATCCATTTTAACAGAGGCAAGTTTTTTGCGACACTGTCTTGCTTCGTTTCTGCCAGTATCATTCAATGGCATATCCAAATGTCCCTGAATCCTGTTTTCAAGATTCCAATCTGTTTGCCCGTGCCTGACTAAATAAATCATATACCCCCCTAAAATCAGGTATATCAAACTTAGAACTTTTCAATGTCTTCCTGCAAGATGGACATGTTCCAATCATAGGAAATTTCGCCGTCATCCGAGTTTTTATAAACAACGCCAATAAATTCTTTACCCACATACACTTCGGCGGGAGCATCTTTACCTGTTCCAGGATGCAGATTGATTTCTGGATTCCAAAAAAGTTGTTGTAAATATGTTTGAATTTTTTCCATTTCTTCAGCGGTCAGTTGCATTTTTGCTCCTTTCTTTTTGTTTTATTTTGTGATATTATACTCGCATGGCAACAAAAAAACAAGTCTTTTCGCAAAAAATCTCTGTCGCTCCTATGCTTGATTGGACAGACAGACATTTCCGTTACTTTATGAGGCTTATCACTCATCACGCAACCCTTTATACCGAAATGATTGCGACCCCGGCTCTGATTCTTGGCAACAAAGACCAGCTATTGCAATACAATCATGAAGAACATCCCGTTATTTTACAAATTGGCGGATCCGATCCAAAACAAATGGCATTGTGTGCAAAAATGGCCGCCGATTATGGATATGATGGCATCAATATCAATGCGGGCTGCCCCAGTTCGCGCGTACAATCAGGCCGCTTTGGCGCGATTCTTATGAAAACGCCGGAATTAGTTGCCGATTGTGTAGAAAAAATGAAGGCGGCCTCCAGCTTACCCGTTTCCGTCAAAACCCGCATCGCTTTGGAAAGCAATCAAGACGGTTTTGAATCTTTATTTCATTTCGCGGATTTGGTTAAAAAAGCCGGCTGTGACCATTTGATTGTGCATGCCAGAAAAGCCAAATTGAATTGGTCGCCAGAAGATAATCGCAAACGCCTTCCTCTAGATTACGAAACAGTTTATCGCCTGAAAAAATCCTTTCCGGATATGCCCATTTCTATCAATGGGAACGTGCTGACTTTAGATGCCGCCGCAGAACACCTAAACCACGTGGACGGCGTCATGATTGGCCGTGTGGCCTATGGCAATCCTTATCTGATGAGCGAGGTTGATAAACGCTTTTATGGAGATAAACGTCCCCTGCTTTCACGCACCCAAATTTTGGAACAAATGATTCCTTATTTAGAAAAAAATCAGCAGCATTTAAACGTTATCTTGCCACATCTGATGGGGTTGTTTCACGGCACGCCAGTGTCAAAATCATACAAACAGACCCTGAACCGCAAAAATTTGCAAGATGTTATTTCTTTTTTGTCCGATTTGAAGGGGTCACAATCCCTGTAGAAACAACCAATTTAAAGGCGTCATCCACGCGCATATCCAGCTCTTTTACCTCTTTTTTAGGCACATATAACATAAAACCGGATGTCGGGTTGGGCGTTGTCGGCACATAGACTGTCACCATATCGTTTGGCAGCATTTTCTTAAAGCCCTCATAAACCGGCGCAGTCAAAAAAGCCACTGTCCAAACACCCTTGCGCGGATATTCCACAAGAACGGCCTTCCTAAAAGCGGCCGTGTTTCCTTGCCCCAGCAATGTTTCAAACAATTTTTTAAGTGCTGAATAAACGCCAGAAATAACGGGAATTTTGGCAATAATCTTTTGGCCTAATCCCATCAACCAACGACCAAAAATATTCACCGCCAACATTCCAATTAAGATAAGTGCCAACACCAAGACTAATACACCCAAGCCAGGTAAACCATAAGGCAGATATGTCTCTGGATTATATTTTGCGGGGATAAAATGCGTGACAGAAGAATCCACCCACTTAAACAATTCCACCGCTAAATACAAAGTAATTGCAATCGGCGCCGTTACTAAAATACCAGTAAAGAAATAAGTTTTTAATGTATGCTTTGCCTTTTCGTGTGTCATTGTGATCTCCTTTCTCACTCTGACAAGCAGAATAACCCAACGGAATAGAAAAGTAAAGAAAAATAAATCTATTTTCATTTTTCCACTTGACAATGGATCCAAAATCGTGTATAAATATTGTCACTTTTAATTTTAACAAAGGGAAGAAAGATGTTTGCAATTATTAAAACTGGCGGAAAGCAATACCGCGTCAAGAAGGATGATGTCCTCTTGGTTGAAAAGATTGAAGGCAAAGATGGCTCTAAGATTTCTTTTGATGAAGTGTTGGCTGTGGGCGACAAAGTTGGCACCCCAACCGTAAAGGGCGCTTCTGTGGACGCCGAAATCGTGAAGCAAGCTCGCGGCGAAAAGGTGATCGTGTTCAAAAAAATTCGTCGTCATGGCTACAAACGCAAGAATGGTCATAAGCAAGATTTGACCTTAGTCAAGATTGTTGATATTAAAGCATAAGGAGTAACAGATGGCACATAAAAAAGCGGGTGGTTCCGTTAGTAACAAGCAAGACTCCGCCGGTCGTCGGTTGGGGTTAAAGAAATCTGGTGGTCAAGCCGTTGTCGCCGGTAACATTATCGTGCGTCAACGTGGTACAGTGTACTATCCCGGCAAGAACGTGGGCATGGGTACAGACCATACCATTTTCGCAACAGTTGATGGTACAGTTGAATTTACACACGGCGCGAAAGATCGCACAACCGTGAATGTGGTTCCTGCTAAATAACAATAGCAAACAAAAACCTTTTAAAATGTGGAGCACCGAAACGGACTCCACATTTTTATTTGACTTTTCGGGCAATTTATCCTAAAATAATACCCATGAAATTTTTAGACGAAGCAAAGATTTATTTAAAAGCCGGCGATGGTGGAAATGGGGCCTGTTCTTTTCGCCATGAAAAGTTTATTGAGTTTGGCGGTCCAGACGGCGGCTGTGGCGGCAAAGGCGCCGATATTGTCTTTGAAGCAAAAAGCAATTTAAATACTTTAATTGATTTTCGCTATCAACAACACTTCCGCGCCGAACGTGGCAAAAATGGCGCCGGACGCAATTGCACAGGCGCCGGCGGCAAAGACATGGTCATCAACGTACCTGTGGGGACCGAAATCGTTATGGATGATGGCGAGACTGTATTGTGTGATATGACCCAAGAAGGCCAACGCTTCGTGGCCGCGAAAGGTGGTATGGGTGGCAGAGGCAATGAATTTTTCAAAACCTCCACCAACCAAGCGCCCGAATTTGCTGAGGAAGGTCAACCAGGTGAAGAATTATGGGTTTGGTTGCGTTTAAAATTGATTGCCGATATCGGCTTGGTCGGATTGCCTAATGCGGGAAAATCAACCTTCCTGACCGCTGTCACACGCGCCCGTCCTAAAATTGCGGATTATCCGTTTACAACATTACATCCAAACTTGGGCGTGGCCAGCATTGATGGCAAAGAAATCTTGATTGCCGATATTCCCGGGTTGATTGAAGGTGCCAGTGAAGGCGCCGGCTTGGGCGACAAGTTCTTGAAGCATGTGGAACGTTGCGGCGCCCTGATCCATCTGATCGATGCAACGGCAGAGGATGTTGTGACTCCATACAAAACCATCCGACACGAATTGGAAAATTATAGTGATTTCTTATCCGCAAAACCCGAATTGGTGGTTTTAAACAAAGCTGATGCCGTATTGCCCGAAGAAATGGCCGACAAAGTTAAAGCCTTAAAGAAGGCAACGAAGAAAGATATCTTTGTTATTTCCGGGGTTGCACATCAAGGCCTTACAGAATTGTTACGTGCCTTGGTTCCATTTAAAAAATAATCCTTGACACACATAAAAGATAATGCTATAAACAATGCAGGTTAGCTTGTTTATGGAGTTTTACTATGAAACAATTCCTTTTGGTATCTACTTTATTGTTAACATCTGCGTCCGCTTTTGCCTTCGGCGGCAATTTTCGGACAAAGGCCACACGTTCCGACTTTGGCGTCACTAGTGTTGGTATTCACTATGGCGGAAAAAATCAAGCCGATGTTGACTTTGAGTGCAATGGCAAACACGAAAAGAAAGATATCTATGGTATTTGCACCTGTGAAGCCGGATACAGAAAAGAAAACAATGTTTGTGTGGAAGATATATGTGAAACAGATGACGAGTGTCAAGAGGGTGTTTGTGTTGATAAGACTTGTCACTCCTATAATTATTGTGTTGAAACAGATTCCAACGGATACTGTTTAAAATGGCAATACTGTGCTTATGAATCTAGTGGTAATAAGATTTTAGGTATACCCAACGCAGATGGCGGCTGTGCGGCAACTGAAAATCATCGCGTTGTTTGTTTAGATACCAATCCCTCTGGTGTTTGTGATTCTTGGATTGAACCCTGCTTAAAAAATGATGAATATCATGAAATCATTGGTACCCCAATGGCGCGCAGTTTTTGTTGTGATTCCGGGCACGCGTTCTGTGCTTATACAAATGACAAAGGACAATGTACCTATTGGAATTGCTGCAACACAACAGACCACACGGGCAGCACCATAGTTGGTATAAAAAATGCCCAAGGATCGTGCAACAACGGATTCTAACGAAAATATATTGAAATGTAAAATTTCACTACAACATACTCCCGGTGAGTAATCCGTATTTGTTTTTCGCACAAAACGTAACCAGGCACTCCCAATGCAAACGGCACATGCCAATAAATGTAAATCACAATTTTCCCCTTGATTTTTTGCTGGGTTTGGTATAGACTGTCTTTATCAAAGGAGAAAGCATGCAATCTATTCAAGTGTATCAGGGGGATATACCCGCGAATATTAAGTGGCCAAAGATGATCGCCATCGACACAGAGACAACTGGATTGGATGTTGTGAAGGATCGTCTATGCCTTGTTCAAATCGGCGATGGCAAAGGAAATGCTTGGCTAGTTCAAATTAGAAAGGGTGCGAAATACCCCAACCTCAAAAAATTATTGACCAATCCAAAGATTTTAAAGATTTTCCATTTTGCCCGTTTTGATGCAGCAAAACTAAAGGTGGCCTTTGGCATTGAGGTGTCTCCAATTTATTGCACAAAAATCGCCCATAAATTAGTATGGCCAAATAAGAAACATTCTTTGAAAAACCTATGCGAAGATATGTTGCACATTACATTGGACAAGGAACAACAATGTTCCGATTGGACACGCAAAAATTTGTCCGAAGAACAAATTCGCTATGCCGCCAACGATGTTATGTATCTGCATGCCTTAAAAGCCATTTTGGACAAGGAATTGAAAAAGAAAAAACGTGAAAGTTTGGCCGCCGCTTGTTTTCAATTTTTAAATACACGCGCCGAATTGGATATTTTAGGTTACGAAGAACCAGATTTATTTCACCATTGATAAGGAGATCAAATGACACCAGAAGAGATTAAGAAATCAGCTCAACACACTTTGGCTTGCGAAAAAGCTGTGTTGGATATGATGCAACAACGGATGGATGATGCTTTCGTTACTGTTGCTGATAAAATTTTACATCTTACTGGACGTGTCATTGTAACTGGCATGGGCAAACCCGGGCATATCGGCAAGAAGATTGCCGCTTCCTTAGCCAGCACTGGCACCCCTGCTTTTTTTGTGCACCCCGCCGAAGCCAGCCATGGCGACTTGGGTATGATTACAAAAAATGACCTTGTCCTTGCGCTTTCCAATTCCGGCGAAAGTAAAGAATTATTTGATATTGTCAATTATTGTAAACGTTTTGCCATTCCTTTGGTGGCCATTACCAGCGCGCCGGACAGCACCCTTGGCAAAGCCGCCGATTACATTTTACAAATTCCAAACAAACAAGAAGCCCCCGAGGCGTGTCCATTTAATATGGCCCCCACAACATCCATGATTGCAACTTTGGCGATGGGAGATGCGTTAACTGTTGCCTTGATGAACATGCGCGGCTTCACAAAAGAACTCTATCATGATCGTCACCCCGGTGGAAAATTGGGCAATGTCCTTGTCAAGGTCAAAGATATTATGGCAAAAGACGATGCTTTACCGGTTGTTCCAGATACGATGAAGATGGCGGATGCCCTGATGGTTATGTCAAAGAAAATGCTTGGTTGTATTGGCATTTTGGATGCCGATGGACATTTGGCCGGCATGATTACCGATGGTGACTTACGGCGCCACATGAGTCCGGATTTGATGACAAAATCTGTAACAGATGTGATGAATCCAAATCCAACAACCATTTCTGGCGATATTTTGGGTTCTGAGGCTTTAAATATCATGAACACCAAAAAAATTACAAACATTTTTGTCGTAGATGCTGATAATAAACCTCTTGGATTAATTCATATGCATCATTTGTTGCAAGCGGGAGTTGCCTAGACATGTTTACCAAGCGGTCTTTATTTTTAAAAAAGCATGCTCGACGCGTTTTAATTTTTAAACATGCGCTTCCTGTTTTTGCTTTTTTATTGACCGGTCTTATTATTGTGTGGCCTCTTTTAACGCCAGAGAAGGAACGTTTTGATCTGCCCATTCAAAAATCCGATATTAAAACACCGTCTGTTGATATGGAAAATGTCCGTTTTCACGCCCAAGATGACAAAAATCGTACGGTTACTGTAACGGCCGAATCCGTCAAAGAAATTCAACCCGAAGGACAAGTTGCACGCTTGGAAAAACCAATTGGCGTTTATACTTTGGCTGATGGAGATATCTTAACCAACAAAACCACCTATGGATTGGCCTATCAAACAGATAAATATTTTTTGTTTAACCAGCCCATAACAACTACCAGCAAGTCTGGCTATATTGCACACAGTCAACACGTTAAAGCAACCTACGATGGCGTTTTGGATTCTGATTATCCTGTAGACATCAAAGGACCCGCTGGCACATTAAATGCCCACGGCATGCATTTGGAAGACAAAGGAAACCTGATCGATTTTAAAGGAAAAACTAACAGCAAAATTAATTTAAAACAAGGCAAAATGACTGTACGCACTGCCGATGGATTATATATCAACCGCGTTCACAAAACAGTAACTGGCAAAAAAAATGTTTACATCAAACATGAAGAAAATACCTTGACAGCCGATAAGGTTATCCTCTATTATACGGAAGATAAAAACAACAGAATCCAACGTATTGATGCAATGGGCCATGTTGTGTTAGATAATGGTAAAAACAAAATAACAGGAGATCAAGGAACTTATAATCCTTTGACAGAAGTAATGGAAATGACAGGTAATGTGCGTTTATATCAAGGAAAGAGTTTTGTTGTCGGCGAAAAAGCCACATTAAACATGAAAACTGGAGAAAGTCATTTGCTGACAAAAGAACAAAAAGGACGAATTAAAGGAACATTAGACCCAACTGATTTAAAGGACAGAAAATGATTAAAGAAGAAGGCGGATTAGTTGTTACAAGTTTAAGCAAAAGCTATAAAAGACGCACCGTTTTAAAGGATGTATCCTTGAACGTCAAGCGGGGCGAAGCTGTGGGCTTACTTGGACCAAACGGCGCCGGTAAAACGACTTGCTTTTATTGCATTACAGGATTAATTGCTCCCACACATGGCTCTATTAGTTTAGATGGGACAAACATTACACGCTTTCCTGTTTATCGTCGGGCGCGGATGTGGATTGGCTATTTACCTCAAGAAGCTTCTATTTTCCGCGGATTAAATGTAGAAGACAATATTCGGGCCGTGCTAGAATTGGTTGAACCAGACAAAGATAAGCGCGAACAGGAACTGGATACATTATTAAAAGAATTTGCGATTGAGCATTTACGCTTTTCGCCCTCGCGTGCTTTGTCCGGTGGTGAAAGAAGGCGTTTGGAAATTGCCAGAGCTTTGGCCGGTCGTCCCTCCTTCGTTTTGCTGGATGAACCATTGGCCGGTATTGACCCAATCGCCGTCGCTGACATTAAGGAATTGGTGGGACAATTGAAGCATCGTGGTATTGGCGTTTTGATTACAGATCACAACGTGCGTGAAACATTAAGCATTATAGATCGTGCCTATATTTTACATGATGGCGTTGTATTAAAACAAGGCGCACCAAATGAAATTATCAAAGACGAAAAAGTGCGTAAAACATATTTAGGTAAGGACTTTTCGCTGTAAAGTTTAAAAAGGGGGAGAACATGAAAAAACAAATTAAAAGAATTGGTGTTCTGACAAATGGTGGAGATTGCTCCGGCCTGAATGCAGCCATCCGAGCTGTGACATTTGCTGCTATCGCAAGAGGCTGGGAAGTATATGGTATTCATAATGGCTCTAACGGCCTTATAGTACGTCCAATGGAATATGAACATTTGACACTATCTAGTTTTGAATTCCCCTTTGCCACAATGGGTGGAACGATGTTGGGGACGAATAATAGTCCAATTATGGTCCATGATAGCGGACGCCGTGAAAAAATTGATGAAGTAACGATTAAAGCTCGCTTTAAAGAAGGCGTTGAAAAATTAAAATTAGATGCATTAATCGTTATTGGTGGTGATGTTTCTATTCCTATTATCGCAGGTTTATGTAAGCATGCTAAAATCGCCATGATTGGCATTCCAAAAACAATTGACAACGATGCCCCTGGCACAGACTTATCCATTGGTTTTTCAACAGCTCGAGAAGTAGTAACGGATGCCATGGATAAATTGGATACCACAGCCGCCAGTCACCATCGTGTGATGTTGGTGGAAGTTATGGGGCGCACTGCTGGACATTTAGCTTTACAGTCCGCCATTACGGGTTTTGCCGATGCTGTTTTAATTCCGGAAATCCCCTACTCGTATCCGAACCTTGTCAAACACTTGCGATCCGCCCAAAGAAAGGGGCGTGGGCACGCTTTGGTCGTTATTGCAGAAGGCATTAAGCGCCCAGATGGACAATATTCTATGATTAATAATGGATTAAACTTTAACGGCGTTTCCCAATATTTTGAACAATGCTTAAAAAAAGATGGATTCGAGGTGCGCACAAATATCCTAGGTCATATTCAGCGTTCCGGAAACCCTGTTGCCGCAGATCGCCTGTTGGCTTCGGCATTTGGAGTCCGCGCCACAGAGTTATTGGCTCGTGGTAAAACAAACCGCGTTGTGGTACATCGAGCAGGATCGGTAACGGATATTTCATTACGTGAAAGTATTAAATTAGGTACGACAGGTGTCAATCCAAAGGGAGAAATTGTTCGCACGGCAAGAGCCCTTGGTATTTATGTGGGCGAAATTAAATAATCACTGATGTCTCAAACGCCACAAACGAAAACGTGTTTTCCATGTTAATTGTTTAAGACTCACGATATGGTCCGAAAACAAACGATCTATTTGCGGCAACAGATGCGCAGTCAATTCCTTGTTCCAAGCATGGTATACCTTATTTACCAACATCTTTATTGCAACGGCCATCCGCTTTTGTACAATGGCTAATCTATCTGTTTTATAAAATTGACGATATATCATCCTCACCCCTTCAATATAGCTATCTATTTTCATCGTTGAAAAAAATGTATGAGTTGTACTCTGTTCATTTCGACGATAAATATAGCAAGGAATGTTAGTTGTCGCATATCGATCAACCAATGAAAACAACATTGTCGCCACCGGCCAATCCTCAAACACCATTCCCTTTGAAAAACGCTGTTTTTTAAACAAACGAACATCAAATAGCTTATTTGTGACCGAAGAAAAAATTTTGGAATCTCGCACAAAATCAGCCAATCCATTTGTCCAAACAACATAATCTTTATCACTTGGTCGCATCAGCGACTGAACGTCTTGCACCTCATCTCTCAAAAACACACGACTTGACGCAATTTGCACATTCGTTTTTTGAACAATATCGTACAACACCTGTAACGCGTAGCTAGGTAGCATATCATCCGAATCCAAAAAGGCAATCCATCCACTTTTTGCATTCTCAATACCCACATTACGTGCAACAGAAATACCTTGATTAGATTGGGTAATAATTTTAATGCGTCGATCTTTTAATGCATACTTTTTCAAAATTGCCGCTGAATCATCCTGACTGCCATCGTTGACACAAATAATTTCAATATCTTTAAAGGTTTGTCCAAGCACAGAATCCAAACACTTTTCTAGATATTTCTCCGTGTTATAAATGGGAACAATAACTGATATCTTTGGCATAAAAATCCTTTCTTATTTTGTAAGATAAAGCCTAATCTATTTTATATTCCTTGTCAAGTTGTATCAGATTTTTCTTGAATAGCGCTCAAAAATTTGCTATACTTTCTCCAATCTTTTGAAAGGACAAAAAATGGTATCTATTGCTGAATTTGAAAATAATTTAATAAGTAAAGCCAAAGCGAACAAACAACGTATTGTCTTACCCGAGGGCGATTGCGAGCGTGTTTTAAGAGCCGCAGATGAAGCTTTAAAACAAGACATTGCAGATATTATTATTTTGGGCAATCCGGAAACAATCCAGGCAAAAGAAAAAGAATTAGGACTTGATCTATCAAAGGCAAAAATCATAGATCATTTAAATGCGCCCGAATTTGAAGACTATGCCAACACACTCGCCGAGCTACGCAAAGCAAAAGGATTAACCTTAGAGGAAGCCCACGAGATGATGAAAGATGGTGCTTACTTTGGCACAATGATGGTTTACAAAGGCGTCGCAGATGGCATGGTTTCCGGCGCAGAACACACAACCGCCAACACCATTCGTCCCGCTTTACAATTTGTCAAAACAAAACCCGGGGCAACCATAGTATCTGGGGCTTTTTTGATGTGTTATAATGGCCAATTACAAGTTTTTGCAGATTGTGCTGTAACCCCTAATCCCACCGCTGAACAACTATCCGAAATTGCCGTGACAACCGCCCAAACGGCGCGATTGTTTGACCTTGATCCAAAAGTGGCCTTTTTATCATACAGCACAGGCACATCCAGCAAAGGTCCGTCCGTTGATTTAGTTAATGAAGCGGTGCGTTTAACAAAAGAAAAGAATATAGATTTTGCCTTTGAAGGGCCAATTCAATTTGATGCAGCTGTCGATCCCGAAGTTGCTAAAACAAAATTACCCAATAGCCCTGTGGCAGGTCAAGCCAACGTATTTGTATTTCCGGAATTGAATACTGGGAACTGTTGCTATAAAGCCATTCAACGCGCCCTTGGTGACAGTTGCTTGGCCGTCGGTCCGATTTTACAGGGGCTTAACAAACCCGTGAATGATTTATCGCGCGGGGCAACAATCAAAGATATTATTAACACAATCGCTTTCACAGCGGTGTTTGCTCAAAAGAAAGGATAAAAATGACAAAGATTTTAGTAATTAACTGTGGATCTTCCACAATCAAATATCAACTATTTAACATGGACACCAAAGAAGTGTTGTGTTCTGGATTAGTGGAAAAAATTGGCGAATCTATCAGCCGTATTACACATAAAAAATTCCCAGATACAGAACAAGCAACGAAGACAGTGATTGAAGAACGCTTCCCCACACACGCCGAAGGTATGAAAAAGGCGGTGGAAATGATGATGACAGGCGACACTGCCGTTATTACAGACATCAACGAAATCGGCGGTGTTGGGCATCGCATCGTGCATGGCGGATCCTATTTCAAACCAATGGTTGTTACACCAGAAGTTATTGAAAACTTACGCAAAGTGATTCCTTTGGCTCCTTTGCACAATCCTGGACACTTAATTGGCATTCAGGTTGCCCAAGAAATTTTTCCGGCCGCCACACACGTCGTTGTGTTTGATACAGCATTTCATCAAACAATGCCGGCACAGGCTTATATGTATCCCCTTCCCTATGAAATTTATGAAAAGTATGCTGTTCGTAAATACGGTGCCCATGGTACAAGCCATAAATATGTGGCACGCCGCGCAGCCGAGTTATTGGGAAAGCCATTGGATCAAACAAATTTGATTACTTGCCACATCGGAAGCGGCTCCTCCATTTCCGCCATTAAAGATGGCAAATGCATTGACACCTCCATGGGTTTAACCCCATTGGATGGCTTGATGATGGGCACACGTTGTGGATCTATTGACCCAGCCACAGTTGGCTTTTTAATGCGTAACGCCAACATGGATATTGACGCAGTCGATAAGATGATGACAAAGCAAAGTGGCCTTTTGGGCGTTTGCGGTGTCAATGATATGCGTGACGTACATGCTAAAATTGCCGATGGCGATCAAAAAGCCAAATTGGCCCTTGATATGCTGACATACCGTATTCGTGGCTTTATTGGTAATTACTTTGCCCAATTAAACGGCCAGTTGGATGCGTTGGTCTTTACTGCCGGCGTTGGTGAAAATGATGAAATTGTGCGTCGTGAAGTCGTTAATGGCTTAACGGGTTTGGGCTTCAAGTTGAACGAAGAAGAAAACAACAAACGTCCAGGAGAATATGCCTTGATTTCTGCGGCAGATTCTAAATTCAAGATTTATGTCATTCGCACAAATGAGGAATTGGAAATCGCTAACGAAACCTTGGCTTTAATGTAAAAAACAGGCATAAGAAAACTCCCCATTTAAGGGGAGTTTTTTATTAGAGAGTTTAATTATGATAATTCAACGGTTTCACCGCCAACTTTTCCATTAAAACTCTCAATAGCCATATCATGGAAAGTACCGTCTCCACTATCACAGCTCTCTGTGTATAGACGGTATCTACCACCTGAATAATCAGCACCTATTTCAGTACAAGGTGACAAGCTGCTAGGAAAATCACCATAAACATCTGTATAAGTAACACCATCGCTGGGACGTCCTTTTTCTTCAAAGGCAATCCACGTCATATTCATGGCATTAATCAATTCATTGGCTTTATATTTCTTCATGACTTGGGTATAACCAGCAATACCACCGATGGACAGAACGCCGATGATGGCTAACACGCCTAACATTTCGACCATTGAACGGCCGGATTCATTATTTGTCATTTTTATATTCTCCTTTTTAACGTTAAAAATCACAGAAAACCCATTTTTGTACAAGCATTTTTCTCTCGCATATTCTCCTTATAACACACAATAAAATATCTTGCAATAAAATTTTATCTTTTTTTGAAAAAAAATCGTTTATTATAACATTGCCTCAAAAGTTGACACCAACTTTTTTGCATCGTTGGTGGCAGCAAGGCCACCTCCTTTTCCGAAAATTTCTTCATCAAAGGCCAAAGTGTGCTATAAAACAAATCTTTATGACCTTCTGGCAAATACAACTTTGTATTTCGAATAGACGACATTAACAACATCAAAAACACGTCACACCACTTTTTTAACAATTTTCTCTTTCTTAAATAATCGTACAGCACTTTCATAACTTTAATAAAATCAAGGGCTCGCATATTCTTTCGATACGTCGCCCCCATTACACTATCCGAATGACGCACATAGTTATGCAACTTTTCTGGCAAATAATAGATGGATTGGCTTGCCGTCATATATTCAACAAAAAAAACTGTATCTGTATGTGTTAATCCTTCTGGAAATTGAATATGATTTTTGTTGATAACATCCATTTTGAATATTTTGTTCCAAGAAAAAACATTCGTCTGAATGACATTTTTTTGCGTGACAGAGCATTTTCCATCAAATTTTATAGCATAATATTCTATCTGCCCCCTCCTTGGTTTTTCCCCCTCAAGATAAATTGGTTTAATCCCACAACAAACAATATCCGACTTACTTTCTATCAACGCCTTTAACATCTTCTCACACATATCAAAATCATAAAAATCATCTGCATCACAAAACATAACATATGGTGTTTTAACCTGTTTTAATGCTAAATTCTGAGCAACTGCCTGACCTTTATTTTTTTGAGTCACAAGACGAATGCGTGAATCATTTTTTTGATATTCCTGAACAATTTCAGCACTTTTATCCGGCGACCCATCATCCACACAAATAATCTCTATTTCTTTCAAAGTTTGTCCAACCAAATGATCCAAACACTTTTTCAAGTATGGCTCACATTTAAACATTGGAACAATAATGGAAATTTTTGCCTGCATTCTTTTTCCCTAATCTGACAAAAGTTTGTGATACTTTGGTGGCTTTTTAAAGAAAACAGGAACACCCAGAATTTTCAGAACAAAGCCACCTGTATAGCGCTTAAATGAAAACAAAGAAAATTCATAAACATCCCTTATTATGTTAAGACGCCACAAAGTCCAAAAATAAGAAATCTTCTTATAAAACGATTCATGTTTTAAGGTATATCTTGCTACAAATTCCTCAATTCCTTTGGGCAATCTCACATGGTATTTTTTCATTGTTTCAACACATAACTTATAAAATTTAGGTGTAAACTTCGTCCGTGCATCTGGCAACAACTTAATATTCAAAACATTATAGGCTTTCGTCAAAAACCATGAAATATAATAAGACAGCATCTTTGGGCTGGACAACTCTTTTACCACTTTAAAGGTTTCATGTAAAACATCACAATATCCACCATAATTGCTATTTATACACCCAATTGTGGAATCTGCATGCATCGTCCTGAAGTAAAGATTTTCCTTTAAAATCCCCATGCGCTCCGCCTGCAAAACACTCTCTGTAAAGAACAAAGTATCTTCATAATCGCAATTCGTCCAATGAATGCTATTTATATCTAAAAATTCTTTGCGGTAAAATGTCAAACACGCACACACCGCCATTTTAGGCAAAAACTCTCGGGCATCCGATGGCGCAAATACCGGAGGCATCTCTTTATTTAAATAAGCAAAATTCGTATATAGACTTTTATATTTTTCCCCTGTTTTCTCATCACAATCCTCTGTTTCAAACATTAACATATCTAATCGATACAGCTTCGAATACAAATACAAATATTCCGAACAATCCTGTGAAATCGCATCGTCCGCATCCACATATTGAATATATTCCCCAGACGCTTTTTTAAGGGCTGTTTCACGTGCCACACCCTGTTTTTGATTCATCTGTGTCAGTACCGTAATTCTAGAGTCCTTATCTGCATACTCTTTTAATATAGCCAAACTAGCATCCTGAGAACCATCATCCACGCAAATAATTTCAATTTCTTTTAATGTTTGACCAACCAAACTATCCAAGCAATGACGCAGATATTTTTCTTCATTATAAACTGGGACAATTATTGAAACCTTTGCTTGAACGTCAGCATATAGAAACGCGGTCATTCGAAGCAAATCCAAACGTTCAGTCTCGTTTTCACAGAACTTCATAACAACGGGAAAAAACTCTTGCAGTTTTATTAAACTTGAATTTTTTAATTGATGATAATTATTCGTATCGGCTATTTTTAAATTATCAATAATACTTTTCCAACGGCTAACAACCTTTTCTTTTGTCCAATGGAATATTTCCTGCGGATTGCACACCTTCACACAAATCACTTTATGTAATGCATAAAATTTCTTTGCAAGCTGCATGACATGCACCAAAAAATTTGAAGTATCTCCAAAAGCATATTGGTTAAAACAAATATGATTTTTATTCAAAAAGGATCGATTATAAATCCCCCGTTGATATCCTTCATCAAATTGACAATATTCATAATCCATCCACATATTTGCTTTAAATATAAGTCCAGAATCCTCTTTAAATGGCTGATAAACTTTTCCTTGCGCCAAATTTAATTTAGCACATTCTCCCATACATACATTTGCATCGTTTAACTTAGCCACTTCA
Source organism: Alphaproteobacteria bacterium (assembly GCA_017412085.1). GTDB lineage: Bacteria > Pseudomonadota > Alphaproteobacteria > CAAHEQ01 > UBA3637 > UBA3637. Next base: position 25,969 of record JAFPYS010000016.1, read on the forward strand.
TACAAAGTTTCTAACACATTATTTGTTGCATAAACATTATCCTGCTCTAAAAAGGCAACAAACTCCCCTTGTGCACATTTGATGCCTTCATTCCTCGCCTCAGCAAATGAAATCTTATCTTTTGAAATAACTTTCACACGATTATCCAACATCGCATAGGTCGACAGAACACCAAAGGTATTATCAGAAGAACCCAAATCCACACAGATTACCTCAAAATCCGATAATGTCTGGAATAAAACAGAATCCAAACAATTTCCTAAGATATCGTCGGCATTAAAAACAGGAAGGACTACAGAAACTTTTGGTACCATTTCAATCCTTTATCTGGTTGCGGATTAATTAAAGAGTTCTCAAATGGTCGGAGGGATCGGATTCGAACCGACGACCCCTACGTCCCGAACGTAGTGCTCTACCAGGCTGAGCCACCCTCCGACAACGATGAAATTGTATCTGAAAACTAAAAAAATTGCAAGTATTTTTTATAAAAAATCCCCGTCTTTTGTGGCGGGGATTTCCTTTTCGCTTTACAGATTATGCCTTGATAATCCCTCGTGCAAACGCATAAATTGCAATCACCGCAACGATTACCAAAACACTTGCCAATACTTTTTCTGCAAAACTCATTCGGTTATTTTGACCTTTCGCCCAAAGATAAATTGGCAATCCCGCCGCAATAAACACAACCGCCATCAGCATGTAATTCAAACCTGCGGCATAAATCAGCCAGATGGCATACAAGCTGCCTAAAACACCAGTTAATCTGGCGGACCAACGGGAAACACCGCTTACCGTTTCGTCCTCACAAATCTTCCACAAATACAAGCAGCTGAATAAATAAGCTGGCAACACCATGACGCCTGTAATGGACAACATTGTATTCCATGCATTGTTTGAAAAATACACCAATAACATGGCCAATTGCATCAAACCCGATGTAACCCAAAGGGAAAAGCTGGGAGCCCCTTTAGAGTTTTCTTCTGCAAAACGTTCAGGGAACGTGCCATTTTGGGCCATAGATTGAGGCATTTGTGCAACAATCATTGTCCAGCTGAGCCAGCTTGCTAACACTGCAATTAACAGACCTATATTCATTAACCAGGCTCCCCATGGCCCCACAACTGCACGCAAAACACCCGCGGTAGAAGGATTAGCCACTCCCGCCAAACGCGCTTGTGTCATAAAACCAAATGGCAAAATTGATAACAGCACATAGATCGCCAAACATCCCAAAAAGCCCAAAACTGTTGCTTTACCAACATCATTCTGACTTTTCGCACGTCCGGACAGCACAACTGCGCCCTCAATACCAATGAAAGCCCATAAGGTAACCAGCATAGAATTTTTAATCTGTGTACCAATATCCCCTAATTTGTTGCGACTTAATTCACCCCAAAAATCAAAATCAAATTTGTCTATATTAAACACAAAAATCATAATAATACAAAACAAAATCAATGGGATAATTTTGGCAATCGTTGCAATTAAATTGATTTTTGTTGCTTGTTGTACACCACGCAAAACCAAGTAATTAAAAAACCAAATCAAAAACGAACCACCTATAATACTGGGCAAATTATTACCCCCCGCAAACACGCCCGGAAAGAAATAATTTAACGCATCCATTGTAATGACGGCGTATCCAACATTTCCACAAATTTGGCACAACCAATAACTCCAACCAATATTAAATCCCATATATGGGCCAAACCCAGAACGTGCGTACATGTAAATACCAGATGTCAGGGCGGGTCTTAAATTCGCCAACAAACGGAAAGTATTCGCAATAAACCATATGCCCAAACCGGTGATTAGCCATGCCAAAAATACACCGCCAACGCTGGCAGAAGCCGCCATATTTTGGGGGAGCGAAAAGATTCCACCGCCAATCATAGAACTGACAACAATACCAGCCAATCCGAAAACTCCTAATTTACCAACTGCCCCTTGTTTATTTTTTTGTTTTTTCATTTTATGACTCCTTTAAAAATTTCCCCTCAATATATAAAACTGAGGGGAAAGTGATTTATTTTCTACGTTTTCCCGAACTAACTTCCACTGGGGGAGCAAATTCAAAATTCAAAAATCCAAGTGCCGTCAAACAATATCCAAAGTTTTGTGTAATATTCACATAGTTATGGAAAAATTGGAATTCGCTATGTTGTTGACATCCACGTATTTGTAATTCGTGATTCATAGATTTTGTAAGCCACATTTCACAGTGGGATCGCGCAATATCATCATCAATATACGTATCAAAATATTCCACATATTCAGCGGCCCAACCACCTAAGAATTTACCACGTCTATCTTTTCCCCAAACAATACCTACACCCGTAGCAATTGCCTTGTGTTCACTAGATCGAGCGCCATTACCCGCCATAATTACTTCCAACACCGCACCATGCTTAAACGCGTGAGCCACCTGATCAACAGGCACGATATTTCCATAAAGTTCCGGCGGCAATACGGACGTATAAGGAATGACGTTAAAATCTTGAATCTTAGCCTGCATTAACGCAGAGTCATAGCAAAATGTTTCAAATGGTTGTGGAGGAATTCCATCATCAGATTGTCCCGCTCCCCCAGTATGAAAAGCCAAAGTTGGATATCTTGTTCCTAATAACATGTTATCTCCTTAAAATTAAGTGTTAAGGCTTTCCGACCGGATAAGCCTATGCTCCATTTGGGGTTATAAAAATCCGTGGACAAGCTGCCCAAAAGTCTGTCTTGCCCTCTTAACAGGTTAACGCCATATTCCAGTTGTTATTTAACAAAAAGGAGGAGAAAACATGAACAAAATAATTTTAGCAACTGCTGCCGCTTTGGCTTTAACTGTTGCTCAAGCAAAAGCAGAAACAGCCACAGGAGAAATCATTTCTATCCAAGATGATATTGTTACCTTACAAACAAAAGATGGGCAGCAAATGTCATTTAAAACAAGTGATGGCACAACATATCGTAAAAAGACCTTAAACAAACATCATAAGAAAAAACGGGGTATGCGCGGCCCAGCAGATTGGACATATGAACCCATCGCCGAAGAGGATGATTGGGTGGAAATTGTCTATAATCCCAAAACAGGTACTGGTGATGTCTATGAAGTAGATACAATTACAGTTTATGATGATTAAAAAGATACAAGTTAAAAAACACCCTGTAAATCAGGGTGTTTTTTATTGCATATATTCCCATTTTGTGATATAACCAATTTCATGAAAAAGAGTGCTGTCATAAGAGAAACTGGTGTTTTTGTTGATGTTCAAGGGACCCTTATTAAATCGGGGAATCGCTTGGATGCTCGGCTTTATTCTAATATGGAGATTGCACGACAACGCGGCGCTCAAGTTGTTATTTTTACCATGGCGGATTCTAAAAGCATGACGCAATCTTTGCAAAAAGTAGGCGTAAATACAAACCATTTCCCAGTTAAAAATAAACACAAATACTGGGGACATGCCTTTACAGGGCTTGTTATTGATGACGTTGCACCACATTTGCAACGCTTTCTTGTCCAACCCTTTGTGTATGACAGCACCGGTCTTATTTTGGATTCAATTGCCAAGCAACTTCAAAGTAATCCCCGTCTTACATTTAACGGCGCATTGAAGCGTTATCGTCTTACACAGCGACGGTTATTGGCGCGCGCAAACGCTCTACAACCTTAAAACATAAGTGTTGCCCTTAAACTTACAACGGTTGCCGTTTTGTGATCTCTCGTTGCGCCTGGATTAATATAAAATTGCACATCAGGTGTTAAAGTTGCAAACGATGAAATTCCAAAGGCCATATATGTTTCCAATACCGTCTCCCAAGAACGCGTGCCTGGTCCATTTGCTGATTTATTCAATTTATTCACAGCCACCGCCACACCGGCTTGATCCAAGCTATTCCGATCCATAGGATTATTTACAATGCTTCCAAACACATAAGATTGTTTAATGCTGTTTTCCGATTTATTCACCCCATTAGCACGCGCAAACAAAGCCACCTTTTTACCAATAAATTGTTGTGCATTAAGGCTCCATCCACGGCTTGATTCCGGCTGAGCACTCACATCTGGCTGATAATAAACCATTGCACTATATTCACCCGCAAGACCGTTGAATGTTGGCGACCACATTGCCGAAGCAAAAGAGGTCCACTTCCCCTTTTTAAATTTATTCCAACTGATTGTTTCGCCACTAACGTTATTCGCATTTTGTGCCCCAACGCTGAAACTCCATTCTGTGTTTGGCGTCCACGTAACAAAGCCCCCCCAGCTAGCCGTTGGATAAACCTCAGATGCATTTTGTGATAGAGCATAGTTCAAAAAGTTCACTTGCTGATTGCTATCATAATCCGTTCCATCAAAGTTATACATTGGGAATTGTCCAATCGTCACGGACAGTGTTTTCAAATCACCGGGCAAAACGTGTGTATAACTTAATTCATCAAAATAATTGCCATTGGAAGGGTAATCATTAACGCTGGAAAAAACGCCCAAACGATTATCCAAAGTATTTGCGCTCATCCCCCAATAACGAACAGCCGTGTATGCTGCATTAAATGTCCCGCTTCCGAACGTATCCGAATTAAACGCATTCCAACCTATGGTCCCATAATACTGTGTTTGCCATGCTGTTCCTTTGCCATTAGGGGCTCCACGCTGTGGTAAAAAAGATGCATCCAGTGAATAAGTAATTCCTGTTTTTTGATTCAAATCATTTTTAAATGCTTGATAATCTTTTGCTAAATCAAACTCTGCAAAAGCAGGTAATTCAACCAAACATATGCCTAATAATAAAAATTTTCTCATATTCCCCTCCTCGGCAGAATATAAGAACCTCCCGTAAAAAAGAACAGCTAAACTTTAGGCGATATTAGTGATGACAGCCGGCAAAGATATCCAGCTTTTCATCATACACATCCGTAGAGATCCCAGCCCATCCCAAGATAGAATGGAAAATCGCATCTTGAGTCTGTTGTTGTTTGGTTTTATTTCGCATGCATCTTTTGCTCATTCCCAACGCTTGACGTGTTGATTTGGGCATCCACACAAAAAATGGTACTTGTTTTTGTACATCTGGTGCATCTTTAAAATCTCCGCCATGCCCATAGATTTCTCCCTCGCCCAAAGATTCACCATGATCTGATATGTACATTAAAACTGGATTATATTCGTCTGTCATTTTGGATAATGTTTTAATTAAATCTGCAATAACAAGGGACGTATAATACATCGTATTGTCATAAGTGTTCACCAATTCTTCATATGCGCAACTTGTAGAATCCGCACGATCACAATACGGCTTCCATTTTTTATATTCAGCGGGAACACGCAAATCATATCTTGGCCCATGTGAACCACGTTGGTGCAACACCACAAATGTATCCTTTGTAAACCCAGACATCTTATCACGGAATGCATCATTCAATAACATATCAACACAATCCCGTGTTTCGCAGGTATATTCTGTTTGAATATTGCGACACACTTTATTACAACCCAATTCATTATCCAGCCACAAAAGATCTATACCGTTCTGTGACAAAATGTCCAGCGCATTTGTTGTATAAGGCAAAGCTTGCTCTTTGTAATTTTCCCTTGTAAAAGCATTAAACATACAAGGAACGGAAACGCGCGTGACAACACCACAAGATTCTGTTTTCTTAAAAACAATCATATCGCGCAAAAACGCCTGTAGCGGCTCTGCGGTATTTCTACGATAACCACTCAATGAAAAATTGGCATCCCGTGCAGATTCTCCCAAAACAAAAACAAATAAATTTTTCTTTTTCCCCTTCCAATAAGGATGAAATTCCATGCCGGCCGTTGTGTTCAATCCCTCTACTTTTTTTAAATAATTTGATATTACACCAACCACGCCCGACACATATCCCGTTGGTACAAATTGATATCTCAAATTAAAATTCGTTTTTAAGTATATCTTGACGCTTGTTCTGTAAGGCAAAAAAATACTTAATAAAAACAACATGATAGCCAACAAAGATAAAGTTTTTCTGAAATGCAATTTAAAAGGTTCAAATTCTATTTTTAAACGCCACACGACAATACTGGGCACTATTCCAAACAAAATTACATATACCCAAAAAGAAATTCCCATCCATTCCGTAGCTTCAAAAAAATTTGTGTCCAGTATATTCATCAACATCGTTTTATTTAAAACCAGGTGATAGGCTGTGATAAAATAACCTGCTATTGAATTTGTAATAAGTAATAAAATGGACAATGGTTTAACCGTCTTACGCGCAAATAAAATTGACTGAAAAATCATCAACCCTGTAATACTCATAAGAATCAAAACAACAAAGACCCACGGTGAAACGGTGCTCCAAACTTGCCGCCAAAAATAAGTATTATAAACACCAACCGTCCAAAGGGCGTATATGAAACTATATGTTAAAAATGGAAGCTTAAAGTGTCTCAATTTTTCCCCTCAAAACAAAAAAGGCAAAGCCGTTAACAATGGGATTGACAAATTATCATCTATATGTATTTTTTCATTTAACAAATCACCCATACAACCCAAAAACACTCCAATTAGTGCTCTATAAACGGGCAATCCAAATCCCCAATTAAATAGCATACAAACAATCATGCCTGACAAAACAAAAGCAACAGTTCCTTCGATCGTTTTTTTCCCAATTATCCGATAATGCCCAATTGCTCGTCCCACCAATGCGGCCGCTGTATCGCAAAGCAACAAAACACTCAGCGCGAACATAACAACCACTTTAGGCATAATAACAACCAATAACAAGGCCGCAATTAAAACATACGCCGCACCCGAAAAACCAAAAGCAGCATCTTTTTCTTTTTCTCTTAACACAGACGAAAACAAAAAGCGATAGATACGACCACACAAAGAATTTTTATGTGTCTCATACTCTGCGATCAAAACGATTGTCGTAATGGTGCATAACATTAAGATGCACCAAACACGCGGCAAAAGCCACACCATCGCAACCATCCAAAACGAACTCAAATGGATTAATTTTCTTAAAAATTCTTGTTTTAAATTAAATGCCATCGTTAAAAAGCCCTCGTCATAAACAAGTATATCCCATCCACCCCAATCTTGTCAAGAAACTATTTTTTACTTGTATCTTTCCTAAAAAAGTGCTATGCTGCCCCTCACAAACGAAAGGATACATCATGATGGAAATTTCTACACTTCAATCTTTTAGAATTAAGTACAAACCCGAATTGCCACGTTCTTTAAAGAAAGGCATTAAACGTGTTGCCGTTGTGGAAGGGGATAAAACAGATTCCATCACCCATCAAGAGGAGTTGAAAGCCCTATTCCCCACAACTTATGGCCAAAATGTTATTACTTTTAAAGCGGGGAAAAAGCCCAAAAAGTTGGAGGCAAAAAATTTCGGTGTGATTCTTTCTGGCGGCCAAGCACCCGGTGGACATAATGTTATTACCGGCCTTTATGACGGCTTGAAGCGTATCAACAAAAACAATAAATTATTTGGCTTTTTGGGTGGTCCAAGCGGCATTGTGGAGGGTAAATACATTGAATTAGACGATGCCTTAATCAATAGCTATCGCAATACGGGTGGCTTTGATATGATTGGGTCGGGTCGCACAAAATTGGAAACAGAAGAACAATTTATGAAGGTATGGCAAGTATGCCAAAACTTGAACATTTCTGGCATTGTGATTATTGGTGGAGATGATTCAAATACAAACGCGGCCTTGCTTGCCGAATGGTTGAAGGCCAAAAATGCTGGCATTTGCGTGATTGGTTGTCCAAAAACAATCGATGGCGACTTGAAAAACGCCCAAATTGAAACTTCTTTCGGATTTGACACAGCATGCAAAACTTACGCCGGTTTAGTCGGCAATATTGAACGCGATGCTTTGTCTGCAAAAAAATATTGGCACTTTGTGAAATTAATGGGGCGCAGCGCCACACACGTCGGATTGGAAGTTGCCTTACAAACCCATCCAAATATTACCTTGATTTCTGAAGAGGTGGAAGCATCTGCAATGTCTTTGGATGCCCTTGTTCAAGGTATGGTAGATGTAATCGTTGAACGTTCCGAAGCTGGCAAAAACTACGGTGTTGCTTTAATTCCAGAAGGTGTGATTGAATTTATTCCCGAGATGAAAAAATTGATCACGAACCTCAATGACTCCATGAGTTTGGTGGAAAGTTCCGAGGCATATAAGAACGCCAAAACAGATGCCGAAAGGTTCCAATCTGTGATTGATCACCTCAATCAAACAGCGCCCGACAGCGCAAAGGTGTTTGATTCTTTACCAGCTTTGATTAAGGCACAATTGTTGCTCGATCGCGATCCACACGGCAATATTCAGGTATCCAAGATTGAGACTGAACAATTGCTGATTAGTATGATCAAGGCAAAATTGGAAAAACTGCGTGCCGAAGACAAATATCATGGCAAATTCTCGGGGCAAGCACATTTCTTTGGATACGAAGGACGCTGTGCTTTCCCATCCAATTTTGATGCAAATTATTGCTACGCTTTGGGGTATAACGCTTGCGCTTTATTGCAAAGCGGCCGCACGGGATATATTTCCTGCATCAAGAATTTGACAGCACCCACCAACAAATGGATTGCCGGTGGTACGCCACTGACCATGATGATGACGATGGAAAAACGTCATGGACAATTTAAACCAGTTATTCAAAAAGCTTTGGTCAAGTTGGACGGCCCCGTATTTAAAAAGCTGTTAGAAAACCGTTCCAAGTGGGCATTCAATGATGATTATCAATTCCCGGGCGCCATTCAATACTATGGTCCAATTGATGTTACCAATGCCACAACAAAGACTTTGGAGTTAGAAAAAGGAAAAATGAAACAACGCCGATGGTTCAATCGTTTGCGTTTGTTCAGATAACATCAACAAACAACAAAAAAGGCAGCCATTTAGCTGCCTTTTTTTATCTTTGATTAATCAAAATCACGACTATCCCTCAGTCTATCACTAATATCAAAACTTCTCGACGCTGTCTTCGATGTCCCCTCCAAGAATTTACTTACCTCAGGGAAGGACTTACAGTCAAAAGGTTTAGTAGCTTTCAGATACTCCTGGGCTTGTTCTTCAGGCAAATGTTGGCCCACTCCTTCTGGAGACATCACAACGACACCTGTTTCATCCACAATAACAGTAGAACCATCGGGCGTCATCTCAGCACGCTTTCTAGCCAATTTCCCATCGACGAATTGCCACATGACACCTTTACCCTCCTCTGTAATTAAATACACTGTTTCATTACCATTTTCAACATGATATAAACTATCCTCGCCACGTTTTAACTGGTATCCAGTATAATTTCCGGTTTGAAATGGTAAAAGTTGTGTTCCCTCTACAGTCAGTTTACGACCATTCAAAGTCAAATCCATCTTTGGAGCACCAGTTAAAGCTTTTACTTCTTCTTGTTTCACATTATCAGCGGCAGAAATGCCCACATTCTCAGGGCCAACAAAACCATCTGTTTTAAATCCTGAATTCATGACATCATCACGAGGGCTATAACGATCCTCTGCCGTTCTAGTAACTGCATGAACCTCATCCATCAAATCATCCGCGGCACCAACAATCTGAGGACCAATAGAATCACCAATATCACCTGCTTTAATCTCTAGCTTCTGACCCACCTTATCAGCCGCTCCTCGTGTATTATTTTGCTGAGCATCATCCATCATGGAAGACAAACGCAAAATAAGGCCAATCACCGTCATTGCCAAAGCCCCATTTAAAAAGCCCATCCTTCTGGCCTTTTTGATCTCTGTGGTAAGTTGTGTACCCAAAAGATCTATTTTCTTTTCTATCTCTCTATGTTCCTTTGATAGTTGTTCTCCGATCTTCTTAGAAAGTTTTGCCATTTTGCGCTCCTTGTTTATTGTTGATAAGGTTATTATATCACAATTTTCTTACCTGTCAACAAAAAACTCCCTGACTAACATCAAGGAGTTTTCAAAGCTTAAATTAAGCGAATTGAATATTTCTCGCTTTTTGCTTTTAGTCACGACCCAAAGAAGTCATACTCGCTTGTGGCACTGGACGTTCACTTTCCTTTTTCAAAACATTATTCAAAGCTATCATAACATCTGAAAATTCAGTACGATTAGGATCGAAAACACGGTTAAAGTACGCATCGGCTTCTTTTGCGGGGATCATTCTCTGCTTAGCATCATCTTTTCCTTGCACAAAGAGTGCCGCGTGAGGCCATTTTAATACACATTCGCCAGTCACCTTATTGTAAGATTGCACGCACGTTAAAGTGCCTTTGTCATTAAAATGGTAAAAGAAATCAATTCCATCTGCCCATATCGAATAAGCATATCCCTTAGCAGAATTTTCGGGTAAACACGACCCAAGCACTAATGTGTCTTTTCCCCTCTTAATGCTTGTATATAAGCAATCGCCTCCAATACGGCTGTCCACACCAGTTCCAGCTACAAACATGCCATCTTCGGGGTTAGGACCAAATACAATATGTATCTGATCATCATAATTTTTGTCATTACCAGTTAATGCGGCAATTTCTTCTTTTTCAACATTTTTAACAGCACCGTATTCTGGTTGCTCTTGGGTGGCCTTGATCAAAGCGTCAACAATGAAACCCGCGTTGTCCTTTGCTCCATCATTTTCAGAAGCAGGACGATCATTATTCTTTGGTGTTCCACTCAGCATATATGCAAGCACAACTGAGTTGATAATAGACAGCGTTAAAGCCACGTTAGATTTTCTATTTGTTGTCATAATACACTCCTTTGTTTATTCAACGGGATTATTATATCACAACTTTTATTTTTTGTCAATCATTTTTTATTTGTCAAAAAACGATAAAAAAAACTCCCACGCAACTGCGTGAGAGTTCAAAGAGTTAAGGCGAATTAAAAACCTTCTGCCCAGAAACGCTTTCTTTGTGCTTTACGGGCGCGACGAACGCACTCGGTCTTCTTACGCGCCTTCTTTTCAGATGGCTTTTCGTAATAACGACGCAACTTCATTTCACGGAAACTGCCGTCCCGTTGCATTTTCTTTTTCAAAACACGGATAGCTTGTTCCACATTGTTATCACGCACAACGATTGTTACCAAAGGAATTCACCCCTTTCAAATTGTTTGTCTTGTTGAACCAATTGCCTGTATTATAGCAAACTCTCACTTAAAAATCAAGCCTTTTTTTATGCGCCAAAGAATTCTCTTAAGTATTTTGGCAAATCAGCCACGGCCACACGTTCCTGCGCCATTGTATCGCGATTACGCAATGTCACTGTGGCAGGTTGTTGTTCAATGGATTCAAAATCCACCGTAATGCAAAGCGGCGTCCCAATTTCATCATGACGACGATAGGCCTTACCAATATTACCGGAATCTTCCAACATCACACGACCGATTCCCGTTTTTAATAAATCAGCTTTAATTTGGTGCGCCAACGCCACGATTTGTTCATTATTGCGTTTTAAAGGAATCACAGCCACCTTTACCGGAGCCAAGTGCTTTTTCAACTTCAACACAGTACGCGTTTCGCCATTGGGTAATTGTTCTTCTGTATAAGCCTCAGTCATCACGGCCAAGAATGCCCGATCCACACCAATGGATGGCTCAATCACAAACGGCACAAACCACTTCTTTTCTTCCTCATCATACACAGCTAATTTTGCCGTAGAATCTGGATTTTTATGCACATGAGCCACCAAATTCAACTCTTCTTGATGACGGCTGTGATTACCCAGGTCATAGTCTTGACGATCGGCAATCCCCATCAATTCATCCAATCCATGCGGGAACTGATATTCCAAATCGTATGTTTTTTTGGAATAATGCGCCAAGTCCTCTTTAGCAATATCATGCACATTCATTTTGCTTAAATCCAGTCCTTGCGCTTCCCACCATTTTAAGCAATAATCTTTCCACTTTTCCATCCAATCCAAATCGGTGCCCGGCTTCACAAAGAACTCAAGCTCCATTTGTTCAAATTCGCGCATGCGGAACATAAAGTTACGTGCAGTAATTTCGTTTCTAAAAGATTTACCAATCTGAGCAATACCAAACGGCACTTTGCGCGCCGTGGAATCAATCACATTTTTGAATTGCGTAAAGATGGATTGACATGTTTCAGGACGCAAATAAACAAACACAGAGCCATCATCCACCGGGCCAAAATTCGTCTTAAACATTGTGTTAAAAGAACGCACTTCCGTTAAATCTGTGGAACCACATTCTGGACATTTGCCATCTTTTACATGATCTGCCCGAAAACGTGCTTTACATTTCTTACAATCTTGCAAAGGATCCGAAAAGGTGGATTCATGACCGCTGTATTGTAACACCTTGCGCATGGTTAAAATGCTGGTATCCAAACCTTCCACATCATCACGCTCATATACCATAGCACGCCACCAAGCCGCTTTGATATTGTTTTTTAATTCCACGCCCAAAGGACCGTAATCATAAACACCTTGCAAACCACCATAAATATCCGCGCTTTGAAAAGCAAAACCACGGCGTTTGCACAAATTAACCAATTGATCCATAGAGGTTGCAGGCATTTTTGACTCCTTCCGATAAAATAAAACTGGAGGGATTATACCGCAATCCCTCCATAAAAGTCAAGATAATTTTGTTACTTTTTCACCGTCCACGATGAACCGGCGCACGATGCGGCTCTCTATGTGGTGGCGGTAACGGTGGCATTGGTTTTAAAGGATGCGGTATCCCTGGATGCATTGGCGGATAATGCCATGCAGGATGTGGCCTTGGTGGTGGAGGTGGCGGCACAACAGCCACGACCGGAGCCGGCCGCACGACAACCGTTTCAACAACTGCCGGCGCTTCTTGAAGGACAACCACCGCCGACGGTTGTTCATACACCACAGGTTTGGGCGCTGGGCGAACCGGTGTCGCCACACAGCCCGTGCTCATTAACGTTCCCAAAACCGCAAATCCCTGTACAACCTTTTTCTTCATTTTGCGTATTACTTATTACCCTGTCTTGCTTCCTCTAATCGCTGCTTTGCACGTTCTAAAGCCGCTGAGGCATTCGTCTCGCGCACTCTTGCATCTGTGACATCTGCCTTTCCATGTATGTCGGCAGCTGACACATTACGAACATTCCGTCTTGCAAGCCCCACATTTCTTGCTGTACCCGCAAGAGCACCAGCGACATCTGCGGTTGGATCCAATACCCCTTTAATAACTCCATCTGCTAACCAACGCAAAGGACCCCGTGTGTCCTCAACAACAACACAATGGCTTTGAATATAACCTGGCAATGTGTTCGCTGGGTTACCTCCTAATGCAGCCTCAACAGATCCATTAGGATCACGCGCATTAAAATACCCTGGCGTTCCAGGAGCTGCTTGTGCCCGTCTGCCACTTTCCCGTGGAGCGGAACCTCTTACCACAACAACTCCAGCCGTTGATGGCGTTTCTGTTTTAGGTTGAGCCGTAACTCTTGAACCAGTTGCACGTGATGCAGCTTCAGTCAATTCCGTTGGCTTGGCCCAAAAATCGTCTCCTAAAGCAGTAACCATTGCAGAAGGACTTAATGCAGGTGGATTTACCCCTGCTCTAACATCCGGCAAGGCGGCAGCCACAGTTTTTGCAGCATCCAATGGGGGAGGATTTACCCCTCTTTTACCATGCCAACCCAACGCGGCCTCAACTGAGCCATTTGGATCATCTACATTGAAATAACCCCGTTCTCCCGGTGCTGGCTGAGATGGTTGAGCTCTCTCAGATCTTACCGAACTCGCTGAACGTCCCGACGGCTTTTGTGCCGGTCGTGCTTGCTTCAATTCTTGTATTTGTGCTTGTTGGGTTTCCAACATTTCTTGTTGAGCCTGTAATTGCGCAATCAAAGCCGCCACATCCGGACCCGGATCACGTCCTTCCTCTGGCGCCTGTGTTTCATTTGAACGGGTCTGGGCAGCCATAATGCTAACTGCCGCATAGAGCGCCACTAAACCTAACAGCACACCATTCAAAGCAATAAGTCTTTTTTGTACTTTGCTTCGTCTACCCCACCATCTACCTAATTTACTCATTTGCTCCTCCTACGCTAATGGTTTTTCTAACAGAACCTATTATACACCCAAAATGTTTTTTTGTCAATTATTTTTGTTTTCACTCTTAAATTCTCGACTTTTGCGTGCCAATTCGTCTGTTAAAGCTTGTACACTGTTTCCATTTTGTTGCAAGAAAGCCCTGTAATCATTACGGTATGTGGACGCCATACTGACTCCCTCCACAACGATATCCACAATCTTATAAGATTCTTTTGAAGGACGCAGGCGCCAAATCACTTCCACCGGTTGTTTATCCTGAATCACGCTGTCTACATAAATTTGGCCACGTTCGGCATTACGTGTTCCCTGAAAAACAATCTGTTGTCCCGTATACATATTAAAACGATCCGCCCATGTTTTTACGGTTAAATCAGTAAAGGCATTTAAAAAGCCATTCCTTTCTTCCTCGGAAGATTTCTTCCAAGCAGTACCCAAAACAAATTGACCAACACCCTTCAGATCTACGGCTTCAGTAAATGCGTCATGAAATAATCTCTCTTTCTCATCTTGGGTTTTTTGCGCCGTAACAACCTCGGCCAAGATTTTATCCGTCAATCCATCCACAAAATTAATTGCGGGATCTTCCGCCTTTACTGTCATGGCTGTCAACAACATAGCTAAAAATAAAACGAGTTTTTTCATACTAATCCTCCCATTCTATATCCGAAAAATCTGCCTCATAGTCAGGTTTTTCATCTGGTTCTTGTTTATTCAAAACTTCATTGATCTTTTTGCGCCTATTTTGCCGCGACATTGTCCGCAACGTCGCATAATAATCCGTGGAAGTTTTTTCCAAATCATCCAATAAATCCATAGCTCTTTCACGGGTCGACACACCGTCCAGGCCAACCAACCCATAATGCAATTCTTGCTCATTCCACAAAGCCCAGCCCAATGGATGTGCCACGGCATCTACACCCGTTCCAATACCATCTCGAATGCTGGATGGGCCCAATATAGGCAACATCAAGAAAGGACCACCATCGCCATCCCATCCCCACTTGGCCAACGTTTGTCCAAAATCGTTTCCTGGATTACGAATACCCATTTCAGAGGCGACATCAAACAAACCAAAGAAACCAAATGTGGTATTTGTCACAAATCGCCCTAACGTAGCTCCTGCGTCTTTAAATTGCCCCTGCAACAAAGCATTAAGTAAATGAACCGGCTGAGACAAGTTATCAAAGAAATTATTCACCCATCCTCTATAAAATGCCGGCACAGCCGCTCTATATCCTTTAGCTACTGGCTTCAAAATAGCCTTATCTGCCACCTGATTGAAAGCATGTATCCCCCGGTTCATTGGTTCCAAGGGGTCATTAATTTCTTCATAAATCTTCAATTCCTCTGGATCTGTCGGACGTGTTGCACAGCCGGAAAGCAGCACAAACAAACAAAAAAACAATACAAACTTCTTTTTTCCCATTTTTCGCTTGATTTTCTAAAAGTTTTTGGTTAAAAATAATCTTACTAGGGGCTAATGTATAATGAATATGGATAAACGTCAAGAAAAAAATTAAGGTTTAGTATGATAAAAAAATTAACTTTATTGTTTTTACTGTGTTCTGGAGCAGCTGTTCAGGCTCAGGACCTTGATATTTCATTATTTGACGATGCTCCAATTTTGGGACGCGCCGCCGCGCCGTTGGATAGTTTACGCTTAACACCACCGCCCGCACCGGATATTCGTATTGATTTGGATAATTCCCAAGATCAAGTAACCGCGCCAACACCGCCTTCACAACCGCTTCCGACCTTGCCATCTACACACATTGATTTATCTGGAACGACGCCAGCCCCCGTTGCGGCTCAACCCAATACTGCCCCGGCTTTTTCTGGACCGTTACATAATGTTTCTTTATTTGACATTGGCGGTTTTAATTTATCATCTCCCGCTTATGATGTTCTTAGACAAGCACGAGAAAATGGATTTCGCGTCACAATCACCCAAGAAAGCATTCCCCTGTTTTATTCCACAGACTATGCCTACAAATGTCGTCAAAAAGGTTTAGTAATCCCTGATCAAATTACTCAGTGTATTAAAGATTACGCCTGCCATGAAAAAACACGTTATATCTCAGAAGCAACCTTAACTCGGAAAAATGAAGTTTATTACCTTTATTTTACCTCTAATGCAACTGAAAATCAGTTGTACAAGATTATCTATATTAATAAGGGTGACAATTCTTTGAATTTCACACGCATCAACAAAGCCAGAAAAGAACTGCGTCAAAAAGAATTTTGGGCTGCGATTTTTGACAAATATGGTTATCCGGACGATGCCAATCAATACATTTGGGGCGATCCCAACAAAGCCTATATGAAAGTTTTCATGCACGGATCCAATTATGATGGATACATTATCATTGAAGACGTCAAGCTATCCAATGAAGATTATTTTGAAGCGGAAGATGTTGAAAAAGATCGACCTATGCGCAATCACTTTTCTTTCTAGGAGACAACGATATGGCTTTTGAAGCAACGAAATACTTAATCAATTACACAGAACTTGCCAAGCAAGGAAAGTTTCCTCCACTGATTGGTCGTGAGAAAGAATTAGAGCGTTTAATCCACGCTTTGCTGCGCGACGATAAGAATAATCCAATTGTTATCGGACCTGCCGGCATTGGAAAATCCGCGCTTATTGAGGGATTGATTCAATTCATGGCATCCGAAGATGCTCCCGAATATATGCAGACGCGCGAAGTTGTTGGTTTTGACGTTGGCGCTTTGATGTTAGATGCGGCCTCCGACGCCGATTATGCCAATTTGGTCAAGCAGGTTATTCAAAGTATCGTTGAAACAAATGGCAAACAGCTGTTATACCTAAAAGACATGAGCTTTTTGGTCTATATGGACATCTCCCCAGAAAACAAAGAGCCTGCTAAATTTTTAAAACTTGCCCTGGTTTCTGGAGAGATTAATTGTATTTTGGAAACGGATACACAAACCTATGTCACAACGGTTGAAAAAGACACCGCCGTCATGGGATGTTTGCAACCACTTTTGTTGGAAGAACCAACTCTTGAAGAAAGCATTGAGATTGTTCAGGCCAGAAAAGGCAAATACGAACAACATTATGATATTAAGATTCCAGCAGAAACAGTAAAAGCTGCCTGTCAACTGACAGCTCGTTATATTAAACAACGTTACTTTCCAGAAAAAGCTTTGGATTTATTGGATGATTCTGCCAGCCTTTTGATGATGGATATTGCGCGCGGCGAGGTAGCCGAGGAAGAGAACACTCTAATACCTGAATTTTGCAACCGCACGATTTCCGATTGGACAGGTATTCCCGTGGATAAAGTGGACGCCGAAGATAAAGAACGCATGGCACACGCGGAAGACATTTTACGCCTGCGAGTCGTTGGACAAGATAATGCCGTGAAAGTGGTGGCAGACGCCATCCGCCGGTCTCGTTCTGGCATGCAAGACCCCAACCGTCCGATTGGTTCATTCCTGTTCATCGGTACCACCGGTGTTGGTAAAACGGAGCTTGCAAAATCTCTGGCAGAATTTATGTTTAATGACGAAACAGCCCTGATGCGTTTGGATATGTCCGAATATATGGAACGCACCTCTGTTGCACGAATGATTGGTCCTCCTCCGGGATCTCCAGGCTTTGAGGCTGGTGGTCTTTTGACAGAATCTGTACGCTTAAAACCTTTCCAGGTTGTCCTGTTTGACGAAATTGAAAAAGCGCATTTGGATATTTTAAACCTGATGTTGCAGTTATTGGATGAAGGTCGGTTAACCGACAGCAAGGGCACAACTGTAGACTTCAGAAATACAATTATTATTTGTACGTCTAACGTCGGCGCAAACCTGCCCAGCTATCAACGTGTAGAAAAATTAACCGATTACTTTAGACCAGAGTTTTTAAACCGTTTTGATGACATTGTTTCCTTCCACCAATTAACGGAAGAAGATCTGTTAAAAATCGTGGATATTCATCTTAACAAATTACTTAAACGCGCCAAGAATGTTGGTTATGATGTTGTTGTCCATGACAGCGCCAAGAAATGGTTTGTCGATGAAGTCTTTACAAGCCGATTTGGTGTGCGCGCCTTAAAACGCTTAATTCAAGAACAAGTGGAAAATCCACTTTCTTTATTGATTATGCAAGACCGCATCCATCCGGGACAAGAAGTCTTCTTGAATGTGGATAGCACGGGACGCAAGCTGCGTGTTTATGCGAAAGCTGGCAACAAGGAAGTTGTACCAGAAATAGCACAAAACCCGGAACAAGAGATGATCAAAAAAGCTGCTGCAGAAGCGGAAGTGGCTCAACAAGACGAAGATCCTGTTCCAGATATAAAGCCCCCTCAGGAAGCAACTGAAGAAGAATCCATTGAAGCTGTGGAAGAACCCACCAAAGATGACTCTGAATCTGACAAATGATCTGTTAAAATGGTATCAAAAAAATGGACGTGAACTGCCATGGCGAACAAAAGGTGGCGCGCATCCTGATGCCTATGCTGTATGGATCAGCGAAATTATGTTGCAACAAACAACAGTTGCAACCGTACTTACTTATTTTGACAAATGGATGAAGCGCTTCCCAACGGTCCAGGATTTATCAAAAGCCGACTTACAAGATGTTCTTCTTACGTGGCAAGGGATGGGATATTACACGCGAGCCCGCAAAATTCACGAATGTGCCAAAGTTTTGGTCGAAAAATATGATGGGAAAATCCCAAATAATCGTGAAGAATTATTAAAATTACCTGGTATTGGCCCCTATTCCGCGTCCAGCATTTGTTGTTTTGCCTTCAATCAGCCCGAGACTGTTGTAGACGGCAACGTGATGCGCGTCATTGCTCGGCTTTATGCTATAACAAAAGAAATTACCGCCAATGATATCTATCCCATTGCGACCAAATTAACAAGCCGAAAACACGGAGCTGATTACGCCAGCGCCATTATGGATCTGGGCGCCACCGTTTGTGCACCAACTAACCCCAAATGCATGCTTTGCCCATGGCAAAAATCCTGCATGGCTTATAACAAGAAAATTCAAGAATCCATTCCCAAAATTAAAAAACTGGAAAAGAAAAATATGACGGGACAGGTTTATTTGTGGCAAAATGCCAAAGGAGAATACTTAATTCGCCAACGCACAGAAAAAGGATTGCTGCATGGCCTGTGGGAATTTCCATGGTGTGAAGCCCCTTTATTAAAGGACAAACACCCAACCATCACCCACGTCTTTACGCACTTTAAATTGACATTGCAAATTGTTCATGCAAAACCGCCATTTGATATCAAAAACGGCATCTGGGCGAAACCAAAAGATTTTTCAAAATATCCCTTCTCCACCCTGATGAAAAAAGTCATCAAGAAAATTTAAGGACAAGCAGTCCAAACTCTTTCGGATTGTTGCATCGCTTTTGTTTGATTTGCCTGACGCAAATAATCTCTTGTTGTTTTACCAGAATGAGATGTCAAATACGTTTTAATCGCCCCAAAATGATCAAAAACAAATTTTTTTGCTGGCGAACAGGTATTTCTGTTAACATATCCCATACTAGTTGCATGAGGATCCTTTAATGCAATCCAATATTGACGATTAAAATGTAATTCATCTGCAAGAGCATTTCTTTCATCATAATTCAGATTGCTATCACAGAAAAAATCTTCGCTACCAAAACTGAAATTTTGTGTCATATTACCAATAAACAAAGCGACCACATCTTTATCCATTCGGCCTTCGCTGTACAATGCACGTAATGTCCCATTTTTACCAATCATATTGGCAACGGCCCGATAATCTTCGGATTTAAAATTATTACCATTTGCATACAGAACTTCTAAATGTGTATTTCGTTCCAATGCCTTGGCAATCTTGGCCCCTGTTCCCTCTGGGAAGCCACACTCAAAAAGACTTAATTCTTTTAACGGCGGATCAGATGCCAAGAAATTCACCACCAAAGGGGCAGTTTCATCTTTGTCTGAAAAGGCTTCTTGCAGATCTAAAATTTCAATGCTTTTGTTTTTCTTTAAGGCATCAAATAATTCCTCGGCAGCATCCGATGTCATCATCCACCCCTGCAAACTTAAAGACTTCAAAGTGTTATTTACACGCAACGCATCAGCCAAAGGTTTAATAAATTCCCGATCAACAAACTTTTGTTCGGCCATAAGTGGCTTGGGCGGATAAGCATAAGGATTTCCCAAAAACAATGATTCCAACGTTTTGTTTTCCCGCAAAAAGGCAGCCATTTGTTTCACATTATACCCCAACATTAAATTGCCCGACAAATCAAGCCCTTTTAAGTTTGGATTATTTTTAACGGCAAACAATAAACGGCCCATATCTACTGGCCGCAAAGAGGTGTATTTCAAATCCAAATACTCCACACTGCGATTTTCGTGTAAAGCGTCAAGTAATTCATCTATTTGATTTGTTGAAAAATTATATCCATTAAGAGGTAACCTACGCACGGCGGGTGAATTATTGCGCAAATTGTCACACAATGTTTTCCATTTGCCGGGATTCAGCTTATCAAAATCCTGATCTTTTATTCCACCGCCCCAATAACAATCCATAATTCCGGAAGCAAAACTGCCATCATAGGCAAACCCACTCATACGTCTCATTTCAAAATCGCTGTAGCGAGGGTCTTCACGGAAATCGCCCAGGAAATCACTACCACATTCCAGTTCTTCCCCTTCCTTTTCCCCCGCGGAAAGCCCTTCTTCCATGGGTGGCAATTTATCTTCCCATTTCCAATATAAATCTTGTCCTTTGGCCTTTATCGGCATCAGGGTTGATAAAACTGCTAAACCCGTTAAAAGGGGATATGTTTTTAATTTTCTCATCGGACCCACCTTTCCCAATCTTGTACGTTACGAGGATCCGGCTTATGGGTTTCACGCCATTGTTTCAATGTGATATCTTGTCCTTCATGTTTTGAATTAAACGTGGCCGCCTGTTTTATTGTTTTAATATCGTTTTCATTCATCTTTTGATAATCAATAAAGCCCGCGGTTGTAATGCTTGAATTATTGAGCATTGCGTTTGCCAATGCGGTGCCCGTTGCCTCGTCCCTCTCTCCATCACAATACAGAACTCTCAATGTCTTATTTTTAGGTAACATTTTAGCAATGGTATAAAAATCTTCTTTGCTGAAATTATTGCCACCAGCCCATAACTCTCTTAAATTCGTATTCTTCTCCAACGCTTTAGCAATTTTTGTACCAGAACCCGGTCCTAATTTACTATTCCAAATCATAACCTTTTTCACATGAGGATTGCTTGCCAAATAATCCGCGAACAAAGCCACACGTTTGCTATCTTTTTCAAAGACTTCTTGCAAGTCCAAATATTCAATGCTTTTATTTTCGCGCAAAGCATTAAATAATTCCTTCATTGCATCCGTTGTCATATTCCATCCGCGCAACACCAATGTCTTTAACTCTTTATGCTTGCGCAAGACATCTGTAAGCGGTTTAATTTCATCGCGTGAAACAATTTGAGGCACCTGCTCCAGCTTTAACGGATGCCAATAATGTCGGCCCATCACCAACTCTTTCATCCCTTGATGTTCAGTTAAAAACACCCCAATTTCTTTGATATTTTTTGCTGACATCGTGTTGTCCGATAAATCAAGGCTTCTTAAATCATTATTTTTCAACGCATCCAGCAGCCGGCTGATATCGTCCGGCATTAAGCCCGTCCATCGCATATCTAAGTCACGAATGGTGTGATTTTCCTTTAATGCCGAAATAAACGTATTCAACTGATTTGTTGTAAAATGATACCCATACAAAGGAAGACTGACTTCCGCTGGTAAATTTGTCCGAATATTTTCACACAATGGCGCCCATACACCTGGGTTCACTTCTTCAAAATCACCTCGAGGAAACGCCTGACACATATGCCAATTCAAAAATTCCGGTTCCGCAAAGCAACCAAAGCCCAACTCGTCATATCCCTTTGCTTTCATCGGCATCAGGGTTGATAAAATGGCCAAGCTTGTTAAGATTCGTGTGTGTTTCAACTTCGTCATGGGCACCACCTTTCAACAACATGATCCCATTATATCACAAAAAAACAATAAAATCAAAAATTTTAAACAGCCTTTAACCGGCAATTCTTCCTTGATTATTTTGCTTTAACGCACCAGACATCTTAGAATTTTCATGCTCTTTTAAAATTTTCTTCAAGCCTTTTTCGGTTGGCAAAGCAGTCTTGCCACCTTTTTGCTTTTCCTTACGCCGTTGTCTTTCCCGGTAATTGTTATACATATCCCACACAATTGGTCCATATTTCATGGCCATATGGACTAATTGCTGCATCGCAACTATCAATGCCAGGCCGCCCGTTTCAATCGCGGCACCAATTGCTATAATCGTCTTAAAAATATCGTCTATAACTTCCTCAGTTAGCGGTGCTTCTCTGTTTTTCTTGGCTTTCATTGTGGCGTAACGCATCATTAGCTTTTTGTCATGCGCATACTCTTCCTGCATTGCTGGATTATTTATGTTTTTATCTATTCCTTTTGCCATGTTCATTTGCTCCTTCTGTCGCAATTGTCTCAAAATTACCAGCGTATGTCAACACAAAAAAATCATTTCTTTTTTAAGTGTCCAATAACCGCAGTCACAGAGGCCGGCGTAATGCCGCGCATACGGCTCATCGCACCAATAGTGGCTGGACGTTCACGATCCAAACGTTCCACAATTTCATTGGAAAGCCCTCCAACTTTATGATAATCCAGCGTATCTGGAATCTTCAGTGCTTCGTCTTTTTTAAAATCGGCAATGTCTTGTGCTTGTCGCGCCAAATACCCCTGATACCGCCCCTCAATTTCCAACTGTTCGGCAATTTCCGGTTCGATTTTTTTAAGCTCTGGGAACACTTCCATGACCTCTTGCCAACCCACATTTGGATAGGAAAGAAAATCAAACGGCGTGCGTTTACGACCATCCACATTGACGACAAACCCCAACTTTTTTAATTCCTTTGGTGTTTTAGATAAAGAAAGAACTAACGCGCGTGCTTCATTTAGTTTCTTTTGTTTAGCCTTAAACATTTTCGCGCGTTCTGCGCCCACGCAACCGATTTTGATTCCCGCTGGTGTCAAACGCAAATCGGCATTATCTGCGCGCATCGTTAAACGATATTCCGCGCGCGACGTGAACAAACGATATGGCTCATCCACCCCCAAGGTCGTGATATCATCAATCATCACGCCCAGATAACTGTCCGCACGATCCATCGTAAATTCTTCCTTGCGCCCCAATGCTTTCAGTGCCGCATTGACACCTGCCAACAATCCCTGCCCCGCGGCTTCTTCATAACCTGTCGTGCCGTTGATTTGACCGGCCAAAAATAAGCCCGGCACCTTCTTTGTTTCCAACGTTAATTTCACTTCCCGTGGATCCACATAATCATATTCAATCGCGTATGCATAACGCAAGATCTTAACTTTTTCCAAGCCGGGAATTGAATGAATAAAAGCGTCCTGCACATCTTTCGGCACACTGGAAGAAATCCCGTTGGGATAAATGCTTTTGCCATCCCGTGTTTCGGGTTCCAAGAAAATATGATGACTATCACGCCCCTTAAAACGTACTAGTTTTGTTTCAATACTGGGACAATAACGTGGCCCCGTCGATGTAATTTGTCCATCAAACAACGGCGCGCGATCTAAATTATCCAAAATGATTTTGTGTGTTTTTAGGGTTGTATGTGTGATATAACAAGGCACCTGTTCTTGCGGCAAGTCCTTTGTCATAAAGGAAAAAGGCCGCGGCGGATTATCTCCATCTTGGCGTTCACATACGGACCAATCTATCGTATCACGATCCAACCGTGCCGGCGTTCCCGTTTTTAACCGGCCCAAAGTTAGACCTAATTTTTTCAGCGCCGGAGTAATACCATAGCAAGCAGGCTCACCGAAACGCCCTCCCTTTGTCTTTTCTTTACCCACATGCATGACACCATTTAAGAAAGTGCCAGTTGTCAGCACCGTTGATTTCGCGCGAACCTCTTTACCATCCACCACAACGCCCAAAACTTTACCATCCTCAATAATCAAGTCTTCCGCACTTCCTTCCAACAAATCAAGATTTGGATAATGTTTCAATTCATCCTGCATAATGCGCATATATTCTGTCTTATCGGCCTGAGCTCTGGGACCTTGCACAGCTGGTCCTTTACTGGCGTTCAACATGCGAAACTGAATGCCCGCTTTATCTATCACACGTCCCATCACGCCATCCAAAGCGTCAATTTCGCGCACCAAAGTTCCCTTCCCTAATCCACCAATAGCAGGATTACAAGACATATCGCCAATTGTTTTAATATGGTGTGTCACAAGCAATGTCTTTGCGCCCATACGTGCCGCCGCCGTGCAGGCTTCACAGCCCGCATGTCCACCCCCAACAACAACGACATCATATTGTTTCTTCATTTTATTTTCCTATACAAAAATCCTTAAAGATAACGTCTAATAATTCGTCTACCTCTATACGACCTGTGATACGACCAAGCGCACGAGCTGCCAAGCGCAAATCTTCCGTTTTGAGTTCCAGTTCTGGCACTTGCAAGGCCGCACGTAAATGTTCCACACATTGTTTTAAAGCTACACGATAACGTTCCCGTGTAATCGCGGCACCCCCAGCAAAAGAATCCATCAAAATCACCCTAATTTCATCCCAAAGTTTTGCCACACCTTTTCCCGTTTTGGCAGAAATAAAAAAGTCTGTTTTATTTTCTTTTACTTTACATAAATCCGTTTTATTCCAAATAGTTAACACACGTTTTTTAAGTAAAGATTTTGGCAGTTTTTCTGTTTTAGGATATTTCTTTGCATCCTGAACAAACAAAATTAAATCTGCATTTTCCGCCTTTTTCACCGCACGACGAATTCCTTCCGCCTCAATCTCTTCTTTGGAATCACGCAGCCCCGCTGTGTCGGCCAAAATCACTGGAAAACCAGCCACATCCAAATGTGCTTCCACAATATCACGCGTTGTTCCCGCCGTTTGAGATACAATCGCCACCTCTCGTTTTGTCAGCGCATTGATCAACGAAGATTTCCCTACATTAGGTGCGCCCAAGATTGCAATTTGATAGCCATCGCGCAAACGTTCCCCGCGCCGATCATCATCCAAATGCTTATCAATTTCTTTGATCAGTTTTTGAATATCACCATCAATTTCACGCTCTTTTTCAGGGGGAATTTCTTCCTCTGGAAAATCAATAAAGGCCTCTGCATAGGCCAAATGATGCACCAACTTTTTGCGCCATCCTTCGTAAAGCGCACTTAAATTACCATCCATTTGCGCCAGAGCTTGCTTGCGTTGTTCTTCCGTTTCCGCATGAACAAGGTCCAACAAACCTTCGGCTTCTGTTAAATCCATTTTACCATTGATAACAGCGCGACGCGAATACTCGCCTCGTTCCGCCGGACGCAATCCATCAATTTTGGAAAGGGCTTGCATAACCGAAGCAATGACACCTCGTCCACCATGAACTTGATACTCCACCGTATCTTCGCCCGTAAAACTGTGCGGGGCCTTGAAGTACAAAACAACAGCGCGATCCAAAACTTTTTTACCCTCTTTTAAAGCAGAAAAATAAACCTTACCCGCTTCCACTTTCTTGAGTGTTGTTAAACGTTTTAATGTCTCTTTTGCTTTTGGGCCAGAAACACGAATAACAGCCACGCCCGCGGTTCCAAGACCACTTGCCAGAGCATAAATCGTATCACCATTTTGATACATTTATAATTCCTCCACAATCTTATAAATCTCACCACGCAGAGCAGCTATATTCAATCCATTTTCGCTGCTTGTCACCAACATTTCTGGATAACATGCCACATGCTTTTTCCCTTCATCCATTGTGTTGGCTAACACCTGATTTAATTCAGATTCTTTTACCTTGTCGGCTTTTGTTAAAATGATTTGATACGTCACTGCAGCGCGATCCAACATAACCATAATATCTTTATCTACTTTCTTTAGGCCATGCCGTGCATCAATCAACAAAAAAACGCGCTTTAATTGTTGGCGACCACGCAAATAAGCATGAATCAACTGGGTCCACGCTTGTACGGTTGCACGCGGTGCGCTGGCAAATCCATAACCCGGCAAATCCACCAAGAAAAACCGTGTTCCTACTTTAAAAAAATTTAACTCTTGTGTCCGCCCCGGGGTGTTACTAGCGCGGGCAATAACCTGTCCCGTTAGAGCATTTATTAAAGACGATTTACCCACATTAGAACGTCCAGCAAAAGCAATTTCCGGCAAGCGCAGCTTAGGCAAATCTGTCTCACAACGGGCCCCGCGTTCAAATTGAACGCCATCAGCAAACAATTGCTTTCCCCGCTCTTCAAAGGCCATTTATCCCACCTTTTTCATAATATATTTTTGTTGTGCGATGGACAAGATATTACTCCACGTCCAATAAATAATCAAACCAACCGCGAATTGCCCCATCATAAATGTAAAGATGATTGGCATATACTTGAACATATTCATTTGAGCCTTATCCGCCCCCGCCGGCTGAGGTGCCATGCGTTGTTGAATATACATTGTCAATCCCATTAAAACAGGCATCAACCCCAGATTCAAAAAGCTTGGGATCGGCCAAGGAACAAGCCCAAACAAAGTAAACACAGAGCTTGGATCTGGCGCAGATAAGTCCTTGATCCAACCAAAGAAAGGAGCCTGACGCATTTGAAGCGATACCGACAACACTTTATACAAGGCAAAAAATACTGGAATCTGAATCAACATCGGCAAACACCCACCGGCAGGATTTACTTTTTCACGCTTATACAACGCCACCATTTCTTGTTGCAAACGCATACGATCATCTTTATAGCGTGCCTGCAATTCCTTTAATTGTGGCTGAATTTTCTTCATTTTTGCCATTGAAATATAAGATTTTGTCGCAATCGGTAACAGTGCCAAACGCAACAACGTTGCGAACACCAGAATTGCAATACCCATGTTCCCCACCAAGGCATATAACCATTGCAAGAAATACAAAAACGGCTTTGTTAAGAAATAAAACCAACCAAAATCTATTGTTAAATCGAATTTTGGAATATCCAACGTCTTTTGGTAAGCATTTATCAAATTCAAATCTTTTGCACCAGCAAACAAATGAGTTGTCTTAGTTACCGTGGCTCCAGGCATCACTTTTTGTTGCCTTGTTTGGAACGAAGCAACATACCAACCATCCTGTTGCTGATTAGTATATTCAACTGTCTGATCTTGATCCGGAATAAAAATTGTTTGCCAATATTTATCGGTTATTCCCGTCCAACCACCTTTTGTTTGGTAAGAAATCTCTTTCTTTTCCACCCCATCATACGCCGTTTCACGCAAACGATTATCCACCAATGACACAAAACCTGTATGAACGGAAGTTCTTTCTTGTGTCACATCATCTACCGCTCTACTTACAACACCACTTAAAGATACCAAAACGGGTTCTTTTCCCGTATTTGTCAATGTGTCCACAATGGTGAACATATAATTGTCATCCACACTGATTTGACGCGTCAAATGAAGTCCAGATCCACTCCATGTAAATGTGACGGGCGTTTCCGCAGAAACGGTTTCACCTGACACCTTCCATTCCGCCATCTTTTCAGGCAACAACGTCGATCCGTTCCACTTTAAATAAGCGATATATTTGTCTGACAACAACTCTACATCTGGACTATCTTTGGCAATTGTTTGTTTATATTTTGTCAATTCCAAGGCATCAAAAACCCCACCATTCAGTGCAAGCCGCCCCTTCAAGGATTCGTTTTCAACTGCAACATGAGGTACAGAATCAGGAATGTTTTTTGTTACAATCTCTTCTTGCTTTACAAAAACTTGCTCAGCAGGCTCTTGCGTATCTGCCGCTTGTTCTTGTGCTGGTTTTGACAAATATTGGAAACCAAATAACACTGCAATAATCAGTATCATGCTCCACATCATGGAACGTTGTTCAGATTGAATTTGTTTTGGTGTTTGTTGCATTGTATCCCTTTCTGTTTTCTGCGTATTTTAGCCGAAATAAAAACAAAAATCAATGTTATTTTTTTGCTTGACATTTCGGAATTTTTATCTACTATTGTGAGAAGGGACTGGATCATGCACAAGATTGTTATATTCATATCTATTCTGTTGTTTTCACTTTCTGCTTTTGCCTTTGGCGGCGGCGGTGGCGGCGGTGGTCGCAGCGCAAATCGCACCAATGAGCGCTATAAATCTGGTGTAGATAGCTTGGGTATCCACGTCGATGGCAAAGGTAACAAACCAGATATAACCTTTACTTGTGATGATCCAAATGCAACACCAGATTCCTATGGTGTTTGCTCCTGCAACGAAGGATATAAAAAAGAAAATGACACATGCGTTCAGGATGCTTGCCAAGGATTTACTCCAAACGGCTGTATCACAGACTGCACCTCCTCCAATGGGCAAGCTTCTTACACAGAATGCAACAATTCAGGAATCTGTATTAGCAATCAATGCCAATACGATCCTATAATCCCCGATCCAATTGAATGCAATCCTTCATGTGGCGAATGCTTAACTTGTGATACATCAAATGGCACATGTGTTATTGATGAAAATCAAGAAGATCAGCCCTGTACAAACGGTGCTTGCAAAGCAGGCGCCTGTACGAATTTATGCCAAGGGATAACACCTGATGTATGTATGAAGTGTAATCCTCAAACAGGAAATCAGGAAATAGACACCACTCAGGATACACAACCCTGTGAAATCGGATCTATCTGTGATGCAGGATTTTGCGTTTGCGATTTCAGCCAGCATCTTGAAGGGTCGGCTGGCGCTTGCACGTGTCAACAAGGCTACTATGGTTCCGCATCTACACAATGTAATGAATGTCCAACTAATGCTTCTTGTCCCGGCGGCGAGACCTTCAGTTGTCAAAATGGTTATGAATCCAATGGCAGCGCATGTGTTTGTAACACACAAAAATTTATCAATGCTCAAGGAGCGTGTGATACATGTCCGACCCAAGCTACCTGTGATGGCACGGCGAACTTTACTTGCGGCGACTGGGCAAAACAAGGTGACACCTGCGTTGATCCTTGCTTGGGCCAAACACCAACAGGATGCATAAAAACCTTAAAAGCTGCGGCGGGAAGTTGTGTTCCAGATCAATACTATACGGCATCGGAACATTATGTTTGCGCCGAAAATAAGGAATGTAACGATCAACAACAGTGCGTCTGTGTTGGATACATGAAAAATACTGTTTGCACCGCCTGTCCAGAAAAGGCACAATGCGATGGAACGAATTTCACATGTAATGCCAGCTATTACAAGGATGGCGATGGTTGCACCTTGTGTGACACCACCAAAGGTGAGTTCATGGACAACGGAACATGCAAATGTGACAATAATAACAACTACTATGGCACTCCAGGCTCTTGTTCCCTTTGCAATGCAACTGGCAAAATCTTAAACGGTAACACATGTGTTTGCGATCAAACACACCACTTTGTAGGCGATGATGTTTGTTCTTGTGACACTGCAAATGGTTGGAATCCAGATCCTGATGGCCTATGTATTCAATGCACACAAACAGGCACCGTTTATGATCCTGGCACAAAAACTTGCATCTGTGATGAGTCAGCTCATTGGGTAAGCGATGGTATTAATTCTTGTCAATGTGCAACAAATTATCAGCCCAAACAAGAAAATGCTACCACTACCTGCGTTTTAGATCCTTGTATTGCAATCCGCACACAGCATGCAAAATGTTTGAATCAATGCGAATCTGAAGCTGGCGTTGTGACAACCGAAAACTATAACACGCTTTGCAGCAGCACAAACGATCCTACAGAAAATGATAATTGGATCTGCAATACCGAAACACACGCATGTGAAGATCCATGTACAATCGGCGAACACAATATAGATGAATGCACCCTTAATTGGAATGCCAGCCACGGGGTCTGTGTTCCTGAATATGCCAGCACAACAACAAGTTGCACAATTAATGGCAAATCCGGCTTCCTCTGTGATGGTGAGGGACATTGTAGATGCCCAGAAGGATCTTACATAACCGATACAGACGGCACATGTGCTGCATGTCCTATATCAGATGCAGACCACCTGTCCAGTAGCAATGGTTTGTCCAACACAGAATGTAACCAATGTGCTGATGCCTGGTATCAAGATGGCACATGTTATAGTTCCTGTCCAAATCCAGACACTTATTGGAGAACCAGTGATACAGGCGCATCCTGTGTTTCGTGTGACAACAAAAAAACTGCAAGCACACCTATCAGCGTAGAATCCTGTGCAAAATGTGCTGGATTGCGTTACATAGAGCCAAACAAGTCTGGTGGACCGAAATGTTGGTCATGCAATCAATCCAAAACAACCAGCACCTATGCATTCACTGGTAGCAACGGATTCAGAGGTGGATATGAAGCTCGTTTACAAGAATTTATTGATTTATGTAACGCCTGTCCTAATAGATTCTATAATGAAGAAACCCACAAATGTGAGTGCTTAAACGTGGCGGGCAGTACATGTTGTGAGATTGGAAAAGTCGCGATGGATGGTCAATGCGTCTCTGCGTCATTAACTTGTACAAGTGGTACTACTTTCTACAGCTATGATACACATTCATGTCTCCCGTGTGGAACAGAAGGGCACAAAGCAGATCGAACGACATGTGATGCGTGTGGTATGGTCTATCTCACCAGCGACAGTACTTGCCACAACAAACCGCCCCTAGGTCAACTTATGGATAACAATGGAAATGTCTTTGACTGTACCTCTACCGTCACTGTTTTAGGTGTTACTTCACAAAGCATGTGCCAAGAGTCTTGTTCAAATCGTTTTTATTCTGACCGTACCTCTAGAACAGATTGTATTAGATGTGATGCCGCCGATGCCTATCCATCAACCGCATCTGAGTGCTCAAAATGTGCGAGTAATCGAACATTTAATGCGGACACAGGTCTATGCAGTTGCGCTGTAACCAAAAAAACAGTAACCCGTATGGTATCCGATTGGGATCCCGAAACACACACATTCTTACCTCCGGCAGAGAAAAAGGTTTCAATTTGTCCTAGACCAGAGGATGAGGAATAAGAATAATAAGAAGAAGGGAGGGTAAGATGAAATTTTTAAATATATTACTTTGTTGTATTTCCTTGAGTGTAATGTCCACGGCTTATGCTCAATCCATACAAGAGTTGGAATCCTGTCAAGCGATTGTTTTACAAGCTGAAGAAGATGGTAATACTGAAGTTTATGATGAATGTGGTTTCAATGACTTACAAACCGCCATAGCTTATTGGGTACCATTGGCCGAGGAAAATGGATGGGGAAATGCATTATACGAAATCTATACACGTCACCCCACATATCCAAATATTAAAAAATATCTTTATAAGGCTGCCGAATTTCAACAACCTCAAGCATTAGTTATGGTTGCTGATGAGTTATTTGAGCAAAAGAAAATTCCAGAGGCTATGCGTTATTATAATGTGGCCATTCAATCTGGGATGTTAGATGAAAACACTCAAGGAACCATTACTGGACGTTTGGCTGTCATGTATGCCGATCCAGACAGCCCCTACTATGATCCCCAAAAAGCGTTGCCCTTATTGCAAAAAGCGACGCAACAACGCCAAGCATTACCCAACAACATTATGGGCACTCTTACTTTGTTTGGTTTGGATGGCGCACAACAAAATGCGGCAGAAGCTTTTAAATATTATTGGCGTGCAATTTTACTTGGTTGTCCGGCCGCTGAGGAAAACTTGGGCTTTTTCTTGTTGGCCAAAAACAACAAGATAGATATAAAAACTCTTATTCAAGAACTCAAATCGCGCACTTATTCTTGTGATCCAGTTCCCGAAACATCCCTGGCTTATCCTCCCTACCATTTAACATACACACCTCAACAATGTGCGGACATTAATTACTATGCCCAACGGCTGGTTGACACTTCTTTGCCATTTAAAGGAAAAGAAGAATGTGCATACAGCTCGGATATGTCAGACATGGCCCAAATTTTATCCAAGTAAAAAAGTGCTTGCATTTTAATTTAAAATCTGGTATAATCTTGCCATTCCGGTAATCCTTGCTCGCTCCGGATGCGGGCTATGTTTCAGGTGGGTGCGCCAAAAAGGCTCATTCGCATAAATCGAAACGAGAAAAACCATAAGGAGAGGTAGAAAATATGCCCTTTTATGAAAATGTATTTATCGCACGCCAAGATTTAACACCCGCAAAGGTGAAAGAATTGGCCGATAAGTTTGCTGCTGTTATCAAAGAAAACGGTGGCGTTGTTGCAAAAACCGAAGATTGGGGTTTGCGCGATTTAGCTTATAAAATTCAAAAGAACCGCAAAGGTTATTACACCATGTTGGCCATTGATGCGCCAGCTCCTGCGGTGATCGAAATGGAACGTTTAATGCGTTTAGATGAAAACGTATTGCGTCATTTAACCATCAAAGTGGATGCCTTGGAAGAAGGCCCATCTGCTATGTTGGAAGTGCGTTCCAAACGTCAAAAAGACGATAAGTTTGATATTGAAATTGAGAAAGCTGAGGTGTAAGATGGAAAAAACATTTGGATCTCATAACTGCCCGTTTTGCAAAGCCGGCGTTAAAGAAATTGATTACAAAGATTTACGTTTGATTACAAAATACATCGCTGAACGTGGTAAAATGACACCAGCCCGTGTTTCTGGATTGTGTGCCAAACACCAACGCAGCATGGCTAAGGCCATCAAGCGCGCTCGTTTCTTGGCATTCTTGCCATTTGTAAGCGAAGAATAAGGAGGCTCTTATGGAAATTATCTTATTAGAACGTATTGACAGACTCGGCCAAATGGGCGATGTTGTGAACGTTAAAAACGGTTATGCTCGCAATTACTTATTCCCTCAAAAGAAAGCATTGCGTAAGACCGCCGATAACATGAAAGCTTTTGAAGCCAAACGTGCTGAATATGAAGCCATGAATGCCAAATTAAAGGCTGATGCTGAAAAATTGGCAAAAGATTTAAATGGCTTGTCCGTGACAATCATTCGTCAAGCCGCCGAAACGGGCCAATTATACGGTTCTGTGACCGGCCGCGATGTTTGTGACGCGATTGCTGAAAAAGGCTTTAAAGTGGAACGTCGCCATGTTGAATTGAATACACCATTCAAGGTGATGGGTGTATTTGATGTGGTATTAAAATTGCACCCAGATGTTCAACAAACAATTCGCGTGAATATTGCACGTTCTGAAGCGGAAGCTCAAAAGGCTGCTCAAAAAGCAACAAAGGCCGCAAAAGCTGAAAAAGAAGCTACCGCTGTAAAAGCTGTGGCTGAAGAAGCTCCTAAGGCAGAAAAAGTCGAAGAAGCAAAGGCTGAAGAACCAAAAGCTGAAAAGAAAGCTGCTAAAAAACCAGCTGCCAAAAAGGCAACAAAGGCCAAAAAGGCAAAAGACGCTGAATAAGCTTTCTTTAAAACAAATAAAAACGGGAACCAAATCGGCTCCCGTTTTTTTATTCTTCCTCTTCTTCAGATTGGATTTTTTTCAATGCCTCATCTTCGGGCGTTTCATTGGTATGCACGACATACGTCCCTTTTAACCAACGCCCCCAATCAATGTCGGCGCACTTTTTGGAACAAAAGGGCTGATACTCCACAACGGCCTGTTTGCCGCAAATAGGACATTTTTTATTCAAGATTGGTGTTGTCATTAATCCCTCGGCGCTTGCGTGCGTTCACGACGTTCGTGGCGTTCCTGAGCCTCAATACACAATGTGGCAGTTGGACGCGCTTCCAAACGCAATACACCGATTGGATCGCCCGTTTCCAAGCAATACCCATAGGTGCCATCTTCAATACGATCCAAAGCTGCATTAATTTTCTCAATCAACTTACGATCACGATCACGGGCTTTCATCGCCAACGCTTGCTCGATTTCTTTTGTCGCGCGATCATTGATATCAGCTTCCTGCAAATCACTTTCTTGAAGGTCCGTCAACGCTCTGGCCATACCACGCAACAAGTTACGACGCCAATCAATCAGCTTTTGTTTAAAATACTCCAGCTGGCGTTCACACATATATTCTTCTTTTTCCGAAGGACGATAGTTTTTTGGCAGTTTTACGGTCATAGGGGCCTCCTTCCAGTTAGCACTTATTTAATACCCGAAAATTTGGATAAAGTCAAGATTTATTTTTATCTTTGGAATCTGGAACGCGTCCACATGCCACTGGCCACCAAGCGCAAAGTTTCGCGATTATCATTTGGTGCCACTTTATTAGGACGTGTATGTCCGCATTTTTTGCATTTCTGAATCACATATTCTTTGCCATTTTTCATTTCATAACCCATTGGTTCCATAATACCATGGCAAGTTGAAGCCCGATCCCCTGGATTAATATCTACGTGTTTACTGGCCAAACAATTCGGGCAATGGTTTGTATAACCATTTCCATGAACTTGTTCTCCACAAACTTCACAGGTAAAATCTTCTTGTGTTCTGGTAAATTGAGCTTTTTCTAACATGCAGATATTATAACATAAAACCCACAAAAAATCAAGCTTTTTTCACTTCTTTCAACACCATCACGGACCAAGCTGGCACTTTTAATCCATTGGCGCGCACAACAGCTTTATCTGTCGCTAGTGCGATCTTCCAATTTTTCCCCGCAGTGGGTGATGGCAATTTCCACTTTAATTCCTTATCAAATCCATTAAAAATAAAGAACAAATTTCCTGTTTCTTCTTTAATACGACAAGATAAAGCACGCACGAAGTACTCCCAATCTTTATCTTTCATGCGCTCTGCATCTGGACGGAACCAAACACACTCCTCGGCTGTCAAAAAATTATCCTGAGATGTCACTTTGTTGGCATGTCTAAATCGGTTAAAATCTTTCACCAATTTTAACATTTCTTTGCCTTCTGGCGTCACATCTTCCCAATCCGTCCACGACAAAGCATTATCTTGTGCATATAAATTATTATTACCATTATTAGACTGCAATACTTCATCCCCAGAACGGATCATCGGCGTGCCCATGGAAAGCAATAAAGTGGCCATCAATGACTTGGCTCGAGCGAATCTGTTCCTTAACACGGCTTCATTGGTTGTTTTGCCTTCTTCGCCACCGTTCCAAGAAGCATTATCATCACGCCCATCTCGATTGGCCTCTTGATTTGCCTCATTATGCTTTTCATTATAACTGACAAGATCTGCCAAGGAAAAACCATCGTGTGCTGTTATAAAGTTAACAGATTCCCACGATTTTCGACCATTTCTGTCATATAAATCAGGCGATCCCAAAAAGCGCTTTGTGAAATTTTGCGCCTGCCCCATATCTCCACGCCAAAAATGACGCATCGTGTCTCTGAATTGATCATTCCATTCTGCCCATCCTGGACGGAAAGTGCCAACTTGATATCCACCGTTACCCAAATCCCATGGCTCTGCAATCAATTTTAATCGTTGTAACACAGGATCTTGCTGAACCACCGACAAGAAATCATTGTTGCGCGTAAAAGTGTTTTGATCATCGCGTGCCAATGTCGTTGCCAAATCAAATCGGAAACCATCAATTTGCATGCTATCCGCCCAATAACGCAAAGAATCCATAACTAATTGCAAAACACGCGGATGTTCCAAATTAAAACTTGCGCCACAACCCGTTGTATCTTCATAATATCGCGGATTTTCTTTATTTAAACGATAATAAACTGCATTATCTATACCACGATAACAAAGTGTTGGACCAAGCTGATTGCCCTCTGCCGTATGATTGAAAACCACATCCAAAATAACCTCAATACCCGCTTCATGCAATGTGCGCACAGCCCATTTAACCTCAGAAGTAGCCCCTGTCGCCAAATAGGGTGTATGAGGTGTCATAAACAAAATAGGATCATAACCCCAATAATTCGTCAACCCTTTATCACGTAGAATACCATCCGTTCTAAAACTGGCAATTGGTAATAATTCAACAGCAGTAATTCCTAATGATTTTAAATACTGAATCACTTTCTTTGTGGAAAGGCCATCAAAAGTTCCACGCAAGGCCTTATCAACTTCTGAATTCAAGGCCGTAAAGCCCTTGATATGTGTTTCATAAACAACCTCATCACTCCAAGGAGTTTTAGGTTTTTCAATACCGCCCCAATCAAAGTAATTCTCGTCCACCACAATACATTTAGGCATCACAGAAACACTATCTTCACGAGAAAAAGATAAATCACCTCTGGGGCTGGAAGGAATGTATCCCAGCTGGGCATTATGGGCTTCCACGGGGGCAGTCAGCTTTTTACAATATGGATCCAACACCAATTTGTTGGGATTAAAGCGCATTCCCTTTTCGGGATCATAGGGGCCATACACACGATACGCATAACGTTGTCCCCAGCGCAATCCTTCCACATATCCATGAAATACTTCATCCGTATAATTGGGCAAAACAATACGTTCTTCATTGTTACCATCATGATCAAATAAACACAGCTCAACTTTTGTGGCATGTTTAGAAAACAAGGCAAAATTCACACCGTTTTTATCAACGGTGGACCCCAATGGATAAGGCAAACCCGCAAGCACCTTGTATGTCATTTGATGATAATACCCTTCCCCCTTGGTATTTAACATAGTACAAAAAACTGAAAAAGGAAAGAAAAATATTGTTTTTTTTTAATTTCCGTGCTTATTGAAACAGTTTATCTGGAAAAATTTCTTCAATTTTTTTAACCAATTGCTCTTGTTGTTTTTTCACTGGGGTTATTTCAGGAACAATTTTCTCACAAATAATTCTTTTAAAACGAACAAAAAATTGTTCTTTTTGCGCCATTTGAACGGCAGCTTTTGTCTTCAAGCCATAATACCAACACAATTGCGCCAACACCATATTTAGGAACGTGCGTTCTTTGGCTCTTTCAATTTTCACGGGACGACGTTCTTTGACCGCACAAAGCACTTCCTCATCAATTTTTATTTCGCCTTTTGCGCGTGGGAAATACTGAAAAATATGTTTCAACCAAA
Source organism: Alphaproteobacteria bacterium (assembly GCA_017412085.1). Taxonomy (GTDB): domain Bacteria; phylum Pseudomonadota; class Alphaproteobacteria; order CAAHEQ01; family UBA3637; genus UBA3637. The sequence continues at coordinate 63,045 of JAFPYS010000016.1, forward strand.
TATCTATGTGCGCAATCTGATAACTAATATTCGCCAACATATCAGCATCGCGCACATAATTTAAAACCATCCGACAATCTTTGGGATCTTTATCCGATGGTAATTTATTGTGTCGTAAAGTCGTCTCAGCTTCTATTTTCATTTTCGGCAAATATTTTTTAATTAAATCCGCCCCTATTTTTCCATGATCCACCATCCTCAAATGCTCACCATTTTTAAATTCATGGCATCGTCCGATATCATGTAAAACCGCTGCATCTAAAATGTGTTTTTGCATACCCTTCGAAAGCTTAGGCCTTGTATGATTAATTAGCCCCTGAGCCATCTTGACCACATCAAAGGTATGAATCAATTTATGAACGTTCCAATCCAAATCTTCCTGTGTATCAAAATGGCAAATTTTATTGACATATTCTTGAACCAAAACACGCGTTACTTTATCTGATAAATCAATTTGCATTTAATTTCCTTTTATTTCAAAACAAACAACAGCTAATGGCGGCAACACAACACGCAAAGCATATTTTTTAAAATTCCAACCGGGTTCTTCCGTTTGAATATCGCCTATGTTTTTCGTGTCACTTCCTCCATAACACTTCAAGTCAGAATTAAACACCTCGTGATACACGCCCTTTTCATCCGTTCCAACGCGGTAATTATATCGAGGAACAGGCGTAAAATTACACGCCACAATCAAAGTATGTCCTTCTTGATCCTTACGCACAAAGGTCAAACACGAATTTTCACCATCAGATCCATCAATCCATTCAAATCCGGAAGCTTCTTCATCCAAACCAAACAAAGCCGAGTGTTCTTTATAAAATTTATTTAAATCCTTGACAAGATCTTGAACTCCTTTGTGAACCGGGTATTGCAATAAATCCCATTGCAGCTCAGATTGGTAATTCCATTCGGATGTTGCCCCCAACTCATCCCCCATAAACAATAACTTTTTACCAGGATGCATAAACATATAACTGTAATAAGCTCTTAAATTAGCGAAACGTTGCCATTCATCCCCGGGCATCCGATTTAAAATAGTTCCCTTGCCATACACTACCTCATCATGGGAAAGCGGTAACACAAAATTTTCCGTAAACGCATACAAAAATCCAAATGTCAGCTCATTATGATGATACTTGCGGTTAACGGGATCCTCTTTCATATAATTCAATGTATCATGCATCCATCCCATATTCCATTTATAACCAAAACCAAGACCGCCAAGATATGTTGGGCGCGATACCATTGGCCATGCGGTTGATTCTTCTGCAAATGTTGTTACACCAGTGTTTTCGGCAAACACCAACTCATTCAACCGGCGCAAAAATTGAATGGCTTCCAAGTTCTCTCTGCCACCATACTTATTAGGAATCCATTCACCTTCCTTGCGCGAATAGTCCAAATACAGCATGCTTGCCACCGCATCCACGCGCAAGCCATCGATATGATATTCGCGAATCCAAAACAACGCATTTGCCAGCAAAAAATTAGCCACTTCATTGCGTCCATAGTTATAGATTTTTGTGCCCCAATCCTTGTGTTCTCCCAAACGCGGATCCGCATGTTCATATAACGCTGTGCCATCAAAATTTGCCAATCCAAAAGCATCTTTGGGGAAATGCGCCGGCACCCAATCCATAATGACACCTATGCCCGCCTGATGCAAACAATCAATTAAATATCGAAAATCACCCGGAGTTCCATAGCGACTTGTCGGCGCATAAAGACCTGTTTCCTGGTACCCCCAGCTTCCATCAAAAGGATATTCCGCAACTGGTAATAATTCTACATGCGTAAAACCCATTTCCTTGACGTATTTTGGCAATTCTTCCGCCATCTCGATATACGTCATCCAACGACCCTCTTTACGCTTCCACGACCCCAAATGCACTTCATAAATAGAAATTGGGGCTGCGCGATCATTTTTTTCTTTGCGTTCCTTTAACCAGTCCTCATCATGCCAACTATAGCTGTTAATGTCATATACCAGACTTCCCGCTTTTGGCCGCACCTCTTGAACAAAAGCAAACGGGTCCGCTTTCAATGGCAACAATCGCCCCGATTTATCCGTCAGTTCGTATTTATAAATATCCCACTCATGAAGATTCGGAATAAAAAGCTCCCAAATACCACTTGAACCACGTGGCCGCATCATGTGGCGCCGACCATCCCAACCATTAAAGCTACCAACAACGCTTACACGTGTTGCGTTCGGAGCCCAAACCGCAAAGCAAACCCCATTAACACCCTGATGATTTATTAAATGTGCTCCCAGCTTTTTGTATATTTCTAAATGATTACCTTCATTATATAGATATAAGTCCGTTTCACCTAAAACCGGCAAAAAACTGTATGGATCTTGGGTCGTTTGAACGTTATCTTCCGACCATTTGATTTTTAATTGATAAGGTGTATATTCCGTCGCATCTGGTAATTCCAGTGTAAAAAAACCATCCGTCAGTGTGTGCATCATTTCACCCAATGGCGTACCATCTGGTGTGAACACAGAAACACCCATTGCGCCCGGTTGAATTGTCCGAATAACCCAACCTTTCTCCATCTGATGTTGTCCCAAGAAGGAAAATGGATCCCCTTGAAAACGACCAGCCAACATATCTGATGCAGTATTATCCACCATTAAATCCCCAAAATAAGCCGGGTTGTTTACCCGAACAACTTATTAATCTCATTATTGAGAGCTTGTTCTATCAAAGCTGGCATTTGCTCTTTCAACCAATCTTTTAAAATTGGCTGCAACTCTGCTTTTACAAGCGCTTGATAATCTTCTGCAGACTTTTTACCCTTTTGCTCGGCTAATTTTGTCAAAGCTGCTTTCATTTTTTCTTGAATATTTGTTGCACTTTCTTCGGAAACACGCATGGCTGGCGTTAATACAAAAACATCCTCTTCCGCATCCAAAGCCGCTGTCTCGGCCTCCCCCCCATCAGACAACATCTGTCTAATTGATGACAGCACTTCATTCATAGACATTTCTTCTGGTTCATTTGCCATCGATTGTCCCCCCTTAAATATTATAGCCCAACCATTTGTTTTTCACATCGTCATAGTACTCTTTGGCATCATAACGTTGTACAGACAATCCCAAATCTGTGGGATTTAAACGCCCAATGGCAGCCAACAAAGCATACCCAGACACAATTGCATCACGATGTGTTTTTACCAAATTCACTTGATTGTTTAAATGCTCTTGTTCTGCATCCAACACATCCAAAACAGTTCTAGATCCCACTTTTGCCTCACGAATCACACCATCCAAGGCCATCTTTGACGCCTTAATTTGGGATTCAATAGACGATAATTGAGCTTGGCTGGCCGTGTAATATTCCCAAGCGCTAATCACACCTGCACGCACATCCTGAACGGTCTTATCCCATATAATCTTTGCCTTGTTTTCATTTTGACGTGCCTGACGAATAGCCGCATAATCAGCACCGGCCGAATAAATTGGCACTGTCAAATTTGCCTTTACTTGCCAATAATCCCCGCGATCCACCGTCAATTGTTCATGCTGCCGTCCTGCCGCAGCTGTCATATCAACCTGTGGCAACAACTCTCCCTTTTTAGATTTTACATCGTAACCTGCTGCATCCTTTGCATATTTCGCCGCTTTAATTTGTGGATTATGTTCCATTGCATATTCAACTGCTTCATCCAAACTGGCTGGCAATTCGTGTTTAAAATCCACCACATCTTCCAATCCTTCTGGATCCAATCCTACAATGCTAAAGAAATTTGCTTGGGATACCTTTAAATTTCCCTCTGCCGCAATACGTGCAGCCGTTGCTCCTTCCGATCTAGCTTCCGATTGAGCCACATCTGTTCGCGTCAAATCACCGACCTTAAAACGTTTACGATAAGATTTCAAATGCTCTTTTAAGACTTTTTCATTGTTTTCACGCAAATCCAACACCGCCTTATCACGCACTACGTCCATATAAGATGCAACTGCATCTAATAATACATTTTGCTCTGCACTAATCAATCCTTGACGTCCCGCACGAACTTGACTTCTCGCAGCATTAACAGCTTGCACAGTCGACAACCCCGAAAAAATCGGTTGCTTCATTTGAACTGCAACTTCATTCGGATTTTTATACATCTCTGTCTTCACGGGCGTATAATCGTATTTGTTTTTGTTATAGCTGCGTCCGATGGATCCGGTGCCCGCAATTTGTGGACGAAATCCCGACTTCGCAATGGCCACATTTTCATCGGTTGCCCGCTGCCCCGCACGTTCCGCATTAATACTCCAGCTGTTTTCATAGGTATAATCCAACACCTCATTAAGTGTTCTTGCCTCGGCCGAAGCAAAACACAATGTGATAGACAATAACAGAGCTTTTTTGAACATTTAATCCCCTCTATCTTTACAATATAGGTCTAATTCTATCTTTTTTTAATTCCCATTGCAAGATTTTTTTTAAATTTCCTTAAAAAACAAAAAAATCCCCGACATTTCATCGGGGATTTGATCTCTTAAATGACCGAAACTCTTACGAACCACCACCCATGTTGGCACGGCGCACAACCTGTGTTTTGGCTGTCGTCTTGCTGGTCACCTTTTGGGCCTTTTCTTTATGTACTTTTGTCACATTCTCGGCTTTTGGTGCAGCGGACTTTTTTGCTTCTGTCTTTTCGGCATCGGCTTCCACTTCCACGATTTTACCAGAATCTTGACCTTTGGCATTCACATCACGATCAACCAATTCAACAATGGCCATTGGCGCACAGTCTCCGAAACGGAAACCAGCTTTTAACACGCGGACA
>JAFPYS010000017.1 GCA_017412085.1 Alphaproteobacteria bacterium
GAAGGCGAAAAGAATGTTGATGGCGCATGTAAGCCAGAATGCGACTCGCCGATGACATGGGATAGCAAAAAGAAGAAATGTATGTGTCCTGAAGATGTAGAGCCGACGGAAAAAGATGGTAAGAAATATTGCTGCAATAATAATTTTGCATATAACAAAGGTACAAGCAGGTACGATGGTTATGATCCGGATATTTGCGATTGTCCAGAGGGTGTTCCTTATGAAAACGGTGTATGTTGCAAGAACGCCTCATTGTGGGCAGGATATTGTTCGTCTTTGGATGCCAATGGACAGCGTCCGGAAGGTACTGGCAGTGGTTATTGTCAACCATATTGTGGCGACGGTTGTCCCGAAGGTAGTACACTCGCCCAAAATGGTGTAAATGGATGTTGCCAAGGTGCAAAATATAACGCTCGTTATGGTGGAGATGCGCATTGGCACTTTGCCAGTCAAAATCCAAAAGGATGTGGTGGTTGTGTTGATGGCACCTATACCACAAATGAAGCCGGTACAGAATTTGCCTGTTGTAGCGAATCTGGCAAAGATGTTGTACTAGGTGTGGGTTCTTTGCCCGGGCAAACGCGCGTAATGAGAGAAGAAGTCGACTCATCCTTGTGTTGTCCAAGTGGTACATATTCTGAAACGACAGGAAAATGCTGTCAAAGGGGTGACAATGGCAACCTAACTGGCCATGCAATGTCTGGTGAGTTGGATGAAGGTTGTTGTTCGGCGGCAGGTGGTCACATAAATAAAGGGAAATGTTGTGGCTCACCGGGCTATCTTGTTGATTATACCATTGATTATGAACACTGTAATTGTTTTGATGACAATCCTCCTCTAGAGTTTAAGTGGGATGAAAACAGCGAGCCAGAGTATGTGTGCTGTGCGGGTAAAGGGTTTGCCTATGATGAAAATGGAAATGCTGTTCCCGAGACAGACGCTTGCGAATGTGCAGCCCCATATGTTGATTTTGGACGAAAACCGGGTGAACATAGAATGTGCTGTCATGAAGACTATGTAGCCGGATATACGGATGAAACAGGCAGCCATACGGTGTGTTGTGGCACGCGGGAAAGTGGATGGAATTATACAATAAAAGGGTGTTGTGCAGATAAAGGAGGTACATATCATAAAACCGACACAGGTGTGCCATATTGTTGTAATGGCAGCACGAATTTAACTTCCAATTCGATCAGCGCAATATGTTGTGCTTATCAAGCGCAAAGTGGAACGGCGGACGAAGCCTGTTGTGCGGATGATATTGTGAATAGTGGTATGTTGACCGCATTTGAGGAATTATATCCAGCAATAGATAGTATGCGTCAACAATGTTGTGAAAACGCAGGCAATACATGGACGCAAAGAGAAGTTGCTGGCGAAAAAGATTATATTTGTTGTTCGAGCGGTGTGGAAAATCGTGTGTCATGGCCCCTCAGGTGTTGTACCGATACAGAACATGAAGAAACATTAACTTGGGATTTTTATGGAACGGGAACCGTGTGTATACGGAATGGTAAGAAGGCTTATCCAGTTAACTACTGTGCTGACGCAGGTAAGGTCTGCTGTAGATACGACTGTAACGATGATGAGGTTTACGGCAAAACATCGGATGGAGTTCGTCATATATGTTGTGCAGCGGACGCAGAACCTTCGGAGTTTGTAGATGCTGTGGATGGTATGCCTCGAATAAGATGCTGTGATCCCGGATACCATGCTAGTGGTTTTGAGAAAAATGGAAGTAGTTTGAGTAGGTGTTGTGCAGAGGGTGAAGAGGCAAGTTATGATGTTGCTACGGATACGAGTTTTTGTTGTGCTGAAGGGGATGTGGTATCTTCGTATGATGATGCTAACAATGTGAAAAAAGCCAGATGTTGTCCTCAAGATAAGCCAACTGCCAGAGGGTATGTATATTATACTGAGGCAATCGCTTATGGCGGTAATGTGTGTTGTCCACAGAATACAGATAATGTAGATAACTATGGAACTTGCTGCAACACATCAGATTTGGTTCCTGCGGCGCAAGATTATGTGAGTGATGGTCCCGCGACGCCACTAAAGTTATGTTGCCCGAATCACACGTGTTCTCCAACAAGCAAATATGATAGTTTCCATCCAGTTGGCGTAGATCAAGTATGTGCGTGTGGTTGTTTGTCGGATGATGATTGCAACCAAAATCTTGCTTCTGGTGAGTGGAAGAAAAGTTGTACATCTGATTTTCGCTGTATAAAGCCACAAACATTTACCATTGGTGAGGCAGAAATTACAATTTATGATGATGCTAGGGGTACTTTATCTGAAGAACAAGTAGAAAAAGTGATGAAAGATTTGCCATATCCATCTGGTGCGAGTGGGTTAAAGGTCTTATTTGAGTATCGCACACAACCGCTATTTTCAAAAAGAGTTGGTATAGCTGGATTTCATTCAAATAAAGATAAAAAACGTACTATTCATGTAAATTCTATGCTATTTGCACCAGAAGAAAAGAATATTAATCGTTTTTTAGAGACACGAGGAACGATTTTACATGAGGATGGACATGCTGTTGATGCTTTAAACCAAGCGGGGACCTCAAATCGTATAGGACTTCGTGGTGCTCTGGCAGATATGTTGTCGGAAATAAAATCACATCGAATAGACTCTTGTACTAAGTTGAGAGATTTCTTTAATCGCTGTTATAGTGATGGAGTATTAGATACGAGCTCTGACAAGTGCAGTAAGATATTAAATGGTATGAGTGAGGAAAAGAAATTTGCAACTGTAGAATATGCAGGGTTGGATTGGAATGATCCAACAACTTTAGCGGCAGAATTAGAAACTGAATGGTTTAATAGCAAGGAAAATGAGTGGTATGCAAAAAATCAGTATGTGCAAAATGCTATGATGGGTTCGGCCAGGTACTCCTCGGAAGGAATGATCACTTATCTCTGTACTTATCTGTATGCAGGATTTGATGGTAGTGAAGGATCAACCGGTGCTTTTGAAAGATATAAAGATAAAGAAGAAATATTGTCAGAGGAATATGAAATATTTAACAACAAAGCACACAATGAGGCGGAAAAATTACATATATCACTATCTGAAATGCAGGCAAATTCTGATTTCTGGTTTGTTTTTGATTTATCAATGAATATGGGGTATGTATTGGATGGGATGACCACTAACGCAAGTATTAGTAAGTGTTTGGTTGATAACGATTGCACAGACGCTGAAGAACAATTGGATTGTTACAGTGGAAGCGCAGATTGTGTGCGGCTGGAGGAAGGGGATATCGATGCATATATTGAAAACAATACCAGAGAGGGTACATTGGAATACACGATTCCATAGTAAAACAAGCCCCGAGGAATCGGGGCTTTAAAATAGCAATTAAAATTTAGGCGATGATTTTTTGGACAAGCTCGGTTGTTTGTGCGGATAACTTTTGCGCCAACAAATCCTTTAACACCTGTTCAGCGTGAGCGCGGCGGAACGCATCCATCTTTTTATAAATGCTAAACGCTTGTACCAAACGAGCGGCCATATGTGGATTGACTTTATCCAATTTGGCCACATAATCAGCTAACAGATGATATCCATCTTCTTGATGAAAAGCCGGCATATTCATACAGAATACTCCCAAAACAGCTCGAACCCGATTTGGATTTAACAGGTCAAATTTTGGATGTTTCAAAAGTTTTTTTACCACATCAATGGTTTCTGTTTTGGGCGTGCTTGCTTGAACAGAAAACCAACGATTTAATGCCAAATCATCTTTTTCATATTTAATGAAAAAATCCGCCAAAGCGTCTGTTTTGTGGGGTAAATTGTTATGCACCAGCGTGACCAGGGCTTCAATTAAATCGGTAAAATTATCTGCGTGTTTATATTGTGTCCAAGCCCGATCGTCATCATTGGTCAGAGCCAAATAAGACAGTGCGACATTTTTTAATGCGCGTTTGTTCGCTTGTTCTGGTACAGGCGCATAAGGTTCGTGCACGATATTACTTTCATAAATTCGAGCCAATTTATCGTGATAAGTTGTGGCAATGGCTTTGCGGACGGCAGCACGTTTATGCATTACCTTTTCCAGGTCAACAGTTGTCAGGGTATTTGTAATTTCCGACAGTGTTGGTAATTGCAGCGCCGCCGCCACAAAAGCGGGATGCTTTGAGTCATTTAAATAAGCCTCAACAATATCTAATAACTCGGTGGGGATATCTTTGTCATATTGCACCATATCAACCAGCGTATCCAGCAAGTATTGATGTCCAACGCGATGACGATTGAACAAATCGGAATCATATTTAATCAAGTGCAATTTTTCGTTTTGTGTGTACTTAATTTCTAAATCTACAAGTGCAGAAAAATGACGATTGATGGATAAAACGGGTTCTTGAGCAACATCAAAGGACCAATCTTGTCGTGGTTTGTCCAAAATCAACGTATCGGTTAATATATCTTTTCCGTCGGGCCCAACAAGACCGAAGGCCAAAGGAATAACAAAAGGATCGTTGGTGCGTTTGTGGGATTGCTCCGCGTGAATTGTGAACACATGATCGCCGTAATGCGTTTGAACCAAAACTTTCGGTCGTCCAGGAATATGATACCATTGACAAAATTGTGTTAAATCCACACCGCTTGCATCTTCAATGGCACGCACAAAATCTTGAATTGTAACCGCTTGTCCATCATGACGTTTGAAATAGAGAGCACATCCTTTCATAAAATTTTTGCGCCCCACTACTTCGCGCATCATACGAATAACCTCCGCTCCCTTTTCATAGATGGTGTCCGTGTAAAAATTATCCACAGACTCGGCTTCATCTAATAAAACAGGATGCGCTAAAGGTCCGTCATCTTCAACGAATTGAGAAGCACGTAACAAGTCTACATCTTCGATGCGGCCCATTTCTTTTGTGCGAACGTCAGCGCCAAATTCAGTGTGACGGAAAACAGTAAAGCCTTCTTTTAAGGATAGATGAAACCAGTCGCGCAAAGTGACGCGATCGCCGCTGTAATTGTGAAAATATTCATGCCCAACGGTTGTTTCAATGGCAGCATAGGTCCAATCTGTTGCGGTCATAGGGCTGGCCAACAATAAAGAATCATTGAAGATATTCAACGACTTATTTTCCATGGCGCCGGCATTAAAATGAGATACGGCAACAATGGAAAAACGATTAAGATCATATTCTAAACCAAAAGTGTCCTCATCCCATTTCATTGCTCTTTTTAGTGATTCCATGGCAAAGGTTAAACGCTCTTTTTTTCCGGGCTCGCAGTAAAGATATAAGTCAACTTTTTTGCCGGATTTTGTGGTATAGGTGTCAGTCAGGACATCCAACTTTCCCGCAACCAAAGCGAACAGATAACATGGTTTGGGGTAAGGATCATGATAGATAATGGAAGTAGAATTTTCTTTAACTACATTCCCATTGGACAAGCGAACAGGATACGTTTTTTGATTGGCCTTAATCGTGACGGTATAAGTGCTTAAAACATCGGGATGATCTGGGTAATAGGTGATGCGACGAAAACCTTGAGGTTCATTTTGTGTTGTAAACAAACCGTTGGACATATAAAGTCCCGCCAAACAAGTATTATCTTTTGGATTGATTTCAACGATTGTTTTAAGGCTAAAATTTTTCTTTTTAGGGGCCAGCGTCAAGGTCCCTTTTCCTTGTTTATATTCACAAGGCTTTTCATCCAATAAGACCTCTTTTAAAGTTAAGTCGATTCCATCCAGGATAAGAGGCTTGTCCGTTTGATAATCTTCAAAGTGAAGTGTAGCCTCCACAAGAGTCTTTGTGGGATTGAGTGTAAAGGTTAACTCAGTCTTTGGTAGTCGATAATGCGGCGCAATATAATCATCACGATGGAAAGTCATTTGTGCCGTCTAATCCTTTTCATCCAATAAGCATGTTTATCTGGGTCGATATCTCGATAAATATTAGCCAAGCTTTTCATGGCATTTAAGTGGCCCTGTCTGGCCGCAGCTTCATACATAGGAAGGACCAAATCCTGGCTTGAAGCACCAAAATATTTGCGTTCAGCCCAAACGGCCATTACATATTGTGCATCGGCCAAGTTAGCTTGTTCTGCTTTTTGAAGCCAATAAATGGCGCGTTCTCTGTTTTCAGGAACACGATCTCCCACATCATACAGCAAGGCCAATTTATAGGCGGCTTCCATGTCGCCATTTTGTGCTTTAGCCAATAAGTCTTGTTCGACAATTGGACCACACCTAACATAATCTGGATGATGAACGTCCACTTCGCCAGAAAGACAACGTCTTGGTTCAACGACTTGACGAACATAAACAACAGCTGCAACAGCAATAACAGAAAGGATAATGAGGAACAAGAATAATTTTTTCAAAATACGCATTTTTACTCCTTTACAACTCCTCAACAATTTTATAATATAAAGGATATTTACAAAAATCAAGAAAAAATGTAAAGTTTTTGTTTTTGATTTAAAACCGACATAAATGTCCGTTTTTGTTGCAGGGTAAAAGGGGGAAGTGTAAAAATGATAAAAAATGTAAATTATATAATATAATCAATAAATAAGACAAAAAAATGACGAAATTTTAAAAATCAACAAAAACCTGTTGACTTTAAAGGGACGTTTATGTATGTTGGAAAAGTAGTCTGAAAAAGTTTGTTAACAAAGGCGGGGAGGAGGACTACATCCTCCCTTGCATTTGAAAGGAATTAAAATGAAAAATACAGAATCTGGCCGTTCAATGGTCGAAATGTTGGGTGTGTTAGCCATTATCGGTGTGTTATCCGTTGGTGGTATCGCTGGCTATACAATGGCTATGCGCAAATACAAAGCCAATGAGGCAATTAATGTGTTGTTAACCGCTTCTATTATGTGTCAATCAGGACAAACCATCGACGCAAATTCCTTAGACCGCACAGGCATTATCACAGATGTTGCTTGTAATAATAGTGAGGCAGGAGAAGGTGGTGTTCAAGGAACACTGGATAACTCCGTTAGTACAAGTAGCATTGCTGATAGTCTTGACGGCTATAAATATCGCAATGCTGATGGTCAGACCGTTTATATTAACACATTGTGCTAGGTGTTAATCCAATTAAAACCTCTCCATTTGAAGTGGAGAGGTTTTTTTTATTTTTTCTTTTTAGATTTGGGCTTTTTCTTTAACCCCTCAAAATGCGTGATTTTCACTTTCTTAATACGCCGCGAATCAACATCCACAACTTGAAACTTTAAACCGCTGGCGTGTCAAATACCACCGAACCAATTAAAAGTTTTTGTAGTTCCTTGGCATCAGGAAACACGCTCGGAGATTATACAATTGTAACTTGCTGTTAATCTTGCTACATTATAAAAAATCTCTCCATGTCAGTAAAGTGGGGAGGTTTTTTATTGTTTTTTATAAAATTCTTGCATTTTATTTTTGAAATAGGTACAATAGTTGTATAAGTTAAATTTAACGAAAGGATTCGATATGGCAGGTAGTATTAATAAAGTGATTTTGGTTGGTAATTTGGGGCGTGATCCAGAGGTGCGTCACACCGCGGCCGGTGCAAAAATTGTGCATTTATCCGTGGCAACATCTGATGTTTGGAAGGACAAAAATGGTGAACGCCAAGAAAAAACAGAATGGCATCGCGTTGTTATTTTTAATCCTAATTTGGCAGATTTTGCGGAACGTACGTTGAAGAAAGGTTCCAAAGTATACGTCGAAGGTTCTTTGCAGACCCGCAAATTTCAAGATGCCAGCGGACAAGACAAATTTTCAACAGAAATTATCTTGGGTTCCTACCGCGGAGAATTAGTGGTATTAGAAGGACGCGCTGATGGCGTGGCTGCCGGCGATTCGACAGCAGACGGATCCGAACCAACACCTGATGCAGGCTGGGATTCTGCTCCAACAGGTGGCAACGAAACCTTTAACGATGAAATTCCGTTCTAATCATGTCTATTTCATATCAAGTTGGTGATTCGGACACACGCCCCTGGGGAACATGGGAGGTGTTGGCCGTTGGCGACAATTATATTGTCAAGCGCATCCAGGTTTTACCCCATAAAAAGTTATCTTTACAGTCACATCATTTTCGCTCGGAACATTGGGTAATGGTTGACGGTATTGGGCAAGTTACATTGGATGAAACGGTACGCGAAGTCCATACAAACGAATCTGTTTACATTGAAAAAGAGCAAAAACACCGCATGGAAAATGCTTCAGATAATCCGTTAACATTTATTGAAGTTCAAGCGGGAGAAACACTTGATGAATCTGATATTGTCAGATATCAGGATGATTACGGACGATCGTAAAAACAGTTGACAAAAAAGCGTTTTTATGCTACAATGGAGCCTATTGGCAACATAAGGAGCAAAATGCGTAAAAATACAATGAGAGACAATCTGATTTCTAATACAAATTTAGACAGACAAGATATTGATAATTTAGGGTCTGGTTTCCGTACACGTATGGACGCAGTTCGGCGCCAAATGCGCAAGTGGAACGAACGGGGTTACTCTTTCCGTCGCGTAATGAGCTGGGGTCAAGAAAAACACAACGACGAATCAAAACTTCCGATGCGTGAAGTCAAAAGGTTTTGGCGTGAAGTAGATTTGTTGAAAGGCGTTATTTTGTTGGCTGAATTTTGCAAAGCTAATGGATTAGATACTCAAAAGGAACTCGAAAAGAATGTTATTGAAAATCGTCGCGAAGCCGCTTTAAATAGAATGCTTGAAAAATACGCTGAAGTAGGTGTCAGCTGTGAAATGCTTGAACCATTTTTATCATCCCAAAAGATGCTAGCCAGTGAATTGCCGCCCGAGGTATTGGATGGTGTCGGTGAACTAATTGCTAACCGTGCTGTGGGTAAAGTGCTTAAAAGACGTTGGATGGAAGAGCATCCTGAAACCAATCGACGGAGGCTATCGTATTTGGAGGAAACAAGAACCCATCTTTATGCAAAGCTGATGCAGTCCGAAAACGCACATAAAATTTTGCCGACGCAAGAAAGAGCTATGCATTTAGAATACTGGGCTCTTGAAGCGCAAGTTAAGCGCGAAATGGCCGCTGCTGACTTGATGAAATTGCGCGAAAGGGTTAAAATATTAAAAAAACGAAAAGGCAAGACGTTTACCAATTGGGAAAGAAAGCACAAAAAACAAGAGGCTCCCGTGGTTTACGAAAGACGCAATATGTTTTTGTATTGATTGGTAAAATTGCAATAAAAACACTGACTTAAACACCCCCGTGAAACGGGGTGTTTATTTTTTTCAAAAAAATCATCTTTTTTCCATCTTTTTTCTTGCATTTCATCTTAGAAAATGCTAGGCTGAATCCACTAAGAAATTAATGCTCAAAGTGAGGTACAAATGACCGAAGAAATGAAAAGCGAAACAGCCCTGTCCAGTGGCACCATTGTAAACGATATTATGCAAACGGCGATCGAAGAGGAAATGCGCAAATCCTATTTGGATTACGCGATGAGTGTGATTGTCGCACGCGCCCTTCCCGATGTGCGTGATGGCTTGAAGCCTGTACATCGCAGAATTTTGTTCAGCATGTACGAAAATGGCTATGATTACAACAAGCCTTTCAGAAAATCAGCCCGTATCGTTGGTGATGTTATGGGTAAATATCACCCACATGGTGACAGCTCGATTTACGAAGCTATGGTGCGTATGGCTCAAGACTTTTCTATGCGCGTTCCTTTGATTAGCCCACAGGGTAACTTTGGTTCCATGGACGGCGATAAAGCCGCTGCTATGCGTTATACGGAAGCAAGATTGGCTCAATCCGCTCACTGGTTACTTGAAGACATTGATCGTGACACAGTGGACTTTATGCCAAACTACGATGAATCTTGCCAAGAACCTGTTGTTTTGCCGGCCAGATTCCCAAACATTTTGGTAAACGGTTCGGGTGGTATCGCCGTTGGTATGGCCACCAATATGCCTCCTCACAATATGGCCGAAGTCCTGTCTGCCTGTATTGCAACAATTGACAATCCAGAAATTACGGTGGACGAACTGATTGGTTATGTGCCAGCGCCAGATTTTCCAACAGGTGGTGTAATTTTGGGCCGTGGTGGCGCTCGTTCCGCTTATGAAACTGGTCGCGGTTCCGTGATTATTCGTGGACGCTGTTCCATTGAAGAAATCAAGAAAGACAAAACAGCTATTGTCGTGACTGAGATTCCATATCAGGTCAACAAAGCCGAAATGATCATGAAAATTGCGCAATTGGTAAAAGATAAAGTCATTGATGGCATTTCTGATTTACGTGATGAATCCGATCGCCAGGGCGTGCGCGTTGTGATTGAGCTGAAAAAAGATGCTTTCCCTGATGTGATTTTGAATCAGTTGTACAAATACACCCCATTACAATCAAGTTTTGGTATGAATATGCTAGCTTTGAACAACGGCCGCCCAGAGCTAATGAACTTAAAACAAATTATTTCTGCGTTCTTGGATTTCCGCGAAGAAGTTGTGCGCAGACGTACAGCATTTGATTTAAACAAAGCACGTGATCGCGCCCATGTATTGGTTGGCTTGGCAATTGCTGTGGCCAATTTGGACAAAGTGGTAGAGATGATCAAAACCGCACCAGATCCAAACGTGGCAAAAGATCAATTAATGGCTGAACGTTGGGCCGCAAAAGACGTAGAAGCTTTGATTCAATTAATCGACGAACCAGATCGCAAAGTGGAAAACGGCATTTACATGATGTCCGAAGCCCAAGCCAAAGCAATTTTGGAATTAAAACTCAGCCGTTTGACCGGTTTGGAACGTGACAAAATTCATGCCGAAGTTGGCGAATTGGCTGCTTTAATTAAAGGCTATTTGGAAACACTGTCCAGCCGCGAAAAGATTTTGGCTATTATTCGTGAAGAATTGGAAGCCGTGAAAGCGCAATTCCCAGAAGGACGCCGCACAACCATTGAAGATGCTGAATTTGAACAAGATATGGAAGATTTAATTCCACGCGAACAAATGGTTGTGACAACAACAAATACAGGCTACATCAAACGCGTGAACTTGAACACCTATCGTGCACAACATCGTGGTGGCAAGGGACGCGCTGGCATGTCAACACGTGATGAAGATACAGTGACGAATTTGTTTGTTGCTTGCACACACAGTCCGTTGTTGTTCTTCTCAACACGCGGCATTGTGTACAAGATGAAGACTTATCGTTTGCCAGAGGGCAGCCCCCAAAGTTTGGGTAAAGCACTCATCAATTTGTTACCATTGCAACAGGGTGAAACAATTTCCACAATCATGACTCTGCCCGAAACAGAAGAAGAATGCGAAAAACTGACCGTCATGTTTGCAACGGCCGCGGGTACTGTGCGTCGTAATAAATTATCAGATTTCTGGCGTGTCAACCAAAATGGTAAAATTGCCATGAAGTTGGATGAAGGTGACAAACTGGTCGGCGTCGCTATCTGTGATGACAACCAAGATATCTTACTGTCCGCCAAAAATGGTAAATGTGTACGCTTCCCGGTAGAAGATGTGCGTGTGTTTGCCTCTCGTGCATCAACGGGTGTCCGCGGCATGAAGTTGGCCAAGGGTGACGAAGTGATGTCTATGTCTGTTTTGAAACATGCTAAGGCCGAAATTGACAAGCGCGATGCTTACTTAAAAGAAGCCGCTGCTCGTCGTCGTGCTGCTGGTTTAGCCAATGATGATGATGTGGTCGAAACAGAGTCCACAACGAACACCCTCTTAACACCAGAGGAAATTGAGAAGATGGCTGCGGATGAAGAATTCGTGTTGACGTTAACCTCTGCCGGTTATGGTAAACGTACCAGCGCTTATGAATATCGTATTACATCGCGCGGCACACAAGGTGTAACCAATATCAAAACAGATGAAGGTAAACGTGCTGCGGATGTGATTGCATCTATGCCCGTGAAATCTGGGGACCACTTAATGTTGGTGACTGATGGTGGTCAATTAATTCGCACACGTGTGGATGATATTCGAATCGCCGGACGCGCCACAATGGGTGTGATCGTATTCCGTCTAGGTAAAGACGAAAAAGTGGTCTCTGCCACTTGTGTAGCCGACATGGGTGATGAAGAAGAAACAGATGGTCCAGAAATTGCGGAAGAAGATACCGAAACGACCACTTCCGTTGTGGAAGAACCAAAACAACCAACAAAGGAGGAATAAATGCGCATCCAAAATGAGAAAGAGAGTACACATTGGTATAGTGCTATTGTTAGAATGGAAAGCCGTGCAATTCCGGGGAGCTCCGACCGAGTTGAATTAAAACCTGTTTACGGCTATCGTCTAAGTTTTTTTGCAACCGGATGTACTCCAGATGAACGATTGTACGCTCAAAAAAAATGGGAAAATCGCGGTGTTAAAGGCGAATTAAAGGTAATGGATCACAGCGAAGAAGGATTGCCCAAAGGGGAATATTTCTTGGAAGTCTCTGATCCCAAAAGCATAGCGAATTTGGAAGCATATTTTTCCAGCGCTTATAAGATGGATTTAGATGTAAATCGCTTTACCGAATTGGCCGGAAAAAGCTTTCCAGTTCTCTCAACCCCAACAAAGGATATTTCTAACAAAATTGAAGAGCATACAGCGCTATATTACAAAGTACAACAAGATTGGGATGAGATTTTGTTACAAAACGGCAAAAGGGCATTACGCATTAATCTGGATAGGATGGCCGAAGAAGATGTCCACAAAATGATTGATCGTTTACGGGCTCTTGGGATAGATGAAAAATACCTAAAACCCCGAATTGCCACCGCGAATTCTGGACATGTAAAAGCTGGAGACAGAACGATTAGGATTCAAGGCGCCGCCAATCTAGAGCGGATGACTGTGTTATTCAATCATGCTCAAAGACCTAATGAGAAATGGGAATGGAGAAACTTAAACAATTGGCACACACAAAACGTAATGACTCCAGATGGAAAAAAACACCCCAGATTACTGTTTAATTTGGAAAATTTAACAGAAGTTCAACGTCAGCATATGCTAAGTGTGTTAGACGATTTATCTGTTGTTTATGAAGGGCACAAAAAAACAGAAGGATTTCCCTTCGAACACTTAACTGTAACAGGAAAGGAATCTGTTGAAGCGCTAAAAGAATTTACCAAACATTGGACGCGTTCAACCAATGGAAGAAACTTTAGTAGAGGAGAATAGTCAGATGTGTCCATGTCCATTTTGCACTGGTGTTTTGTTACTTTTATGTCCATTGCTATTGTTTAAAAAAACACGCACCTGGTTAAAAAACAAAATCAAGCGACATCATAAACATTGTGAAACTTGTCAGCATGCCGAACATGAACATTGCAAGGAAGAACACATTAAATGTACATGCGAACAATGTAAACACAAACAACAAAAAAATAAAAAAAGAAAATAAAAAAAGCCCGAGCAATCGGGCTTTTAATTTTATTCGGCCATTCCTAAAAGCTTTTTATATTCATCCCTTAAAAACTCTGTTTCGGCGCGATCGGCGGGATCCATCTTCCTAAGGCGCAACACTTGACGCATTACTTTGACATCAAATCCGGCCCCTTTTGCTTCGGCAAAAACCTCCCGAATATCTGCCGCCAATTCACTTTTTTCTTGTTCTAATCGCTCAATACGATCAATAAATGTGTTCAGCTTTCCCGCATCATTCGTGACGTTTTGTTCTTCAGACATTCTCTCCCCCTTTAATCTTTATTTTTTAATTGTCTTAACCGCAACGGCCACAGCTGCATTCAAATCTGTTTCGGAACACAACCCTAATGTTACCGGGTTGCGTGCTTGAATATTGTGATAATTTTTGTGTGTCTTTTCACGAATCGCCACAATTGTCGGCTTCGTTGTTTTTAACAACTTAACAATCTGGGCATCAGACAATTCAGGATGGTTTTTAACCAGCCACAAAATACCGGATGGACGATCCAATCTTTTGGATTGAGACACATAACGAGATCCCTTGCTAAGCAACTTTTCAATCTCGGGATGCTCGGACAAGCACAACCCCATCTCGGGATTCGCCTCACAACGCTTAATTTCTTCCATTGTTAATTGTTCATTCGCAATCGGATCTAAGCCACGGATGTTTGTCGCCACATCGCCATCGGCAATTGCCTGAACTTCCAATGTGTGCATTCCACAAAAATCAGCAATCTGTTTAAACGTCAAACTTGTATTTTCAACCAACCAAACGGCTGTTGCTTTGGGCATTAAAGGTAAAGTCATTTTATACACCTTTCGTTAGGATTGAACTGGCCGCAGTATAGCTCTTTTACGCTTAAAAGTCAAGGAAAAATTATCTGCGTGACAAATCTTATTTAATATGTTATGCTAAAATCAGATTTAATAAAAAGGAGGAAAAATGAAAAAAACACTTTTAGCTTTATTTGCTTTACTTGCTTGCTCTGCTGCCCACGCAGAATTTTATGTTGGTGCGGGTTATGGCCTGTCTGTCAATCATGGCTCAGTTATAGAAGACGGTTTTAAAACAAAATATAAAGATTCTGCGGCCTATTCTTTGTCCGGCGGACTTGTGATGCCACTTCCATTGTTTGATTTTCGCACAGAGTTGGAATACTTCCACACACGGCCTGAAACAAAATCTCTGGGCACAAAAAAATTGAATGCGGTTATGGTTAATGCCACCGGGGTTATTCCTTTGATTCCCTTTATCGATCCATACGTTGGAATGGGTGTCGGTTATGGACGCTATGACCACAACAATTCTTCAGCTTGGCAATTATTGGCTGGTGTTGAATACAACTTTTTATCAAACCCGTTTGTTATTGGTGCAGAATATCGCTTCTTTAACTTGACAGAAGACGGCGGAAAGGGGTCGGATAAATCCAAATATTCTACACACGGTGTAATGCTTAAGTTGAAATATACTTTTTAAGCTTTTAAGTTTTTATCAATTGTTGCAAAAAACGATGCGATTGCGATCGGTTTTGGGATGTAATCATCGCAACCTGCGTTCAGGGCTTTGTCTGCATCTTGCTTTAATGCAAACGCAGAAACAGCTATAATTTTAGGCTGAGAAATAGAGCTCATTTTTCGGATTCGCTGAGTTACCTCCAATCCAGAAATCGTTGGCAATTGAATATCCATTAACACCAAATCCGGTTGCTTACTTTCTATCATTTTTAATGCAGAAGGTCCGTCGGTTGCCTCTAAAACAACATACCCTTTTGCGTTTAACAAATCCACAAAAAGACGACGATTCAGCTCATTATCTTCCACAACCAATATCGTGCTCATTTTCTTTTCCTTCTGTGTCTGTCTTTTCCAAAAAATTCTTCTTCAGAAACTTTTACTTCTTGCAATTGCCACTGTTCTTGGCGTGGAAAATGCGTCTTAATCATCTCATCTTTATCCGTGAAAAACCACGTATCTGTTACCATTCTATTCCTTGGTTCATATGTTTTTTTATTACGCATGCGTTTGCGCAATTCGGATTTATATCGCACGTTGCCATACACATCCGAAAAGACGGGTTTAGCAGTTTCTCCCAGCGCCCAGGTGGGATCCAAATATTCCCATGTATCCGCAATTTTAATAACCAGCCAACGGTGTCCAATATTCGCTTTTTTCTTGCGTGATTGATCCATATTGGTCCATCCATCCACTGCCTGTACATTCAGCCCTGCCCTCAAAGCCATTTCTTGATATAAATTGGCAATATCTTCACACACGCCCACTCGCGTTTCCAGTATATGCCCCGACTCCGGTAACTGCGCCAAGCGTCCCTTTAACCGAGGATTTTCCAATAATTTGGCTTTGTATGCATCATAATCTATATTTTGCACAATCCACGCATAAATAGACCGCGCTTTATCAATGTCATTATGATATGGCTTCGTTAAATATTCGACTAATACATTCATATCTTTTTCCGATTTTATTTGTGGCGCCTTAAATGCATAGGCATCAATTCCCTCATAGTTTACAGCAAAAACTGAGGTCGCCCAACAAAGCATAGCTAAAAAAAATATAAAGCGTTTCATCAGGACAACAATAGCGTCCTTTTTCAAAAAACGCAAGCAAAAATTCTTTTTGAAAAATACCTTGCTATTTATTTTTTTTCTACCTATAATGACCTTGTCTTTGACAAAAGACGACCTATAGGTTTTTGATAAAAGACATCTTTTATTAATTGGCCTTGAAGGCGGTACTGTCGAATTTAATAGCCGATGATAAGGCAAATTAATAAAGGAGTATAGACAACATGTTGTCAGGAAAAGTTAAATGGTTTAATTACAAAAAAGGTTATGGATTCATTACCCCAGACGAAGGTGAAAAAGATGTGTTCGTGCATATCACAGCCGTTCATGAAGCTGGGTTACGTGGTTTAGACGAAGGTCAAGCTATTTCTTATGAATTAAAAGAAGAAAATGGCAAAACCTGCGCCACAAACTTAACCTTGAAGTAAAAAATCAAACTTTAAAGTTACCCCGCCAATTAAGACGGGGTTTCTTTTTTTATTTTTTGCTGTCTTTTGGTTTCCCTGGCTTCTTGGTGCCACAACCACAACCGCATCCATCCAAATTCATACGCATTTTAAGCTCCTTTCAGACACATTCTGTGTCGTTTGTTATATAAAAACAGATAAAAAGCTTGTCAATCTAGACTTTTTTTGCTATCTTAAAGTCTATGAGAAAAATAAGTATTTTGACTTTATTGTTAGTAAGCGCTTGTGCCTATCATAATCCATTGGACAAGGCTGATTTTCGTTTCCAAACACTCAATACACCTCCCTACGTTTTGTCCGGTTGGTACCGTGTGGATAAGCCCGGAGAACCTTTAACTGTTTATGTTGAAAAAGAACAAATGGACACCGAACAAAGAGAGGCTGCCGTTAAAGATAAATCATCCAATGTTGCTTATTTGGGGCGCCCCTGTCAGTATTTTGAGACAGATGTTTGTAAAGAAAAACAAGACGCGACCAAGCAAACAAAAGCCATCAAAAAAGGTATTACACAATTACAAAAAAAGGCCGCAACAAATACCGTTGTTGTGAAAGGATTTTAAATGAAAGTATGGATTTTAGCGGATGATCGCGCGGGTAATGTCAATCAATTATTGGGCATTGCCGAAGCATTGGGCCATCCTTATGAACGCAAGGACATTCGGTATAACAAATGGATTCGCTTGCCAAACTGGTTGCGCGGACGCACCTTTATTGGGTTAGATTCTAAGTACAAAAAAGATCTGCTTTCTCATTTTCCAGATGTTGTTTTAAGTGCCGGCCGGCGCAGTTTTCCGATTGCGAGAGCTATTAAGCGTTTAAGTAAAGGAAAAACAAAAATCGTACAGTTGATGAATCCTTTAAATGGTGCGAAAGATGCAGATTTAATCGTCTTACCCCTTCATGATAATTATAAAGGACATGCAAAAAATGTTATCCAGGTTCTTGGTACCCCTCATCGCATCACAGAAGCCCGCTTAAAAAAAGAAAAAGAAAAGTGGGCAAAAAAATTAGGGCAATTTCCTAAACCTCGTGTTGCCTTATTAGTGGGCGGCACAACAAAAGGCAAAGAATTTACGATCGAAATGGGAAATGCTTTGATTCAATCTGTCACCGCGCTAAAGCCAGGCAGCGTAATTACAACAACATCACGTCGCACCCCCAAAAAAATTGTGGAATTATTACAAAAGAAATTGCCAAAAAATAAATTTTTCTATCGTTTTGGCGATAAAGCAGAAAACCCCTATTTCGGATTATTGGCTTGGGCAGATATGATTGTGGTAACAGGCGATTCCATGTCCATGTGTTCGGAATGTTGCGGCACAAACAAACCCGTTTACATTTTTACGCCGGAAGGGATGGTCAGCGAAAAGCACGCTCGTTTCCATAAATTACTGTATAAAGGCGGGTATGCCATGGATGCATTGAAGCCCGGCAAAATAAAACCCAAATACTTGAATCCAGCGCCAGATATCGCACAAAAGATACAAATGCTGGTACATTTAAACTGAAAAACCCTTGATTTTTTTGGCTTTTTGAGGTATAATATCTTCCATCAAGCGCCTGTAGCTCAGCTGGATAGAGTGTTGCCCTCCGAAGGCAAAGGTCGTGAGTTCGAATCTCGCCAGGCGCGCCACTTTTATAAAGGAGGCCTTATGACCGAAAATACTCAAATGCAAAACGAAGAAATGGCTGTTGCGGAAGTTAAATTTTTATTTGCCCGCGAAGAGGCTAGAAAACACGGACACGAGTTTTCAAACGCAGAGGACGAAAAAACTGCAACAGAAAGATTTGATTGCCTCTCCCCCGAAGACAAACGTTACTGGTTGGATCATGTTTTCGAAATAGAAAGGAAAATGGTCAAATTTGGCACGAGAGATCTTCGAATTTTTTATCCAAATAACGCCCGCAAAACAATATCTCCAGTCTCCAAGGCACAACAAATGACGCGCAATTTTCGGCGTCGGGGCTCCCGCGGTTAAACCACTCAAAATATCTCTTGCATTTTGGGGCAAAATCTGCTAGAATATCTTTTATCCAATCAGATAATTGGGGTGTCGCCAAGTGGTAAGGCAACGGTTTTTGATACCGTCATTCGTTGGTTCGAATCCAGCCACCCCAGCCAAGTCCTAGAAGTCGTCAAAATTGACGACTTTTTCTTTTAAAACCAAAATTATTCATGTTTGCGTATAATCATCCAAAAATAAAATCTTATATCAATATTTAATTCTAAAAAAGATTGCAATAAATTTCATTCTAGCATAGGTTAAATACAGAAAGGTGTGATACATAATGACAAGCCCCAGAATCGTACTAAAACAACTTTCAAAGACTTACTGAGTGCGCTGTCTAAAGGATGAGGATATTCCAGAGATCTTAGAACCAGCCAAAACAAACCCTCTTTATTATAAACACAATCCACCGAATCCAAGCGCAAAAACAATAAAAAAAGATATGTTAGATTTGCCTCCGGGATCCACCCAAAAAGATAAATATTTTATTGGATTTTTTGATGAAGATAAGTTAATTGCTATCTTGGATTTAATTTTACATTATCCCAATCCCCAAAGTTGTTTTATCGGGCTGTTTATGGTGCATAAAAAATACCAAAGGAAGGGCCTGGGAACACAAATTATTCAAGACTGCCTATCTTATCTGGGAAAATTCTATTCTGTGGCACGTTTAGGATATATATCCACCAACAAGCAATCCAAAAACTTTTGGCTTAAAAATGGATTTTACCAGACAGGAGAAAAGTATCAACATCCAAAGTATTTAGTAGAAGTAATGGAAAAAACTTTAGTCCACAAGATGTGAACAAAAATCCGGATTTAATTATCCCATTTTCCACGCGATAAATTTACGAATTCCCTCTTTAAAAGAAGTATGGGGATGATATCCCAGTAAATTTTGAGCTTTTGATATATCCGAAATCGTTTTATCCACATCGCCGGGTTGCATAGGTAATTGATTGATTGTGGCCTTCTTGCCCAACACATCTTCAATCGTTTCTATCATTTGTTTCAAGGTAACAGGACTGCCGCCACCCAGATTAAAAATTTCATACCCCGTCTGATGATAATTTAACGAGGCAACAATGCCATCTGTAATATCATCAATATACGTGTAATCACGCATTGTTGAGCCATCGCCATACATATCTATCGGTTTATCATTCATAATTAAATTTGTAAATTTATTGATAGCCAAATCGGGGCGCTGCCTTGGGCCGAACACAGTAAAAAATCTTAGCATATAAATTTCCAAACCATATAAATGATGATAAGTATAGCAAATTTGCTCATCTGCCGATTTTGTGGCCGCATAAGGTGAAATTGGCTCACGAATATTTAAATCTTCAGAAAACTTATCTGCTTTACAGTTACCATAAACCGAAGAAGACGAGGCCATGCTCATGCGCTTGACATTATATTTTTTCATCATTTCCAAGATGTTTATTGTCCCAATGATATTCGTCATTGCATACGCTAAAGGAGCTTCTATCGACGGGCGCACACCGGCCCGAGCGGCCAGATGAACAATCGCATCCATTTTATTTTGTGAAAAGACCTTTTCCAAATCATCCATGCTTTCAATATCGCCTTTATAAAGCGCATAGTTTTTATTTTGCAAGGCTTGTTCTACATTTTTCTGTTTAATCGCTGGATCGTAATAATCGTTAAAATTATCAAACACGATAACCCGGTGTCCTAAAGCCAACAATTTATCCGCCAAAGACGAGCCAATAAATCCTGCTCCTCCCGTGATTAAAATGGTTGATATTTCCGACATATTATTCTCCTTTGGTTCTGATTTATTTTTGTGTATCTATGCGGCATTATTCTAGCACACACCCGTGCTTTGTCAAGGAATCATATTTTTAAAATATAACGGATCCCCCTTGACATTTTTTTGAAAATTTAATATTATATCTAGGTAATCCATCAAGGGATTAATTAAATCCTGTTATATGATTTTGGGATGGATCTTATTTTACAAACATTGAGGGCATATGAAACAGAACAATCATAATCGTCAAAATAGACGTTTTAACAATAGAAATAATCGTCCAACTCAAACTATTTATCGCAATACCTGTCTGGATTCTTCTGGACCCGCTGGTAAATTAAGGGGGACCCCTTTGCAACTGAATGAAAAATATGCAGCCTTGGCAAAAGATGCTTCCACTGCGAATGATATGATTTTGGCCGAACAATATCGTCAATATGCGGATCATTACATGCGTCTTCAAAATCTTGCCATTGAGAATGAAAACGCACTACGCGCCTCAAAAGAAGCTCAACGAATGAACGAAGTTCCTGAAGCAAACGTTGAAAACGTTTCTGAAACAGCTGAAGAACCCATTCAAGAGGAAGAAACTATTTCCGCAGATCTGTCTGTTCCCGTTCAACAAATGAACGAACAAGCGGAAACTAATCCCGCGACAGAATAACCACGGCACCAGCCAATTTATCATCCGCCAACGAAACCGATATTTTAACATCGTCCCCAAATTTATGTTTCAAGCGAGTCTTCATTTTGGGGGATAATTTCAAATCTGGACATCCTTTTTTATCATGCACAACGGTGATATCTTTGAAACCGACAAACTTACCGATACCTGTTCCACAAGCTTTTGCAAAAGCTTCCTTTACCGCGTACCGTTTAGCGCCAAAGTTAATTTGTCTTACAGTAGACATCGCCTGAACTTCTTTAAGTTCCATTGGAGTTAAAATCTTTTTATAAAAAGCCACTCCGCCCTTTTCGATAATCTTTTTAAAGTGAGCAATATCCACTAAATCCAATCCAACTCCGACGATCATCCATTTTCCCTTTCTTGGTAAACCGTCTGAACAAACTCACTCGTGCGCAAAGCATCCAAAACATCCAACAAATGATCTTTATTTTTGACACGAATATTCGCTTGAACCCGCGTCTTTTTGTGCTCTTGATCCAAAATTACAAATGAATCTATACTTGCTTTCATTTTATTTAATATATTGACAACACGCCCCATGCTCTCTGGGCCTGTTTTCCAAATAACAGTCAAAGAAACCGCCTGAGTATTACGCCTTTTTCCTTCTGTATTCCACTCAACGCTGTACCAACGATCCGTTTGGGTCACATATTTCTTTAATTCTGGGCATGTCCGTTTGTGAATAACAATCTCCCCCTTCTCCTCAATGCCCACAATAGCATCTTTTGCCGTTGGGTGGCAATTTGGATCTAATTGATACGCCATACCATTTGGGATTCCCAAAATATTAGATGTTTTTTCTTTCCTGTGGAAAAAGCGACTGAACCAAGAAGACTTCTGTTCTGTTGTTGGAACCTCTGTAAAATGTGCTTCCAAAAGAGTTTTAGCATGAGCGGTTGTCACAACTTTTAACCAGCGTTTATCTGCAACAATCTTAGAAGTCAATTTAAATTTTACCTTATCGCCATCTTGCAAAACTTGTTTGAGTTCTGCGGGTTCTTCATTTATCTCAACCCCCACACATTTTAATGCAACTTTTGAGCCTTGATAACAAGCAAAATCTAACGCTGTTGCCCCTTGTGGCAAAGAATAAAGCATGCCTTTATCATCAAAACAAAACAACTTGTCTGTGTACATATGTAATTTGGCGCGAGACAAAAATTCCGAGGGGCTTTTCGATTTTGAAATAAGTTCCAAAAACTCTTTCATCCATGGTAAATTGCGGCCATCATATTTAACCCCTTGTTTGTAAGACCAATGGGCCGCAATACCAAACATAGCCTCTTCTTCCATTTCTTCGGTTCTAATCTGGATTTCCAGAGGCAACCCCTTGGGCGTAATCACACTGGTCTGCAAAGAACGATAACCGCTGTCTTTTGGCGTAGAGATATAGTCTTTAAAGCGCCCAGGAACAGCCCGATACATCCCATGTATAAGGCCCAAGACTCGATAACAATCTGGAATATTAGTTACAATAATTCTGAAACCCAAAACATCAAAAATAGACGACATCATATTCTGATGTGTTTGCAACTTTCTCCACAGGGAATATGGCATTTTAACACGACCGATAACGCGTCCTTTAATATGTTCTTTCTTCAGCAAATTTTCCAGCTGTTTAATTTCTGCAACAATCATCCCTTTTTGTTTTGATCCAACAAGTTTTAAACGCTGCATGATATTCGCGTATGCGGTTGGATTCAGTATTTTGAATGAAATATCTTCCAATTCATTTTTAATTCTGTGCAATCCCAATCTTTCTGCCAATGGCACATAAATATCCATTGTTTCTTGTGCTTTCCGACGTCTCTTTTCCGCTGAGCATACATCCAATGTCCTCATATTATGTAATCTGTCGGCTAACTTAATCAGCAAAATTCGCATATCCTTGCTGGATGCCAGAATGAGTTTTTGAAAATTTTCCGCCTGATCAGATGTGATAGATTGAAGTTGATATGTCTCCAATTTTGTTAACCCCTGCACCAAGTTGGCGACATCTTTGCCGAACAAGGCACACACCGAGTCGTATGAAGCCGGCGTATCTTCCACCGTATCGTGCAATAGGGCGGCCATAATCGATGTGCTATCTAATTTATATTCCAGTAAAATTTCGGCCACAGCCAAGGGATGGCTTAAATATTTCTCGCCACTTTCACGTCGCTGATCATGATGCATTTTTTCGGCAAACATACAGGCGCGCCGCAACGCAGCCACATCCGCCTTCTTATCATACTTTCTGACCGCACTAATAATTTCATCCGGTCGCATGAGCCCCTCCCCATATTAAGTGTTGGACACTTAGGCTTCTGTCCCTTCGACTACTTGAAAAGATTCAGATTCTACAAATTCATTATCTGCATAT
Organism: Alphaproteobacteria bacterium; assembly: GCA_017412085.1. GTDB lineage: Bacteria > Pseudomonadota > Alphaproteobacteria > CAAHEQ01 > UBA3637 > UBA3637. The sequence continues at coordinate 23,281 of JAFPYS010000017.1, forward strand.
AAGGCATCTTCTGTCGTTGTCCCCGCCAATTCAGATTCAACCTCTTTCAATTCTTCCGCATCAGAATCACCTTCTGAGGCCACAGCATAACGTTGCAAGCTAGACACAACACCTTCATGCAATAACTTTAAATCAACAGCATCTTGTCCAATCTCACGCAAAGCCACAACAGGATTTTTATCTCCTTCACGGGGAACCATTGGGTCTGCACCCGCTTCCAATGATTTTGCGCGGCCTGCGGCCAACAAAACCAACTCAAAGTGATTAGGAACTCTTTGGATACAATCTTCTACTGTTCTACGCGCCATTTTTTTAATCCTTTCCAGTAATTTTCAAACTTGTTTAAGAGTATATCCTATTTTTTTGCAAAAATCAAGTTTTTAATAAAAAAACATTCTTGCACTTTCATTTTGTTTTAGATATAATGGAGAAAAGTGTATAATTTTTTAAGGATTTACTATGACTAAAAAGAAATATTTAATCACTTCTGCTTTGACCTATATCAATGGGCTTCCGCACATTGGACACCTTGCTGGCGCTATGTTGAATGCGGATATTTATGCGCGTTTTTTACGCGCCAAAGGCGAGGATGTTTTGTTTGTGGGCGGCACAGATGTGCATGGCACAAAAATTGAGGTCGCCGCACAGCAAGAGGGATTATCTATCAAAGAATACATCCAAAAATATCATGATGCACACACCAAAATTTATGAAGGGTTTAACCTTTCTTTTGATGCCTATGGTCATACTGATTCCGAAGCAAACAAAGAATTAACTTATCGCATTTTCAATGGCCTAGAAAAAAACGACTTTATTTTGGAAAAAACAACAAAACGTCCTTTCTGTCCTGATGACAACCAATTTTTGGCCGACAGCCAAGTGGGCGGAACGTGTCCTTACTGTGGTTACGAAAAAGCCAAGGGCGATCAATGTGAAAATTGCACAAAATTGTTGGAACCAGAAGAATTAAAAAATCCATACAGCACTGTTTCTGGCAGTCATAACATCGTTTTCCAAGAAACAAACAACCTGTTTATTCGCTTGGACAAGATGCAAGAACAAATCACTCAGTGGATTGAAAGCAAGAAGGGTATTTGGACAGATATTGCTTACACAACCGCCAAGAAATGGTTAAAAGAAGGATTGCAGCCCCGTGCCATTACTCGCGACTTAAAAAATGGTTTTGCCGTGCCAAAACCGGGTTATGATGACAAGGTGTTTTATTGTTGGTTTGATGCCCCTATCGGTTATATTGGCATTACAAAGGAATGGGCTGATAAAGATCCCGCCAATCGCCACTGGGAAGATTGGTGGTTAAATCCCGATGAAGTAACACATACCGAATTTATTGGCAAAGACAATATTCCATTCCACGCCATTTTCTTTCCGGGCATGTTGTTTGGTTCAAAAGAAAATTGGACACAAGTGTCTTTCTTAAAGGCGACCAGTTGGTTAAACTTTATTGGCGGTAAAATTTCTAAATCTGAACATCGTGGTGTCTTTTTGGATGAGGCGTTGGAAGAATTTCCTGCGGATTATTGGCGCTATTGGATTCCCGCCAACAGCCCAGAATCCGACGACTCTTTCTTTGGCTTTGATTCTTTCCAATCTGTAATTAATAAAGATTTGAACGATGTGTTGGGTAATTTTGTGAATCGCGTGTTAAAAATGACTCAGGCCAACTTTGGCGATGTCATTCCTTCGCCGGGTCCTATTACCGACAAGGAAAAAGAATTATACAACACTTTGGATGATTTAATTCATAAGTACACCGAACAAATGGATGCGATTGAGTTTAGAAAATCCTTGGCGCTTTTACGTGAAATCTGGACAACGGGTAACAACTATATTGCCCAAACGGAACCTTGGAAAGTGGTAAAAGAAAACAAAGAATATGCTGCGACTATTTTGTATACCGCCTTAAATTTGATTCGCTTGTTTGCGCATTTAAGTTCTCCCGTTATGCCAACAACGGCCGCAAAGATGCTGAGCATTTTTGGAAAAGAAACAACCTTTTCATGGCCTACCGACACGGCGGAAAATCTGTTAAAAACTTTACAGGCTGGTGATCGCTTCCAGACCATTGATCCATTATTCAGAAAAATTCTGGATGAAGAAAAGGAAGCTTTAAAACAAAAACATCATGAAGGGGTTTGAACATGGAAAAATCACGTAATACTGGTAATTTTTTGTTTATAATTTTTTGGTGGGTGGTTCAACACGTTAATGTTCGTTGGGCGCATAAGTTGCTTTATTGGGGATTACGCGATGGATCGTTTCCAACGGGACACGTCTCTGACCCTATTTTAGGATTTGATATGTTTGGCCGCCACTTTACATCCCCGGTTGGCCTGTCGGATGGTATTGACAAACGCGGCAACACATTGGATCAATTAATGCAAATGGGATATAGCTTTGGTACATTTGGTCCATACACCTTGGAAAAAGAAATGCCCCCTCAAGAAAAATATTTCTTCAAAAATGATCGCGCCATTATTATGCAATGTACGGGATACAGAAACCCTGGTTTATTAAAAATGTTGCCTTGGTTTGTAAAGCGGCGCTATTTACCCCACTTTGTTGGAATTGACGTTGCCATTCCGGCAGAAAACGAAGAAAGCAACATTAAGCAAGGACGCCACTTTGCCTATGTGGATGAATTTGTGCTTATGGCCCAACGCTCTGCACCTTATTGTGATTTCCTGACGCTTGATTTTTCCCATCCAAATTCCGAGCTGTGTCTTTTAATGGTGGATGCATCAACCATCCTGCCCATTATTCGCGCCGTTAAGGAAACTGTGACTCAGGCGGCTCCTATTCGGCCACCCAAAGTATTTGTTAAGATTCCTTTAGATCTAAACATGATGGAAATTCCTCTTGTCGCCCAAACTTTACTATCTAGCGGTGCGGATGGTGTTGTGGTTGCTGGACCGATGTCTTTAGCAAAGAATATGCGTTTGCGTCTTCAAGGGGCAAAGGAACATCAAATGTCCGGCATGTTAATCGGCAAGCCAACACACGAATATGCCAATGAGTTAATTCGTCATTTATACACTCAATTACAAAATCGTCTTCCGATTATCGCTTGCGGCGGTATCTTTGACGGAAAAACAGCCTTTGACCATATTGCTGCAGGCGCTACGTTTATTGCTCTGGATGAATCAAGTTTAATTTATGAAGGGCCCGGCGTTTTACATAAAATTCTCAGAGAATTAACAGAAATTCTGCACCATAAAAATTTCAATTCCATTACTGATGCCATTGGTTCTGATTCTCGGGATACAAAAACATCAAACAGCCCCCAGAATACACCTCAACAACCGACAACAACTCAAGTATCTACTGTATCGGAGAATGTGCAAACTTCGGAACACATTTCTCGTCAGATACCCGAGCCACCTATGACCGCAGATAACCAAAACAATCAAACAGATTCTATTCCTCCTCAGATTTGATAATACAAAACAGGGGGAAGAAGGGGGAGATTATGGATTCTTTTGAAAAGATTTTAGATCTGTGGGAAGAAGCCAGGCCTTTGATTCAAGAAGCATATCATGTCTTGGACAAAGTACTCGTTCTTGGATTGCCCGCTTCATGTATGCCCCCTGAATCCGAAAACAAAGACACAGGTATCGGATCGCCCTATGGGGAAGGTGCTTCGCGCGTATGGAAATTTTGGCACGGCATCATCCAAAAAATGATGATTGGTCCCATCGGCAAAACAGATGCAAAAACATGGCATTCACCTTATTTGGCTAGTTGGGACTATAACCCTTTTTTTTTGGATTTAGAAAACCTGGTTCAAAAACGTTTAATCAGGCGTGAGACTTTACAAAAAATTTATACTCATCCCAAAAAAGAAGCTTATATTGATTTCAAGCAAGTGGAACGTGATTATCTTTGTGCCCTCCAAGAGGCTTATAAAAAAGCCAAAACGTCCTTGTCTTTCACAGCATTTTGCAACCAATTAGTGCGTGAACAAATGCAAAAATCCGCTTTCACATACATTGGTGACGTCCCCATTAACATACCCAATCGAGTACATGATCGTCATCCGGAATGGTTTTTAAAAGATTGGAGTATGGGCGCACCACCAGATCAATATTCTGATAAGCCGCAAGTGTGGGGATTTCCGATTTTAAATCCTCAGGCCCTATTCACAGGAAATCCAAAGCAACCTTTGGGACCTGCTGGACGTATGTTTAAACGATTACTACGTTTTTACTTGTCAGGAAACAAAGGCGGCATTCGTATTGACCACTTTATCGGGTGGATTGATCCCTATTGTTTTTACACAGGAAAAGGCCGCCACAAAAATGGACGTCTTTATTCTTCACCGCACCATCCTCTATTAAAAGAATACTATATTAAAGATAAAACAAAATTTCGGCAAATGACGGCGGAGTTTTTATTGCCATTTTTTAACGAGTTTAAGCTTTCCAGTATGGATATTTATCCGGAAGATTTGGGTGTTCGACCAAAGCTAATGGATTCTGTGTTAAAGGCTTTTCATTTGGGGCGCATGTTACCCGTTCAATTCAATGAACCCGATCAACCTGAACACATGTATCATCTGACCAACGCCGATGAACGAGATATTGCCGTCCTTGATACTCACGACAATCCCGCGCTATTAGATTTTTTTACAGCGCTTTCGCCAGAAAAACGCCGCTGCTTTGCTCAACAATTGGCTGAGGATTTGCGTTTTAATTACACAGAAGATTTGTGTGATCCTGTTTGGCTCTACCGCATGCAGTGGGGAGCAGCTTTGGCCTCTCCGGCGCGACGCATTATGGTCTTTTTCACTTCATTAATGGGGCAAAAGGGCCGTTACAACACGCCCGGCACACTGGATTCTTGGCATTTAAGATGCCGAACTCATTTTGATTTAGAATACTTCCAAGCCCTGCGTCAAGGAAAGGCCTATAATCCTTTTGAAGCAATTTGTTTCGCAATTTTTGCACGGGGCGACCATTTTTATCATGCCCATGAAGATTTGGTGCGAAAACTACGGGCCATGGAACAACGCTTGTTCGAGGCATTGCAACAATTATAAATTTACTTGACAAGTAAATGTTAAACGCGCTATGCTGACAGACAGAAAAGGAGTTATTATGTCAAAGGTCGCTGTCATTATTCCAACTCGTTTAAATTCTACGCGTTTACCAAACAAACCATTGGCCGTTGTTAATGGCAAGACCGTCATCCAACACGTTTATGAACATGCCATTCAAGTTCATCCAAAAGAGGATGTTTATATTGCTGCTGGAGATCCCGAGATTGTGGAAGAAGCAAAAAAATTTAACGCCCAGTGCGTGTTGACACCTGCCAGCTTGCCTTCTGGCACAGATCGTATTGTTTGTGCCCTCAAAACAATTGATTCGGATGGCTCCAAATATGATACCGTTGTTAATTTCCAGGGCGATGGCATTAATGTGGATCCAAAACTAAACACACGCCTTGTGGAGCTGTTAGAAAAAACCGGCGCCGACTGGGTAACTGTTGGTAAAAAAATAACCACCCCGGAAGAAATCCAAAATCCAAACTATGTAAAAATTGCCATGGGATTAAAAGAAGGAGAAGATTTTGGGCGCGCGCTTTACTTTTCACGCAGTCCTGTTCCGTTTAATCGCGATAAAGATCCTGTAAAAGATTTTGCTTATTGGCATATTGGCATTTATGTTTATCGTACAGAGGCCTTAAAGCGTTTTGTGGCTTGCCCTGTCGGTGTATTAGAAGCCACAGAAAAATTGGAACAATTACGCGCTTTGGAAAACGGCATGACAATTTATGCTTTGATTGTTCCAAGCATTAAGTTAATTGAGGAAGCGCCAACAGATATCAACACGCCAGAGGAGTTGGCTGAAGCACAAAAATTTGCATTTTAAAAAAGGGGATGTATGTTTTATTTAACGGGTTTTCATTTAACAAGTGCACATACGAACAGATTGGCCAAATTGACCTCTTCTGCACCGTGGCCCGATAAAAATAAGCCCCTGTTAAATCCCCAAAACATGCAAAAATTGCCTTTAAACACAGCGGTTTTGATTAAGGCGCCCTCGGAACAAGATCTTCAACAAATTTCTGCTTTGAATCCTGCCGCCATTGTTGATGCCAACGCACTTGACAGTTCTGTGCGCGACTTTTTGAAAAAAATGGACGGGTTAAAAAGCAAAAACAAATTGGGATTTTTGTTAACCTGCCCCGTGATTTATGCTTGTAATGTAGCCCAAAACATTACGCGGGCCCTGCAACAATTTATTATACTGCCCGCCGAACAACAAGAAAGCATCCACTTTGCACTCCACGAATCCATTGTAAATGGGCTTATTCATGGTAATTTACAATTAAACAGTTCTATGCGTCAATCAGCGCGAGACTTTATTGAATACGCACGCCTTTTACACGATCGTTTGAATGATCCAAGTTACGCACAAAAATCCATCAGCATCATTGCTGTTTGGAACACGAAAAAATTAGAAGTCAAAATTCGCGATGAAGGCGCTGGTTACGGCGCAACCTCTGCGACAATTAAACAATCCTCAACGATGCAACATAAAACCGGGCGTGGAATTCGCATTATTGCTGGCGCGGCGGATTCATGTACTATTGAAGACTTTGGACGAGAAATTACATTGTCTTTCTTGTTGCAGGATCATCCTATTCAACGTTGGACGGACGGCTATAAAGAAGATGCAACATCTCAGTCCACGCTCATGTTGTCAAAAGACCTATCAACTTCAAAAGTGTTGGTGATAGAAGATAATCCAAGCACGCAAACAGTTCTGGGACGATTATTGAATTTAATTAATATTACTGATATCGCCTTTGCTTCCGATGGTGTGGAAGGGCTTAAACAGGCACAAGAAATGAAGCCGGATTTAATTATTCTGGACATCACAATGCCAAGAATGGATGGATATGAAGTGATCCAACATCTTAAGGACAACAAAGAAACGGCGTCCATTCCCGTGCTCATTCAAACCGCTTCCGACAACCGAGAAACACGCGAAAAAACATTCCGCGCAGGTGCAACAGACTTTATTACAAAACCCATCAACCCGTTGGAATTTTTCTCTCGCGTACGTGTTCATTTGGAAAATCGTTTGCTGGTTCGTAACCTATCCAATCAATTAAATCAAATTGAGACCGAATTGCATGCCGCGCGCCGTATGCAGGTTGACATGTTACCTAAAGACAAAATGTTGAATGCTATCCGTGAAAATTATCATTTAAACATTGCGCATTATTTCGCCCCGTCTTCTTTGTTGGGGGGCGATTTTTGGCAGGTTATTCCCCTTTCATCCAACAAGATTGCCTTTTATATTTGCGACTTTTCCGGTCACGGAGTTGCCAGCGCTTTAAATACTTTCCGTCTGCATGCCCTCGTCAGCCAAAACAACAAGCGATTAACTTCACCCGCAGAATTTTTGGCGCAATTAAATTACCAAATGCATTTGTTATTGCCTCGCGGACAATTTGCTACCATGTTCTTGGGTATCTATGATAAAAGGAAAAGAACATTGGTATACGCCGGCGCAGGAGCTCCAAATCCGATGCTCATCCATCGAAAAAAACAAACACTACTTGGCGCGGAAGGCATGCCTTTAGGTATCTTACCCAAACCCGTTTATCATGATAACACACTTAAACTTTCCAAAGGGGATTCATTGCTTTTGTACAGTGATGCATTAACGGAATCTGTAACAACAAAAGGACAGCGGTTGGGTTTCCCGACATTTAAACGTATGGCCATTAAACGAATTTCCTCTGGCGATCCCACGGAAGGGTTGAACACTCTTTTGCAAGACTTTTTCAAACTTGTTCCTCCTCCACCACCCGATGATGTAACTGCTGTTTTGCTGCGGTGGGAGGGATAATGATTCGATTGTTCGTGCAATCTCCTTTGAAAACTGGGGTGCGTGTTGTTTTGGATGAAAAATCCTCGCATTATTTAGTACATGTTATGCGATGTCACAGCAACGATGAACTATTGTGTTTTAATGGGATGGATGGCGAATGGTTGTGTCAACTTGAACTTCCCGCGAAAAAACAGGGCGTTCTAAGTATAAAAAAGCAAATACGCAAACAAGAACCAACGCCATTTTGCGCACTATGCCCCGCTTTAATAAAAAAAGACAACATGGATCTGGTTTTTCAAAAAGCCACTGAATTGGGGGTTAGCGATATATATCCTCTGATCACAGACCATACTGTTCATTCCCATTTGAATCGCTCCCACGCGGAAAGTATAATAAAGGAAGCAGCAGAACAATGCGAACGCTTGTCATTACCAATTCTGCATGAACCCACAACGATAAAAGATTTAAAAAAGAGTCTTCCAAAAGATTGTGAAATTTGCTGCCTGTCGGAACGCGAGGGTTCAATATCTTGCCTGCCAACCGATAAAAAAATGGCTTTTGTAATTGGTCCAGAGGGCGGTTGGAGTACTAAAGAAAAAGCTTTTTTCCGCGATCAGAAATTTATGTTATTTCATTCTGATGTTGGCATTCTTAGGGCCGAAACAGCATCTATTGCTATCTTGGCACATTGGCAATTTTTAAAACATAAAAAATAGCTTGCTTTTTTGTTTTTCAATTGCTACTATGATTTTATAGGAAACGTTATGGTAATAAAACACATTTTATTTTTAGGATTAGCACTGTTGATTGGCGGAACTTTTACTCCCGCACAGGCGGAGTTGTATATCTGTCAAAAAGGGCGCTGCGATTATACGCCAGAGGATGCATCTATCCGTCCGTGGCTTCATAAACTATATGCTTTTTTCAAAACACCCGATGCACGCATAGATTTTTGCGAAGCCAATCCCAAAATACACTCCTGCTTGACAGATGGACTAAAATGGACGGCCCAATCTCCAGCGGCCACTGTTAATTTTGCCATCCCCGTGGCTCGCACATTGCCACAAAAAAATACATTGTTGATGGATTATTTAGTGACAGCAAATGCCTTCATGCCTTCTTGCAGTTTCAGCACAACAACGTTTGAAGAGGCCGAGAACAAAACCGTGCGCATGGTGTCGCGTGCCTTTGAATGTCAAATGACGGGTATTTCAAAAATCAAATTACAAAATACATTCTTTATTGATTTTATCGACTTTGATAACTCTGTCATTGGGGCACAATACACCATTCAAACACACGGCGAACTTGGTGGCAACTCTGCCGGTTATACTTTAATGAAATTCCGGGATGGAAATACATTGTTGCCGTTGGTGCCGCAACCGTATTATGGCGAAATGCCCGATGCGCCAGATGCCTATCAAGCAAAGAAGATGGCAGACACATTAAATACTCCACCTATCACAGAGGAGCCCAGCGCTTTCGATGGATTTGTAGGCGGCGTCAAAGATTGGTGGACAAAGTTGAAAGAATCCTTTAATTTAGATAAACCAAAACGCCGTTCTTCACATGAAGAACCCAGTTGGTGGAACAAATTTTCAGATACCTTTATGAAGGTTATCTATTTAGAGCCGTTGGAGTAAGATCTTCATGTCACGTGATGTTATCATTTCTCGACTGTCTAATGGGATTCGCGTTATTACAGATACTCAACCTACTTTGGATTCTGTTACCCTAGGGGTATGGGTTGGCGTTGGTTCTCGGTTTGAAAAAAAATCTGAAAGTGGTATTTCTCATTTTTTGGAACATATGGCCTTTAAGGGGACAACGACGCGTTCTGCCCTGCAAATTGCAAAAGAAATTGAACAGGTTGGTGGTTTCATTAATGCCTATACAGGTCAAGATGTTACCGCTTATCATGCTCGCATGCTGAAAAAGGACATGGATATTGGGCTTAATATTATTGCGGATATAACTCAACATGCAATCATGGATGAAAAAGAGCTGAACACAGAAAAGGGTGTCATCATCCAAGAAATTAATATGTATAAAGATCAACCTCACTACATGGCAGAGGTAAACTTTGACGCAACTGCATATCCCAATCAACCCTTGGGCAGAGAAGTGGCTGGAGATCCCGAAGTTATTCGTCAAATGACTCCCCAGAAAATGTTGGATTATGTTCATTCCCACTACGCCATGGATCGTATCGTTATCAGTGCTGTCGGCCCCATTCAGCATGATTCCTTTGTCAAAAAATGCGAAAGATTATTCTGCGATTTTACTTTAAAGAAAACACCAATATCAGAACCTGCACACTATCAAGGTGGATTTAAATATGTTAAAAAGCCGCATGAACAGGTTAATTTGATTGTTGGCTTTGAAGGTGAATCTTACACCTCTCCGGATATTTGGAAGGCGAAGTTATTGGCCGCCATTTTGGGGGGCGGTATGACAAGCCGTTTATTCCAAGAAATTCGCGAAAAACGCGGCCTTGTTTATACCATTCATGCCTATGCTTCTGCGGAAACAGATACGGGTATTTGGGGCATTTATGCCGGCACTGGAGAAAAAGAATTACAAGTATTAATGCCGGTTTTGGTGGATGAGCTGAAAAAAGCGACGCATAAAATTACAAAAGAAGAGGTTCAACAAGCACAAACACGTTTAGAGGCTGCTTTGTTAATGCGCAATGAAGATTTGCCCGAACATGCAGATACGAACGCCATTGAATTTTTGCGATATGGAAGAGTTCGTTCAAAAGCATCCTTGATAAAGGCAATTCGCGCCGTAACACCAAAAGAAATTCAACAATATGCCTCTCGCATTTTTGCCACAAAACCAACGCTTTCCTGTCTGGGACCAATCAAACACATGATGTCCTATGATGATGTCATCAAACAACTGAGAAGTTAAATATGCCCGATTTTTCACATGAAAAAGAATGCCGTTCAAATGGTCTTGTTTTTGGCATAGACGAGGCCGGTCGTGGACCTTGGTGTGGCCCCGTTGTTGCGGCTTGTGTTTGTTTTCCAAATTACACCATCGCCCCGGAATTGGCCGCACAAATTAATGATTCCAAAAAATTATCATCCTCAAAACGTGAAAAATTATTCCCTTTAATTATGAATTCAGGCGCCTATGTCGGCATTGGTCAAGCCAGCGCCGAGGAAATTGACGAATTGAATATTTTACAAGCAACCTTCCTTGCGATGCACAGAGCATTACAGGATGCGCAACAACATGGGTACAAGGCGGATTTTGCCTTGATTGATGGTAATCGGCTTCCCAAATGGGATATCCCCTGTCGTTGTTTAATTAAGGGAGATTCGTTAAGCCTTTCCATTGCCGCGGCCAGCATTGTGGCAAAAGTAACTCGAGACCACATCATGCAAAAATTGGCCAAAGAATATCCCCAATATGGGTGGGAAAAGAATGCGGGCTATGGAACGGCGGATCATATCGCCGCCTTAAAACAATATGGCGTCACACCACATCATCGCAAAACTTATAAACCCATTAAAGAATTATTAGGGTAAATTAAGGGGTGTAACTTGTTTGCGTTGGCACAACTGTCACATTCTTTTTCGCACTATTCACACAAGCTACTATACATTTTTTACCATTACCATTAGAGATTGAGAATGTACATTTATTTCCATCGCCCACAAAAGTAACGTCGTCATCACGGGTCATCTTTGTTGCGCGAGCGCAATCTTTTCCATCACCCTGTCCATCTCCATCACAAGCTGTGTTTTGTTCGGGTGTCCGGCAATAATTGTTTGGATCGTTATCCGGATCGCTATCTCGTGTTTCTGAAATATTGGAACACCATTTCTTCGTTCTTATATAGCTTGTAGAATCACTCTTTTTTGGTAAAATCGATCCCTCACATGTAAACTGCGCCCAGTCCCCCGCAATAAGGTCTCCATCAAATTTCAACTTATATCTCATCCCATTAACCGTCGTAAAGCTGAACAAGTTTCGTGTTTGACACGCTTGTTTATTGCAATTCGTCGTGACGTTTGAAGCAATACTGCTGACTTTGGCATCAACACACCGGCCGTTAACAACACCGTATCCCGATTTACACACGCACTTACCATTGTTATAAGTCGAATTCGCATCACATGTCACGCATTTCTTTTGGCTAACATCATAGGTTGGTTTGGTGGAATCCGCCTCCGCACAAGTCTTACATTGCCCGTTATGGCATACTGGCGTTGCTTGAGGACACTTGCCATCACCATTCTTTTTGGAAGAGTCGTAATTAGCACTGCACGTACAAGTACCATCCTTACATAATGGTTTTGTTGCCGCACATGTTGTGCCAGACGAAGCGCCGTTGTTTGCAGTGCATTCAAGACAGCGACCAGTCTGGGAATCATAATTTGGTCTTTTTGTTGGACATTTGCATATTTTTTCTCCATTGTCGGACAAACATTCCTTCTCTCCAATGCAATGGGAATTTTCCGCACACACAACACATTTTCCATCGCCACTTGTATTAGTAACAGCACCTCTTGAATCTTTTACCAACCCAACAGAACATACTCTTCTTCCTTGCTTTTGAAATTCTGTTTTGGCCTTTTGGCGCGGCGAATAATTGTATGGAGAATTATCTTCCGTGTGTCCACTTCTGTCTTTATCTTCCTGCTCCACCTTGTTACACCCAAAATCCGTCCACGAGCCTGATACCGAATTATAGCAATTTACACATTTATTGTGATAGATATCCCAAACTTTAGCACCGGGGCATTTACAATCACCCGTCTCTTTGTCATATTCATTTGCGCCACAGTTTCGACCACATTCTCCCGTTGTTAATTGACAATACGGCTTGGCATCCAGCTTGCAATCTTGGCTAGATCTACACTCTGAACACAAAAGCGTGTTTCCCGTACCCAAAACACAGTATGGTTTTTGAACACCATTTTCTGTTACATTTTCACACCCATGATTGGAGTTTATTTCTTTCCCATCCTCAATACAGCGGACGCAGCTATAATTGTTCAGATCACATACCTTTCCTTCCGCGCAATGGCTATCCGCCAAACATTCATAGCACACGCCATCTTTATAATGTGGTGTGCTGCCGCTGCAACTGACGCAACCGTCATCTGTACATATCTTACTTTCGGCCGCACAACTTTCAGCCGTACATGCCACGCAACGATTTTCGCCAGAACTATTAATCTCACAATATGGTTTTAAGGCATCGCTGCAATGTGCATTCGTCCAACAAGATGCACAAACCCCTTCTTCATTAGTGTATTGTCCGTTTAGACAGCCACAGTAACCATGAACCTGTGCTTCGGATATTTCTTCCAACACATCCTTTGTGTAATCTGTGATATGATAATCCCCATCTGAAATATCGCAGCAAACATATCCTGCGGGAATGTTGCTTGTTACGTCTTCAGCTTTCACTTTTTTAGGCACGGCTCCCGATGGACAACCACACGCACGGATGCCATTTGATACATCTTCATCGCTGTCCCCCATGCCATAGTATTGTCCACGATTATTGTTGTCGCAACACACGGTTAAAGACAACCCGCTGGCATCACTATATGTTCTTACGCTATACCCCACCGGGCACACATTACAATGTTCCGGATCTACCACATTATACTCTTCATCGTCCTCGCTCCACGCATATCCTGTTGTTTTGTTACAGCAAATACCATTTAAAACTTCTACAGTGTCGTCTCCGTCTTGCGGGCAGCTGTTACACACAGATGGATTAAAAATTCTTACCCATTCCGTTTCTTGTTGAATATATTCATACCCGCCTTCACAACAAACAAATCCGTCTTCCGTTTCAACCGGCTCTGCATCGTCAGGGCACTCAATACAGGGATCTTCTTGACATTGGTCGCCACACCAGTGTCCGCCCGCGGTCGTGCAGTCTCCGCTGTTTCCACAGGCCTCTGGATGGGTTGCCGAACATGTGGCCACACATTGATCATCTGCATCAAAAGCATATCCATCTTGACATTCGCAATCGTTCCATTCTAAGCTTGCACCACCTGGTTGCAACAAACGATTTCGCGCACAACATCTGAGACTATTCGTAGTTGACTTATCACGCACCTTCCATGTTTCTCCGTTATATGTAAAGGTTGGAGGGCAAGCACACAATGCATCATCTGATTCAGATATTTCAACACCAGATCCATCTAAACGTGTTGCCACGCTTTTGTGTCCCGAACAACACGCCCACTCTCCATTCTCATTTGTGTTAAACGAAGTAACATAACCCGGGCATCCGCATTGCGGCAACAATACATAACTTTCAAAATCAGAACCATCCGATTTTGCTGGATGACCGTCCGAATTACAACAAGTTTGAACAGATCCAAACTCAACCCACGATCCGCCTAATGTTGTGCAATCAACTGCTGTTACCCCTCTGGTCGCGGACGCAGACAACATTTTAGGCGTAAAAAGAAGATCAGATTCCTCTTCCGCTGCCGCCTCTTCTTCCTGCATCATTTCTTCTTCGGGATCTGTCAAGGTGCCATCCGGCTCAACAATGGGCGTTATTAAGGCGCGTTCTGTCACGGGTAAAGTTGTGTATATATCCTGTATGGAACCATCTTGCCCAATACGAAAGGCAATAGATTCCACTTCCGCCATCGCAAAGCGAGGCGACAACAACCCCAAACAAGCCATTAAAATAACAATTTTTATGCGCATACTTTTATTTTAACAGAACAGACGCAAAATGCAACAAAAAAATTAACCCGTGCACAACGCCAACAAAATGCCGGCGGCAATGGCAGAGCCAATACTTCCCGCCACGTTAGCCCCCATCGCATGCATAAGCAGATGGTTGTTTGGATTTTCTTCTTGCCCTAACTTCTCACTAACCCGCGCCGCCATTGGAATAGCGCTGACTCCAGCAGAACCTATCAACGGATTAATTTTGTTCTTTGTGAACAGATTCAATAACCGCGCCATCAACACGCCGCTTGCCGTGCCAATACAAAATGCCACCACGCCCAGGGCCAAAACAATAAGCGTTTGTGTGCGCAAAAACAACTCTGCCGACAATTTTGAGCCAACAGAAATTCCCAACAAAATTGTAACAATATTCATCATTTCATTACTGGCGCCTTTTGCCAATCTGTCCGCCACACCGGATTCTTTCAACAGGTTACCAAACATCAACATACCAATCAAAGGAATCGCCAATGGGATAAACAAAGCCGTCAACACAATCACCATAACTGGGAAAACAATTTTCTCCGCTTTGCTGACTTCACGAAGCTGCTGCATTTGAATGGCGCGTTGTTTTTTGGGGGTACAAAGGCGCATGATCGGCGGCTGAATCACGGGCACCAACGCCATATAAGAATAAGCCGCTACTGCGATAGCCCCCAACAATTCTGGAGCCAACTTACCCGCCAAAAAGATGGATGTCGGTCCATCTGCGCCGCCAATAATCGCAATACTGGCCGCCTGTTTTAATGTTAATGCCACATCCGGAAACAGACGCCCAATGGAAAGGGCGCCCAAAAATGTCCCAAAAATGGCAAACTGCGCCGCGCCGCCTAAAAGTGCCGTTTTCGGATTTGCAAGCATCGGACCAAAGTCGATCATTGCGCCAACGCCCATAAAAATCAACAATGGGAAAATGCCCGTTTCAATGCCGGCATGATACATGTAATATAAAAGCCCGCCTTCTTCCGTCATTCCAGCCCCCGGGCAATTAGAAAGAATTCCGCCAATCGCAATCGGAATCAACAAAAGTGGCTCAAACTGTTTTTTAATTCCTAAATACAGCAATACAAAACAAATCAGCATCATAATGCTTTGTCCCACCGTAATGTGCATTAAACCTAAGCTATCAATAATTGCGCCCATATTATTCTCCCTTCAACCACTTACAAATAGTTTTGTATGTCGGCGTTTTACATTTTGGTCCCATAATCACCACGGTCGGCACCACAGAAAACATCTTTTTTGCCACACGCTTTACATCTTTTAATGTCACAGATTTGTATCCTTTTACCATTTCTTCTGGCTGGATTATTCGACCAAATGTACCTAATTGATCCGCCATATTTCTTGCCCCAGCAGATAAATTATCTTCCCCGGAAGCTAACCCGACCAAATATTCTTTTTTGACACGATTTAATTCTTCTTCGGAAACATCCGACTGAACTTTTTGACATTCTTTACAAATTAACTCTAATACCTCCGTTGTGTCTTGGGGTTTATTTTTCACCGAAATGCCCCAAAACCCAAAGGTTGGATAAATATTCTTATGTGACCAAATAGAATATGCTAAGCCTCTGTCCTCACGAATTTTAAACCACAAACGCGAACTTGATCCTGTCGCCAAAATACCCATCAATAGAGTTTTTGCGTAATAGTCTTTTTCAGCACTTCCCTCATAGGGGAAAACAACTGTTTGCCAAATTTGGCTTTGCTTTTCTTCTATTTTTTTCTTCAATCCGCTAGCCGCATCAAAATGGTATTTCTTCGTTTTTTGTTTCTTTTGTAAAAAGGTTGAAAACTGTTTTTCACAAAGTGATACAAATTTTTGATGAGTAATTCCTCCCCGTGCCGCAAGAATAATTTTATCAGTTGTATATTCGTGGCGCCAATATTTTCTCAAATCATCAGCTTTCAATCCTTTAATAATTTTCTCTGTTCCAAGCCCATCTAATGCAAGGGGTGTATTAGGATAAATTGATTCCATTACAAACCGAAAATATTTACGATTAATATTGTCGGGTGCTTGTTTAATTTCATTAATCACAACACCTTTTTCAATCTCAAATCCTTTTTCTTCAAAGGCGGGCCGTGTTAACATATTTGAAAACAAACGACATCCTTTTTCTAAATCCGTTTTTAATACGTTAATATAATAGTCTGTAAAAACACCACCCGTGCCGCCATTATGATAAATCCCCAGGTCTGCAAATGCCTTGCGCAATTTTTCGGAATTCATTTCCTTGGTTCCACGAAACATCATGTGCTCAATAAAATGCGCAATCCCTTTTTGATTTAATGGCTCATCTTTACTGCCTGTTTGCACATACATATCAACAGACACCATTTTAGCGCCCTTGCGCTCGTCCGTTAAAACACGAATGCCATTTTTAAGAGTTGTGAGTTTAATTGTCACTTATACCTCCGCGACTTTATCGCCCGTCTTGATGTTATCGCCCTTCTTCACGAACAGACGTTTTACTGTTCCTGCCGACGTTGCTTTAATGGGGGTTTCCATTTTCATTACTTCCACCACAACCAAAGTATCTCCCGTCTTCACAACTTGCCCTTCGGACACCAATACTTGCGTGACCATGCCTGGCATAGGTGCTAAAATCACACCACCGACGCTTGCCTTTGCTTCATTTTCTGTACCCTTGGGTGCTTCAATCTTCTCTTCACTAATTGTATATTCCTTCCCGTTGACAATCGCTTTGGATCCATCGAATTTTACTTCAAACTTCTCACCATTGATCGTGATAACAGAATCATTCGCTTTCGGTGCTGTCTTTGACTCACTCAATCGCACAGACACCTTTCCTTTACCAAGTAAGAAATCTATACCTTTCTGCCCACAAGCGGCCGCAATAAAAATATTCTCGTTTGTTGCCGGCAATCCCGCTTCCTTCAGCTGTTGCATATAATGTTTCTTTGACTTATTTGGATTCTTGTCATTGATGGCAAGCACCGTTTCCGTGGTGGGTTTTAATCCCAACTGTTCTGCCGCAATTTTTACCACCTTTGCGTCCGGCACAACGGGCGTTTTGCCAAAATATCCAAGCACCATCTTGCCATAACCTTCGGCCATCTTTTTCCACTTGCCATACATCACATTGTTGAAAGCTTGTTGAAAATAAAATTGGCTAACCGGTGTCACAGAGGTGCCAAAACCACCCTTTTGAACAACTTCCTGCATGGCGTCGATAATGGCGTTATATTTGTCCATAATATTGTTGTCGCGCAACATTTGTGTGTTCGCTGTTAAGGCGCCACCCGGCATGGGCGAAAAAGGAATTCTAGGATCCACATGTAAAGCTTCCGGTGGCAAATAGTATTTACTCAATGCGTCTTTTAAATCTTCTTCTACCTGCATCACCTTATCCACATCACATATAAGCTCATACGGTTTACCACGCAGAGCGTGCCACATCGTTGCCACATCTGGCTGACACGTCCCCCCAGACACAGGTGCCAAAGATAAATCCACCGTATCTGCACCCGCTTCAATCGCCGCTAAATAACACGCCAAACCTGTTCCCGCCGTTTCGTGCGAGTGATAAGTAATCGGGCATCTTGGACCCACAATCTTACGCGCCTCACGAATCGTTTCATATACCGTTTGCGGTGTTCCCGTGCCACTGGCATCTTTAAATGCCAGCGAATCAAATGGAATTTTGGCTTTGACAAAGGCCTTTAAGCGGTTGGCATAAAATTCGGCTGTGTGTGCCCCCGTCAATTTGGGCGGCAAACTCATCATCGCAATAGCCAACTGATGTTTCATGCCCGCCCTTTTAATGCATTCGGCACTGTATTTTAAATTGTTGGGATCATTCAACGCATCAAAATTCCGAACCGTTGTCACGCCATGTTTTTTGAATAACTCTGCATGCAATTTAATCAAATCCGAACTCATAGAATCTAGCGCCACCACATTAACACCACGCGCCAACGTTTGCAGATTCGCCTTTGGACCAGCGGCTTTACGAAAAGCATCCATCACATCAAAAGCGTTTTCATTCAAATAGAAAAAGGCAGATTGAAATGCTGCACCACCGCCCGACTCCAAATAAGTTAAACCCGCCTTCACTGCTTCCGACACAACGGGCAAGTAATCTTTACTTTGGACGCGCATTCCAAAAACCGATTGGAAACCATCGCGAAAAGCTGTACACATGATATTAATTTTTTTTGTTTTCATTTGCCTCTCCTCGCACATGCAATAGCCACGGCCACTTTATCCAGCGACTCATCTTCTTTTACTGTAAATGCAAGCAATTTCATGGCACCAATTAATAACATCAAAAAGGCAAATACGCCCCCCATTCCTGCAATTGTGATAAATAATGCTTGATTCATAGCTCCCCCTTAATACCAAAAGTTTAAGCTTTGATTCATCAAAAGTCAATTATTTTGTTAAACAAAAACCGGTTAAAATAATCAAAAAGAAAAAGTTAAATGCAAAGAAAGTCTTTAAATAACTTTTTGTCTTATGTGGATAGCGTTTTGTATATTCTCTAAATGTAATTAAACTTGCCAAGGAAGCCACTAAGGTTCCTACCCCGCCGATATTGACTCCCACCAACAAATCGGGATAATTTTGTGTAAAGCGCGACAACAAAATGGCCGATGGCACGTTACTGATAAATTGACAAGAAATCACACTGACCAACAAAACGCTATATGACAAAATATGATCGAAGAATGCATGAACACTTTCCATTTGCGATATATTCCCTGCAAAAATAAAAAAACAAGAGAACGTACCTAATAATGGATAATCCAGTTTTTTTAATGCCCTTTTGTCCGTCATCCAAAGACATGCCGCAATGACAACAATGCCCATCACATATGGCACAATACGGAACACAATCGCAATAGCAAACGTAAATAACATAAGATAAAAGGTTGTTCTGCCCGGTGGCAATTTGATTTTTCTTTTTGGCAATTGCATCTTTTCTTTTTTTACAAAAATCCAACAACAAACAAAAATCAAGCTGACAGACACGGCAAATGGCGCAAACATAATCTTTATAAATTCATCGTTTGGAATATTAAAATATGAGTACAAAAACAAGTTTTGTGGATTTCCGAAGGGAGTTAACATACCTCCTAAATTCGCTGCAATATTTTGCATCACAAAAGTAAAAGCCATATATTTTTCTTTTTTAGTAGAGGACAGCACAACAAAACCTAAAGGCAAAAAAGTGATTAATGCCATATCATTTGCAATAAGCATCGATCCAATAAATGTGATACAAACCAACGTGATGACGGCCGTTCTTGTATCCCCGGTTTTGGCAATAATCCAACGTGCAATGCTTTTAAAAAAACGAATATTACGCAATGCCCCAATAACAGCCAATGTACCGAACAAACAGCCAATAGTGCGTCCATCCACATAATTTAAATAGTTTACATTCGGCGGCACAAACAGACAACTGATGATAGCAGCAACGAAAGCCACTACAAAAACTACGTTTTTTTTCGCAAATGATTTCAGCCTCATACCTCGCATCATATACAAATATTCATCATAAATCAAGGCATTTTAAGCACACAAAATAATCGCTTGCTTTTCATGTGTTTTTATTTTATATTCTCGGTAAAGGGGGAACAACAAATGATACAAAAATTACCAACAAAAAATAAAAAAGTTTTAGATTGGGTCAAGGAAATGGCCACTTTGTGCCAACCGGACAACATTTATTGGTGTGATGGAACACAACAAGAATATTCTCGGCTGTGCAATGACTTAGTTAAAAGAGGCACCTTTATTAAATTAAATCCGAAGAAGCGTCCGAACTCATTTTTAGCGCGCTCTAATCCAAAGGATGTGGCTCGTGTTGAAGCTAGAACTTTTATTTGTTGTAAAAAAGAAATTGATGCCGGACCAACCAACCATTGGGCCGATCCTCAAAAGATGAAAGCCACTTTAAAAAAGCTGATGAAGGGCTGTATGAAAGGACGCACAATGTACATTGTTCCTTTCTCTATGGGCCCTCTTGGTAGCCCCATTGCAAAAATTGGCATTGAAATTACAGACAGCGCTTACGTTGTTGCCAACATGCGCATCATGACCCGCATGGGAGCAAAAGTTTGGCCCGTTTTAGGCAACAAAGATTTCGTTAAATGTTTCCATTCTGTGGGCGCGCCCCTTAAAAAAGGTGAAAAGGACGTGGCTTGGCCATGCAATCCGGACAACACTTATATCACTCACTTCCCAGAAACACGTGAAATTATTTCATTCGGCTCTGGTTATGGCGGCAATGCCTTGCTTGGCAAAAAATGTTTAGCCTTGCGCATCGCAAGCACGATGGCGCGTGATGAAGGTTGGTTTTCTGAACACATGTTGATTGCTGGCTTCGAAAATAAAAAAGAAAAAATGAAGGCTTATGTGGCGGCGGCATTTCCATCTGCTTGTGGCAAAACAAACATGGCCATGTTGATTCCACCAAAATCCATGCCTGATTGGAAAGTCACCACAGTTGGTGATGATATCGCCTGGATTAAACCAGATAAAAATGGCGTATTGCATGCAATTAACCCGGAAGCAGGATTCTTTGGCGTAGCACCTGGAACAAATCCAGAGACAAACAAAAATGCTATTGAATCTTGCCGTGCCAATACCATTTTTACAAATGTCGCCTTAACTGACGATGGAGATGTGTGGTGGGAAGGGCTGACAAAAGTACCACCCAAACATTTAATTGATTGGCAAGGTAATGATTGGACACCAAAGTCCACAACACCTGCAGCGCACCCGAATTCACGCTTTACGGCCCCCGCCAAACAATGTCCATGCATTGACAAAGATTGGGAAAATCCAGCTGGCGTTCCCATCAGCGCATTTGTATTTGGTGGTCGTTTAGCAACAAACACGCCTCTTGTCTATCAGGCATTCAACTGGCAACATGGCGTATATTTGGCCAGCACAATGGGGTCAGAAAAAACAGCAGCCGCCGAAGGAAAAATGGGCGAAATTCGCCGCGATCCATTTGCCATGCTTCCGTTCTGTGGATACAATATGGGTGATTATTGGAAACATTGGTTAGACATGTTTGGTCGCATTAAACAACATCCTTTATTCTTCCGCGTAAACTGGTTCCGCAAAGACAAAAAAGGTAAATTTATGTGGCCCGGTTTTGGCGACAACATGCGTGTCGTTGAATGGATTGTGCGCAGAACTTATAATAAAGTTGGCGCCAAAGAGACTGTGTTAGGTTGGATGCCAAACTATAAAGATATGACTTGGCGCGGTCTTAAAATGACGGAAAAACAATTTGATGATTTGATGGCTGTGGATAAAAAATTGGCATTACAAGATGTCAATGCTCAAGGTGAATATTTCGAACAATTTTTGCCAGGCGACAGATTGCCATCGGACATGGATGCCGAGTTGGTGTTATTAGCCGACCGATTGAACCGTTAAAAAAATAAATCCCGCCCAGATGGACGGGATTTTTTTATTTTCCGTATGTGCCACGACTCTTAGTTATAATTTTGTGGGCAAGACGTTTATGCTTAACGCGTTTTTGACCCCAGCGCTCCTCCTTGCTAGGCCTCTTCGGAACAAAACCCGCATATGCTTCCTCTTCATCTTCCGCCTCCATACGTGCACTGTTACGTCTTTCTTGTTGAAGCCGTCTTAACCGCTCATGCTTTTCCTTTTCATTTTGTTTTCGAACGGCGGCTTTTTCTTCATGTCGTGAGGTTAATTTTCCTAAATCAACAGGTATTTGCAGCACGTCTTCTACGCCTCGTTCCAATCGTACAGATAACCATTGAGAGTTTTCTTCCAAACACAGTAAAGAAACAGATAATCCCGCACGCCTCGCTTGTTCAACAGAATGTACAAAATCACCATCTGTTGACAACAAATATACACGATTTATCATTGGATTTATTCTGGCTAACGCCATATCGTATGCAATACGATCGTCCACATCATATTGGCGAAAGTTTGATACAAAATCTTCTTTCAAACGCGCCCTTGGATGAACAAACCATTTTTCTTTTTTCAAAATCGCTGGAAAATTCTTATCCAATTGTGTTTTGCCCAAACTAAAACGTACTCCAGGAAATGACGCCCCTTTGCTCAAGTCAAATTCAAAAGGTCTTTCATCGGACACCCAAACGCTATTGCGTGCATTTTCTGTTGGAATGGTCGCATGATAAAGAATGGTTTGAGTAGCTTTTTCCGGCAAAAAATCTTGAATTTGATGCACTAGTTTTTCCACATTTTGCACACTCATGCGTAATTCGCGTCTGTGCAAATATTGCCGCACACTACCCATATCCATCATCAACAGTGCCTCTTGATCCTCGTTTTCCATTACCCCGCGCAATAACCCAAGACAACGCGATAAGGTTTCTCCACGTGCCCACGGCTGCCGCAAAGATTCAGAAACTTCTTCCAAAATATTTTTTGAACAAACAACGGGATTTCCCTCTTGAGAAAACTCGCAAATATACGGATTCTTTCCATCAAACAATACTTGGCTAATGGGCATTCCCAAACCATTGGTCGTTGCTAACGCGTATGTCATATCGTCCGCATCGCCATACACAAACAAGCGATTTTCGCGGTGACACACGGCCTTTTCCGCCATTTCATCTACTAATTGCGTCAATAACCCCTTTGGTTGTTCATTTAAAGAAAAATCTCTGTCTTCCAGTTTTGTTTTATTATAACTGGTCGGGTTCATCACCCACGCCTGATCAAAAGGATAATATACCCGACTCCAATGCGTTTTTAATTCTGAATTTGGTAAAGTCGCCAAACGCATATTCTCTTTTATATCCACATCTGGATATCGCTCACCCGATACAGGCATCACGGCATCATCCACCGCGCAAACACCATAGTAATCAACGCCAATATCCGTGTTGGGAAACTTTTGCCGAATCTCGGATACCATATAATACAAATATTTTAACACAGTTTGGGAGCTGTGTTGTTCTCCCTGACTCAATATATGTCGTTTCAAAACTTCCCCATCCACCAAAAGGGATGCTTTCTGCTTTTTAATCTCCATGTTAGCCTCTTATTGATTCATCTTATCAAAAAAGTCATCGTTCGTTTTTGTGGCTTTTAACTTTTCAATCAAAAATTCCATTGCATCTGTCACGCCCATTGGCATCAACACGCGACGCAACATCCACATTTTTGGAAGGCGATCTTTTCCCACCAATAATTCTTCCTTACGTGTACCAGATTTCGTAATATCGATGGCCGGGAAAATACGCTTATCAGAAACCTTGCGGTCCAAGATAATTTCGCTGTTACCCGTTCCTTTAAATTCTTCAAAAATCACTTCATCCATACGCGATCCCGTGTCGATTAAGGCGGTACCAAAGATAGTCAAAGAGCCTCCTTCTTCAATATTACGGGCTGCACCGAAGAAACGTTTAGGACGTTGTAGAGCATTCGCATCCACGCCCCCCGTTAACACCTTACCACTGGATGGCACAACTGTGTTATAAGCACGGGCTAAACGCGTAATGGAATCCAACAAAATGATAACATCCTTTTTATGTTCCACCAAACGTTTTGCCTTTTCAATCACCATTTCAGCCACTTGGACGTGACGCGTTGCTGGCTCATCAAATGTGGAAGAAATCACTTCCCCCTTAACCGAACGCACCATGTCTGTCACTTCCTCTGGACGTTCGTCAATCAGCAACACAATCAAGTGAGCTTCCGGATAATTGGCGGAAATCGCATGGGCAATATTTTGCAACATCACTGTTTTACCTGTTCTAGGCGGCGCAACCACCAGTGAGCGTTGTCCAAAACCTTGCGGACAAATAAGGTCTATAATGCGCGCCGTCAAATCTTTGTCGTCTTCGTTGCCAGTTGGTTCGTGTTCCATTTTGATGTTTTGTTCAGGATAAAGCGGTGTCAAATCATCAAAATTAATACGATATTTTAATTCTTCTGGCTTAACAAAATTTACTGTATTGATTTTTTCCAAAGCAAAATAGCGTTCATTGTTTTTGGGCGGCACAATCTCACCGGAAATTGTATCTCCTGTGCGAAGTCCCCAACGCTTAATATGTGTAGGTGCCACATAAATATCATCTGGCCCCGCCAAATAGTTTGCCTCCGGAGAACGCAAGAATCCAAATCCATCTTGCATGACCTCCAAAACACCCTCGCCATATAACGTGTTGTTTTCTGTTTCTGTCAGCTTCTTTAAAATGGCATACATCAAATCTTGCGTGCGCAAACTGGCCGCATTTTCAACGTTTAATTCTTCAGCATAACGTAACAATTCTGCCGGAGATTTTTGTTTCAAATCCTGTAATTGCATATTCGTCCTTTGGAAAATTTTATAAGAATGTGATCGACCGACCACGCTATATATTGTAGCACAAACTTTTTATTTGTCAAGTCATTTTGTTTTATCTTGCTGAACGGCCTTTTGAACGTTTAGGCTCACCCATGCCCAATTCATACTGAACCGTCTTGTTTTTGCCCATTTTCGCATTTAATAACGCTATTTCCGCTTCCCGGAAAAATAATTTATCCCAATTCTCCTCATTCTCAAAACTCGTCCGTGAAACACCAATGCTGAAACTGAATGGAGGAAGTCTGTCCGCATTCTTTTTTTGTATTTCACCAATTTTTTTACGGATTCTATCCGAAACAATCTCCGCCTGTGTTGCACGAATCCCCGTTAAAAATAACAAAAATTCATCGCCCCCACGACGCCCCAAAATATCCGTCTTTCTTGTTCCCGATCTAACACCTTCGGTCAATTCCTTAAGCAACTCGTCGACCACATCTTCGCCATATTTCCTGTTTAGACCGTGTAAATTATCCACATCAAAGAACATCAAAACCGCTGGTGTGCCGGGGTGCAGCATACGAAATTCCTGTACTTTTCTTTCAAAACCACGGCGATTCAATATCCCCGTCAAATAATCATGATCTTTTTCCTTTGCATATTGTTTAAGCAACTCATCATCCTCGCGACCATATACATCCACCGGAAAATCGGATGGAACAAGCACATCTTGTTCCCGTCTGCGGTCAAACATTTTTGCCTTCACTTCACTGACCGGCAATATGCGGCGCGTTCTGCCTTTGTCAACACAAAACAAACTCACCACATCCAACTTTGGGGGCAAACGATCTTTGCTTAATTTTGCATGCTGTTTTGTGAAAGTCACCTGATCGAAAAAATAGAGTCCATTGTTTTGAGGTTTGTCGGTATCCTCAAAGGGACTAATCCGGACTTCGTCCCCAAATATTTTTTTTAAATTTCCAGCCAAGAAAACTTTCATCTCATCTGGTAAATCTGGTTGATATTTAATTTCCGAAAGTGCTATCTTTTTCTCACGCAGTGCCAAACACGTCGCTACCGCACGCACATACATTGATCGTTGCCAGCGAACATCATCACTATACCGACGAACACATGATAAAAAAATCATGAGTATCCTTTCGTTTCACTGCTATCAGACTATTACAAACGAGGACTTATGTCAATCGTTTTTATGAGTGATCTGACCGTGCTTGTTTTAATTGTGTCGATTAATCTCAATGATAGTTAGCCGCCTTGTTGGCTTTCGTGTAATCCGAACAATGCAGTCAGAAATGAAAACTTTGCCTCATCTTGACATTCTGTTACCGCTCGAATAAGCTTCAATCTTTTTTCATCTTCACACTTTTTAACGGCCGAAAGAATCGCTGCACGATATATAATAAGATCGCTTAATGTTTTTGTTTGCGGCACTAGTTTTGAATCATACGGATCAATCTTTCTTCTGTTTCTTCTCAGTGTCGCTTCATCCAACAAAACGCCATCCATCTTAACACTTGTTACATCATGTCCAACTTCAATTTTTGTTAGTTTTTGCTGTTTATCACCATACACCCGAACACCTGAGTGATAAAACAGATCATCAGAGATCTCTACACTACGGCCGCGCACATATCCCCCATCCCACACACACCGAAGCGAATCTGTTTTATCGAGATGAATGACTTTCTTTACATATCCTTTGCGCGCGTCTGTGCAGAGCACCCGCATCTTTTGGCCTGCCTCCGTTTTAATGGTTAAGCCACAAAATCTTCCGCGTCCGCTATATTCTCTTTTAATCTCAATCATTGAAACTCCTTGAAAAATGTAGGGATTATTCTACCTTATTTGACTGTTTTTGTCAAGTAATTTTTCACAAACCTTATGTTTGTTTTACTTGACATTTTTCTGTGTTTTAGGTACATTTTATTTTAGTTATTAAGGAGGCTTCATGTATCCAGGTATCCCTTTTCCAGAAATAAATCCAGTCTTATTCCAATGGGGATGGTTTGCTGTGCGATGGTATTCACTTGCCTATATTTTTGGCATTTTAGGAGCGTGGTGGCTGGCGCGACAAATGTCAAAAAAATCTAATAGCACTTTTTCTGTTTTAAAAATCGACGACTTTTTAATTTGGGCAACGATCGGCATCATTGTTGGCGGTCGTGTTGGATATTGCCTATTTTACAACTTGCGATATTTTTTGGAATTTCCCGCTCAGATTTTAGCAATCTGGCAAGGAGGGATGTCCTTTCATGGCGGATTATTGGGAGTCATGATTGCAACAATTTTGTTCGCTTGGAAACGAAGCGTTCCTTTGTTTACAATGGCAGATATCTTAGTTTGCGTTGCGCCTATTGGATTATTTTTGGGGCGGTTAGCCAATTTTGTAAACGGAGAATTGTTTGGACGCGTAACTCATACTGTTCCTTGGGCCATGATTTTTCCGATGGGTGGTCCTGAGCCCCGGCACCCCAGTCAATTATACGAAGCTGGGTTAGAAGGCATTTTAATTTTTTTAATTTTAAATGCATTATGGTGGTTTGCGCCCAGCATTCGTAATCGGCGCGGACTGACCACCGGCATTTTCTTTGTCATATATGGAATTGGGCGTTTCTTTTTGGAATACACCCGAGAACCAGATGCGCATCTTGGCCTTGTTTGGCAAGGACTTAGCATGGGACAAATTTTATGCATCCCCATGGTTCTTTTGGGCATATTTTTTATCCTGTTATCCAAAAAAAATACTGTTTATCACCGGGAGTTTTAGATGGCAAAAAGGCACACGTGGTTACAAAATTTTGGACGCTTATTACGATTGCGTTTAATTGTGCCAATTATTCGTTCGCCACACCCCCCAGAACATACCGCCCGAGGTGTTGCCATTGGTACATTGTGGGCAATGACACCTTTGGTTGGCATTCAGATGTGGCTTGTTTCCATGACCTGGTTTTTTTACAAAAAAGTTTTAAAAAGTTCCTTTTCTTTGCCTTTGGGGTTGGCCTTTACATGGATTACAAACGTATTCACAATGGTTCCGGTTTATTATGTTTTCTATGTAACGGGGCAAATGATGATGGGACATTGGGATTCCATCAGCGGATACAGCCATTTAAAAAGCATCATTCACCAAACATTTATGTCTGATCTTTCTTTTAAAGACGAATGGATTTTATTTTTTAAGCTGTTATTACAAGACTGGGGAATTGCTATGATAATTGGATGTATTCCCTGGATGATTTTGGGGTATTGGTTGGGATATCGTCTCACGTTACAATTTATAAAAGATTATCATATTTTACGCACGAAAAGAAAACTTATGAAACAACAAAAACTTTCAAGAAAAAGCCACAAATGATCTCTGTTTTTAATGATTTTCCTTTTATCCATGCGGCCTTTTGTAATGCAAAAGAAAGTCTTTCCGTTCAAAATCCAATTATAATGAACCAAGTTCATGGGGCCGATGTTTTAATTTTAAATGATACACCAAAACACGCCCCAGATTGTGATGCTTTGGTCACGAATCAAGTGGATTTAAAATTAACCGTTAAAACCGCAGATTGTGCGCCCGTTCTTTTTCTGGATCCTCATGCAAAAATTATTGCCGCAACACATGCTGGATGGAAAGGAGCCTTTCAAGGCGTTTTGGAAAACACATTACTAACGATGGTTAAATTGGGCGCGTCCGTTGATAACATCTGCGCGGCAATTGGCCCTCACTTAACGAAGAAAAGTTTTCAAGTGTCTTCTGATATGAGAGCTCTTTTCCCAGCAACGGAACAACATTTTTTTGAGTCTGGCTCATCTGGTATTTATTTTGATTTTACTGGCTATATTCAACATCGCTTAAAACGTGTGGGTGTGCAGCGTATAGATACTTTTGATATTGATACTTATTCAGATTTAACCTATAATAGTTACCGTCGCGACAAACAAAATCCCGCGCGGCAATATAGTTTTATTCAAATAAATAAAGGAGCTTAACATGTACGATAATATCGAGTTCGTTATTGCCGCCGCTGGCGAATGTACACGCAATTTCCCTCATTCCAAAGCAATTGCTCATAAGGCATTATTGCCCATGGGAGATATGCGCATTATTGATTATACTTTGCAAGACATCGTGCATATAGGCGGGCGGCATATTACATTTGTTTGTTCCAATCAAAAAGTAATCGACGACTTCAAAAGGGCTTTGTGCACAGATGTCAAAACGGAAGAAAAATTACGCGCCAAAGGGAAAAATGACATTGCCGATGTGTTACATGCAACTTTTTTGCCCGACGATGTGGATCTAAAATTCGCAATTCAAGCAGAACCCCTGGGAACGGGCTCTGTTATACATGCGGCGCGTGAAGCAATACAAAATCGTCATGTTGTTTTAATTTTCCCAGATGATCTAATTATTTCCAAAGATCCTCAGCTTCCTCACATAAAAAAGCTGTTGGATGCTTTTGTGAAAAATCCGAAAATGACTTTATTGACGGGAATTGAAAAAGAAGACGTCAGCAACAATGCTATTTTGGTGAACAATCGTATCGTAGAAAAACCCAAAAACCCAACCAGCCACATTGCCGGATATTCGCCCGTTGTTATCCCCGCCGAAGCGGTCCAATTTCTGATTAGTCAAGCAACAAACCGGCTTAAACAAGCGCGTGAAAATCATAAAGAATGGTTATACATGGACTCTATCAACGATTTTTTAGACGAGAGCGGAGAAGCAGCTGGCTTTGCGGCGGATATGTTCTTAAAATCTGATGAAGATCAGATGTTAGATACTGGCAATTTAGAACTTTATGAACAATGCCTTTTGGAGATGCTTTTAAAACACTCAAAATATCAAGACAAAAATTGTCAATTCGCCAAGAAATTACTTGGATAAATTATTTAGAGGTTAATGTTAAACTTCCGTCGTCAGTAGACGTTACCGTCATGTTCGCATATGTCATATTTTTCAGACGCTGAACTGCTAAATACGGTAAACCAGAAATGGCAATTTCAAATTTTGAACAATCTCTGGCGGGACAAGGCGTAACATTTATTTGACTGCCAAAACGAGACACAAAGCACGCTGACGTAGAAGCACCACTGTTACAAATTTGCAAATCAACCAAATCATTGCCCTGAATCGCCTGTTTAAAAGACGTTTCCGGATATCCGCCTGCATTCCAAGAAAACAGGTCAATAACTCCCTGAGAAAGTTCTTCCACATCATTAAAAGTTGCATTAATTTTATACATATCCACGCCAAAACCAATGCCCGCAATGGCGCCATACATAATCACACCCATGATGGCCAAAACGCCCAGCATTTCCAGCATCGTACGGCCGGATTCATTTTTTGCTTTTGTCATTTTCATCTCCTTTTTTATTTTTTATACTCTGAAAAACCAAAACTTGCAAGCATTTTTTCCAAACGCTTGTCTAAAATAATTTTCTGCTGTTTTTTTGAAAACTTGATACTCAACAATGCGTCATTTAGCACGCCCAACTTTTTCATTTTGTTTAATGTTGTTTTGGCGCGCTTTCCGGTGATTATTTGAAACATTTCCTCCCTGCGGCGATCAAGTGACAATGTTGAAATAAACGGCATCACAAATGGAATCGCCCGCTTAACATCTGGATCAATATCCCTTTCACCAAATTTTGCCCAAAAACGAAAATATCTTAATAATCTTAAATAATCCTCTTGCATCCTTTTTTTCGCGCTACCAATAAACCGCAAATGCCCCGCCTTTAAATCTTCAATGCCGCCCACATAATCATAAATTTTACCATGAACATCTGCATAAAGGGCATTAACTGTAAAATCCCGCCTTTTGGCATCAACCGCCCACGATTTTGTAAATTTAACAACGGCATGACGACCATCAGTTAAAACATCTTTGCGCAAGGTTGTAATTTCAAATGGTGTCCCATCAACCTTTGCTATAATTGTCCCGAAAGGACGCCCAATATCCACATGCGGCACATGATGTTTTTCCAACAAATTCACCACTTCGTCTGGTGTTAACGGCGTGGCCATATCTCGATCTTGAAAATGTTTATGCAATAAATAATCGCGCACACAGCCGCCAACCAAGCGAACTTTGTCTCCCAATATTCGATGAAGAAATAATGCTTTTTTATCCCACAACTTTTGCATAATTTCATGATAAACAAAGATTTCTTGCAAATCAAGAGAAAAAAGGTATAATGGATCTATGATGATTACAACAACAAAAGAACTCACCGAATTATGTGCACGCTTTGCCAAACATCCGTTTGTCACAGTGGACACCGAGTTCATTCGTGAAAAAACATATTATCCGCAGGTTTGTTTAATTCAATTAGCTAGCCCTGAAGAAGCTGTTTGCGTGGATCCTTTATCGAAAGATTTAGACTTAAAACCATTGTTTGACCTTTTTCAAAATAAACAGGTTATCAAAGTTTTCCATGCCTGTCGTCAAGATATTGAAATTTTTTATCATCTCTCTCATCAAATTCCAGTGCCTGTTTTTGACACGCAGGTAGGTGCTATGGTGTGTGGTTATGGAGATAATGTCAGCTATCAACAGCTTGTCAATGATTTCGTGGGCATTTCTTTGGATAAAACAATGCGTGTGACCGATTGGTCTAACCGCCCGTTGAGTGAGGATCAAATCCAATATGCATTACATGACGTTACGGAATTAAGAACCGTTTACACCAAGATGATGGAACGAATCTGTGCTCAAAACAGACTGGATTGGCTGACCGAAGAAATGGCCGACCTGGTTGATCCCAGCACATACGAACCAGATGTTGACACCTTGTGGAAAAAAGTTAAAGTGCCCCTCAAGAAACCTTTAACCTTGCATATCTTTGCAAAACTTTATGCTTGGCGTGAACGCGCCGCCCAGCAAAAAGATCGCCCCAAAAAACACTTTATGAAAGATGAGGCCTTGGTTGAATTGGCCATAGCCGCACCCACTTCGGCCGAACAATTTAGCTCATTACGTTCCTTTCCTGCGGGATACGGTAAAAGTGACCAGGCAAAAGAAATCATTACCATTATTACCAAAGCTATACACGATGATCCCACTACATTTGAACAGCCAGTTCAAACAAAACCGTTAACGACGAAACAGCATAACTTAGCGGAGATATTACATCTTGTTTTAAATATTTGTGCTGACAATTATGGTGTAGCCCCAAAATTAGTCGCTTCCGTTAGTGATATTCACAACTTTATCCAAACGGGCGACGCCGCTTTTTTAACTGGATGGCGCAAAAAAGTTTTTGGTGACGCCGCTACAGCTTTGCAACAAGGAAAGCTCTCCATTGTATATGATCCAATTTTAGGAAAAACTATTTTGCGTTAACCAAATATTTTACTGACTAGATTTTTAAAATCTTCGCATAATGTGGAATTCTTTTTGCTTAAATTATCAAATTTCTTTAATAATTCTTTCTGTTCCCCGGTCAAATTGGTTGGTGTCTCCACGCGGAACGTCACATATAAATCACCAAACCTGTCGGACTTAAGCACGGGCATTCCTTTCCCTTTAATCTTAACTTGTGTTCCCGACTGTAAGCCCGCTTTCAGGGTATAGTTTTCGCCTTTGCCATCCAATGTTGGCACAAATACTTCGCCACCCAACGCCGCTGTTACCATAGGAACGGGCACTGTCACATATAAATTATCTCCTTGGCGCTCGAACAACTTGTGAGGTTGGACATTAATAAAGACATACATATCACCAGCGCTTCCACCATTAGGCGCCACATCTCCTTCCCCGGCCAAACGCATCCGCACACCCGTATCTACCCCGGCAGGAATTGTGATTTCCAAATCACGTTTCTTTCGCACGCGCCCAGTTCCAGAACAAGCCTTGCATGGTTTTTTAATGACCTTACCTGTTCCATGGCAAACCGGACACGTAGTCTCCATCACAAAGAAGCCTTGGCGCTGGCGCACAACACCCATTCCACCGCAGGTACCACATGTATCCAAACCTTCGCCACCCACACCATGACACGCATCACACGCAACATATGTATTGACGTTGATTTTCTTTTTAAGACCGTGATACGCCTCTTCCAGCGTCACATCCAAATCATACCGCACATCTGCGCCTTGAGCCTTGCCCCCACGAGGTCTACCGCGGCGCATACCGAACATTTCTGCAAACAAATCTTCAAAACCCGCTCCAGAAAAATCAAAACCGCCAAAACCACCTTGAAATCCACCAGCGCCCCCCATGCCGGCCTTAAACGCCTCATGTCCTACGCGGTCATAGGTCGCACGCTTTTCATCATCTTTTAAAACTTCATACGCTTCTGCCAATTCTTTAAATTTCTTTTCGGCTTCAGGATCTCCCGCATGATGATCAGGATGACAACTCATGGCCTTAACGCGAAAAGCCCGTTTGATTTCTTCAAACGAGGCCGTTTTTTCTACACCTAAAGTTTCATAATAATCCGCCATTTACATCATCCCTTATGCGCCTAAAAACAAGAAAAGGGGCAGATTACTCTGCCCCATGTTCTGAAGTTTATTTTTTCACTTCCTCGTAATCGGCATCAACCACTTCTTCGTCAGACTTTGGTTGTTCTGCCCCCGCGGAAGTATCTGCTCCGGCTGCCGCATCAGCGCCACCTTGTGCCGCCTGAGCTGCCTTATACATTGCTTCGCCCATCTTCATGCTGGCATTTTGAAGGGCTTCCGTCTTTTCCTTAATACGTTCTGTATCGTTAGCTTCTGTTGCTTCTTTCAATTCCTTCACGCACGCTTCAATGGCATCTTTATCGGCTTGTCCTATCTTATCACCATTTTCTTTCAGCATTTTTTCCGTGCTGGCAATCAAAGCATCCGCATGGTTTTTGGCATCAGCAGCTTCCTTGAATTTCTTATCTTCTTCGGCGTGTGCTTCTGCGTCTTTTACCATCTTTTCAATATCGGCATCAGACAAACCACCAGAGGATTGAATGCGAATGGATTGTTCTTTGCCGGTTGCTTTATCCTTTGCCGACACGTTCACAATGCCATTGGCATCAATATCAAAGCTGACCTCAATTTGTGGCATACCGCGCGGTGCAGGAGGAATTCCTACCAAGTCAAATTGACCCAACAATTTATTATCGCGGGCAATTTCACGCTCGCCCTGGAACACACGAATTGTCACGGCCGTTTGACCATCTTCAGCGGTTGAGAACACCTGTGATTTTTTGGTTGGAATTGTTGTATTCCGATCAATCAAACGCGTAAACACGCCACCCAGTGTTTCAATACCCAAAGAAAGTGGGGTCACATCCAACAACAAGACATCTTTCACATCACCCTTTAACACACCACCTTGGATGGCAGCACCCATGGCCACCACTTCATCTGGGTTCACACCCTTGTGGGGTTCTTTACCAAAGAAATCTTGAACTAATTTTTGAACAGCGGGCATACGGGTCATACCACCCACCAAGATCACTTCGTCAATCTTGTCTTTAGAAAGTCCCGCATCTTTTAATGCTTTTTCCATTGGGCCCTTGGTGCGTTCAAGTAAATCTTCGCACAAACTTTCCAATTTGGCACGTGTCATGGAAACATTCAAGTGTTTCGGCCCTGTGGCATCAGCAGTAATAAACGGCAAGTTAATATCCGTTTGATTGGCGCTAGACAATTCGATCTTGGCCTTTTCTGCCGCTTCTTTTAAGCGTTGTAAAGCCATACGATCTTGACGCAAATCAATGCCATTTTCTTTCTTAAACTCATCCGCCAAATAATCCATAATGCGTGCATCAAAATCTTCACCGCCCAAGAAGGTATCACCATTGGTGGATTTTACCTCGAACACACCATCGCCGATTTCCAAAATGGACACATCAAATGTACCGCCGCCCAAGTCATACACGGCGATTGTACCAGATTTCTTTTGATCCATACCGTAGGCCAATGCTGCGGCAGTTGGCTCATTGATAATTCTGAGCACATCCAATCCAGCAATCTTACCAGCATCTTTTGTTGCTTGACGTTGACTATCATCAAAGTAGGCTGGCACAGTAATAATAGCTTCTGTAATTTTTTCACCTAAATAAGCTTCTGCATCTTCTTTTAATTTTTGTAACACAAATGCGGACACTTGGCTTGGCGCATATTTTTTGCCATCCACTTCCACCCAGGCATCTCCATTTTCGCCAGAAATAATTTTATACGGCACCATTTCCTTATCTTTGGTGACCATTTTATCATCATAGCGACGACCAATTAAACGCTTAATGGAATAAAGTGTCCCTTGTGGGTTTGTTACAGCCTGACGCTTTGCAGGCTGTCCAACCAAACGTTCTCCCTTGCTTGTAAACGCAACGATAGACGGTGTCGTTCTGGCCCCTTCACGGTTTTCCAGCACCTTGGCATTTTTGCCGTCCATAATTGACATACAGGAGTTTGTTGTTCCCAAGTCAATACCTAAAATCTTACTCATTTTGTTGTCCTTTCAGTTGTTAATCACGTCAAAAAATTTCCTTGTGACAAACATATGGGTCATACAATTGTATTTTGCAACAGGTAAAAGCATTTTTTTCTTTAATTTTTTACTTTTTTTCACTATGATAGTGGAAAAAGGGAGTAAAAATGGAAAATTTTATTGATATTTTATTTCAACAGTTAAGCCTATATGGTGTCAGTTTGCTTGGAACTTTTGCTGTGGCGATTGCTTTTAGTGTTTTTTATGGGAAAAATACACAATACAATCGTTTTTATTTAATTAGCCAAGGTTTCTGGATTTTATTTTTTACATTTTTAATTTTAATTGTGGCACCATGTCTCCCCCTATTAAATCCTGCCATACAAATTCCAACCATTGTTACAGAGGCGTTCATTGCGGTTCTATATGGTGTAGCCAGCGGCTTTTTTATGGCCAGCCTGTTTCCAAGTCTGCCGCGCAAAATTTTAATTTTCTTATTACCAACATTCTTTACTCTTTTATTCTTTGCAGCCGCATATGGATTATTGTTATTAGACTTAACTTATCTGCCTCCCTCCCGCATTCCAACGTTGCTATTAGGAGCAACTCTTGTGGTGGCAAGCATGGGCTTTCACGCCATTCCTGCGATCTCACAAAAAGCAATTTTTACCGCACCCCGCATTGGATTGTTTACCTTGGGTCTTTATTTTGTTCTGTTTGCGTTCAACTTGATCTCGGAAGCGCCGGCCATTCTTCTGATTCTTTATGGCTTGATTGCTATTGTTGTCCTGATTGCCCAACTTAACTTTATGGAATCAACCGCCATCGCTTACCAAGAAGCTTTGGAAGCAGAAAAGAAAAACAAGACTTTATTTTGGGACGTCGCACCATTTCCTATATTGCTTACAAAGCTTATGGATGATTCCGTTGTTTATATGAACAGCGCCTGTCAATCTGTGTTGGGATTGAATGACGAACAAAAAAAGAACATGCGTTTCTCCGCCTACTTTGCAAAACCAGAAAAACGATTGGAACTGATTGATCTTACGAAATTAAAACAGGTTGTGGATAATTTTGAAGTGGAATTAAATGTTCAAAATTCCGAGCAAAAAACTCTTTGGATCACGCTTTCATCGCGCGTGTTTGAAGTGGACGGCGAATTGGTGCTTTACATCAATTTTACAAATATTACTGCCCAAAAAGAAACCGAACAAGAATTGTTTGTTCAGGCGTCCACAGATACCTTGACCGGCCTTTACAACCGTCGACAATTCTTTGCACTCTCCGAACAGGCCTTTGCTCTTGCAGCGCGCGAAAAAACATCTTATTGTGCGCTGATGTTAGATATTGATCACTTTAAAAACATTAATGATACATATGGACATGATGCTGGCGATATTGTGTTAAAACATTTGGCCGATATCTTGAAAAAAACACTCAGGAAATCGGATATCGTTGCGCGTTGGGGTGGCGAGGAATTTATTGTCTTCTTACAAAATACACCACCGAAGAATGGTATTGAGCCCGCGGAAAAGTTGCGCAAGGCCGTTGAAGAAACTGCCGTGAAGGTTGGAGACAAGATTATCCGCTTTACCATCAGCTTGGGTGTCTCCTTATCTCAAACGCCAGATGTTGCCTTGATTCAAAAAGAGGCCGATTTAGCGTTGTACCACTCAAAAGAAAACGGCCGGAATCAAACCACGCTATATAGCCCAGAATTAGAAATGCCAACAGAAGTGGAATCTGATCGCTGATGCGTTTCCGCCTGTTCCCGATATTATGCCTGTTAGTCATCGCCTATTTTTCATACCATACGGTATGGGGAAACAGAGGTTTTTTTAGACTTTTGGAAATCCGCGAACAAATTGCTGAAGCCAA
Source organism: Alphaproteobacteria bacterium (assembly GCA_017412085.1). Lineage (GTDB taxonomy): Bacteria > Pseudomonadota > Alphaproteobacteria > CAAHEQ01 > UBA3637 > UBA3637. Next base: position 60,472 of record JAFPYS010000017.1, read on the forward strand.
ATCATTGGCTCAAGAAAAGGCCCAAGAAAAAAAGACTTTGCAATACAAAACAAGCGCACTCAAAAACCCAAAGACAATTGATCCGGATATTTTGGAAGAAGAAGCTTTACGTGTTTTAGGACAAACGCACTCTGATAATTTGGTTATTTTTGATTAGCTTTTAATCCAATTTTATTGCTCTTAATCATCCACAACGCCGGCACCATTAACCATCCGGTAAACATAAAGAACAGCGGCCAATCCATTTGATCCGCCAACCAACCACTTGCGCCAGCAAGAATTGACAGAGGCACCATATTAATTGCGCTTAAAAAGGCATATTGTGTTGCCGAAAATTTCTTGCTGCAGAAATTGGACAAATAAACAACCCAGACAGCGCCTCCCATACCGGCTAAAATATTATCAAATAAAATGACAGCAAAAAACGTTGGTACACTGGGACCAACGAGCGCCAACCATGCAAACGAAACGGATGTTAAAATTTCCAAGCACCCCAACCAAAACAGCAAGGGGCGATATTTAAACCTCATCATAACTAAACCACCCAAAAAGACACCCGCCATTGTCACAAACACACCAAAAGTGCCAGAAACAATAGAAATTTGCTCAGCCGTAAAACCAACTTGGTAATAAAACGGGTAAGCCATTGGTCCCAACATACAGTTGCAAAGCCGATATATGATTACAAACAAACACAAAGTGCCAAAGTTTGACCTTGACATGATATCTTTCATGGGTTCAATCACAAATTTTTGTAAGGACACAACTGTTTTTTGTGTTTTTTGCTCATGAATTCCTAAAAATGAAATAAATCCCACAACAATCAAAATCGTCGAAATTTGATAAGCATATTGCCATGCCACATGAGCCGACAACAAAATCATCCCTGCCACAGCGGCCAATTGCCCCAATCGACATCCCGCCAAATATAACGTTGTCCCTTGCTTTAATTCATCCCCATCCAAGGTGTCAATACGCAAAGCATCTGTCACGATATCTTGGGTAGCAGACATAAACGCAATCCCCAAACACAAAACGAAAACATAACCGATTTGTTCTGCAGGATGCGAAATGGACAACAAAAACAAAAAGCCAATTATTAACAATTGACAAAGAAGTCCCCACGTTTTTTTGCGTCCTAAATATTTTGCAAGGGGCAGATTGACTTGATCTACCAGGGGGGCCCATAAAAATTTAATAGCATAAGGAATTAGCACTAAACTGAACAATCCAATTTTACTTAAATCCACACCTTCTGTGGAAAACCAATATTTTAAAGTGCCTCCAATTAAATTAACTGGTGCTTGAGAAGCAATACCCAGCCCCAAAAAAGGCCATACACGTGGATTACACAGAGCTTTTATTAATTTGTTTAAAAACTTCATCATTCCCCCTTAAATAATGCTGCATACTTCTTTAGCCTCTTATACACTTTTGAATTCGGATTGTCCATCAATTTCTTCGGACTGCCATCTTCCACGATTTTCCCATTCTCAAGTAACAAGATACGATTGGCGCTTGCAATTTCTGCCGGCACATTGGAAGCAAATACGACCGTTGGTTTGTGACCTTTTACTTTAGATAAATTTTTAATTCCCATTAAAACTTTTGTTTGAGCGTGCGTATCCAGATTAGCTGTCGGTTCGTCCATAATAATAATCGGCGTATGTCGCAACAGGGCCCGCGCCAAAGACAGACGTTGCTTTTGTCCCGCAGACAAAGAACTTACTTTAGAATCAATTCCCTTCTCTTTTTGCGTAATCTCATCCAGCAAATTGGCCGCGCTTAGTGCCTGATATAAGTCCACTTCGGTGGCCTTAGGATTAAACATCAACAAATTTTCTCGAATATTCTTTTGCGCCCAAAACACCGCGTGTTGATTCAAATAACTGATGATTGCCTTCAACGATTTTGCACTAACTTTTTGAACATTTTTGCCATTAATAATCACTTCGCCACCTTGCACTTCATAGGCGTGCTGCATCACATTAATCAATGTCGATTTACCCATGCCGCTGTTTCCAATAATCGCCACACGATCGCCTTGCTTAATGTTTAATGACAAATCTTTCAAAACAGGTTTGTTGCTGTCGGGGTAAGAAAAAGTTACCTTTTTCATCTGAATCCGACCACCGCTTGGCATACGTTCACGCCCCACCTTCAAATCCAGTTTGTGATCATATTTCAAACTGTCCATTGCCTTGCGATATGCCTTTGTTTGTGATACCACTGTTCCCACAAAAAAGCTAAGCGGCGCCCCTTCAGAAGCCATGGTTCTGGCCATACCCGTTACCAAAATAAAACGTCCAACATCGCCCGTTTTAACAGCATCCATAACCGCCAGCAACATAATCACAACATTGCTGACGATGCTGATAAGATAATTGCTAGAACGCATGATGTCCGCCTTCATTAAAACCTTAAAAGACCGCCACCTGTTCTCATTTAATTTGTTTTCAACATCACTTAATATTTCTTCTTCGCGGCCAAGAGAACCGATATTAACCAGATTGTTCAAGTGATCCGTTTGTTCGGCATTAATCTTGATGCGCATTTGATCCAACTCAGCGTCGGGATTATATTTAAACTCAATCCAACTTTTAATCCACACGGACAACAACAAAAAGAGCAACAAAATACCCGCGTACGAAGGTTCCTGTTTCAACAAAACAGCTGTTGCAATAATAAAGCTGACACCCGCTGAACAGGTTTGACCCAATCGATGCAAAATCGCCTGGATATGATCACGAGCCGTTCCGATAATTGCCACAATTTTATCAGACTGCTCCCCCTCCAAAGCAAGCTGCGGCCGTTTAAACATATCCTTTAAATTCTCAATTGACATCCGATCGTTGTAAAAGCCAACCAGATGATGATTCACATTCCACGCCAAATCCCAACACCACCAATGAAATGGACTTAAAAAGGCGCTAAAAACAGTCCAAAAAATAATAATGAGCGTTAATGTTTGCTCGCCAACGTCATTCTGAATTTCGGTAATCAACTGCGCACTGATCCATGGGATACCAACCCCCATTAAACCCAACAACATCCATATGGCTATTTGGATGAAAAGCAACCACCTGTTCCGTTTTGTTGTTTCAAACAAAACAGATCTTAAATCATGCAGAACTTGCCCTGTTTCTTTTGGAAATAGATGCATCTTCCCCGCTTATCTGCTAAATATTAGCCTTTCTTTGTTGTTTTGGCCTTTGAAGCTGCCTTCAATTTTTTCTTGGTTTCATCAGCCTTTGTTAAAGACTTTTTGGACTTTCCAGATGTTGTCACATGGGACACGCCTGTTCCAGGAATAGACACCGTCTTGCGTGTTTGGCCATTGGCCATTTTTGTCACGCGGTAACCCGGCAACCCATAGCTAAAGCTGATGCCAGATTTGCTAAAATTAATTCTGAACAATCCTAACACATCTATTGATTTACGAAAACGAAAACCCATTTTTACCTCCCTTTTTTGTTTACAATCTACCGCGCTCAAATTTGCGACGGTCGTTTAAATCCAGATACTTTTTGCGTAACCGGATATGCTTTGGTGTTACTTCCACCAACTCATCGTCTGCGATATATGCAAGCGCCGCCTCTAATGACATCTTGATTGGCGGAATTAAGGTCACAGCCTCATCTTTTCCTGCTGCCCGCATATTCGTTAATTTCTTTCCTTTAATTGGATTTACATCTATGTCTCCTGGCTTTGCATTAGCCCCGATGATCATCCCCTCATACACATCCACTCCCGCGCCGATAAACAACGGACCACGTTCTTGGATATACCACAATGCATACGCCACAGATTCGCCCGCTTCGGTGGAAACCAACACGCCATTACGACGCGCTTGAATTTCGCCTTTATAAGGCTGATAGCTGTCAAAAATACGGTTCATCACGCCCGTTCCACAGGTATCTGTTAAAAATTCGCTGTGATAACCAATCAACCCACGCGATGGCGCCAAAAACACCATACGAGTCTTGCCACCACCAGACGGTGTCATTTGTGTCATTTCGGCCTTGCGTTGGCTCATTTTTTCCACAACAACACCCGAATAAGCATCATCCACATCAATCACAACTTCTTCCACTGGCTCCAGTTTTTGGCCATTTTCCTCTTTAAACACGACACGTGGACGAGATACAGATAATTCATATCCTTCGCGACGCATTGTTTCAATCAAAATTCCCAATTGCAATTCGCCGCGACCAGCCACTTCAAATGCATCTGTTGTGTCCGTTTTGGAAATTTTCAAAGCCACATTACCTTCTGCCTCTTTTTCCAAACGATCCCAAATCATACGAGACGTCACTTTGTCGCCATCACGCCCCGCCAAAGGACTTGTATTAATGGAAAACGTCATTGCCAAAGTTGGGGGATCAATTGGTTGTGCCTGAATCGCCTCGGTTACTTCCCCCGCACATAAAGTGTCGGCAACCGTTGCCTTTTGAAAACCAGAGATACTCACAATATCGCCTGCAATTCCTTCGTCAATCGCCTGATGTTTAAGACCTCGGAAGGCCAAAATTTTACTCACCCGCGCTGTCTCAATTGTTTGTCCATCGCGGGAAATGGCCTTGATCATTTCATTTGTTTTTACTTTGCCAGATGTAATACGTCCTGTTAACACGCGTCCCACAAAAGGATCCATGTGCAATGTTGTTACCAACATTTTAAAGGGACCGTTAATATTGCTTTCTGGCGCCGGCACATGCTCGATAATTTTTTTGAAAAGAGGTTCAATATCTATGCGTTCGTCGTTTAAGTTTTCAACCGCCCAACCATCACGACCCGACGCAAACAGTACGGGATAATCCAATTGTTCATCCGTCGCACCTAAATTAGCAAACAAATCAAAAACTTCGTTGTTCACTTCCACAGGACGCGCATCCGAACGATCTACTTTGTTAATCACAACGATTGGACGAAGCCCTAATTTTAAAGCCTTTCCTACAACAAATTTTGTTTGAGGCAACGGGCCTTCGGCCGCATCTACCAACACAATCACGCCATCCACCATGGACAAAATACGCTCAACTTCACCACCAAAATCAGCGTGTCCCGGTGTATCCACAATGTTAATGCGATAACCATGCCATTCCACAGATGTACACTTGGCCAAAATCGTAATACCGCGCTCACGCTCCAGCTCACCAGAATCCATAGCGCAAGTAGCCACCTGTTGATTCTCACGAAATGCACCTGATTGGCGCAAAAAAGCGTCTACAAAGGTCGTTTTGCCATGGTCCACGTGAGCAATAATGGCAATGTTTCGCATATTCTGACTCATTTTAAACTCTTTTCCCTTACTAAAAATATACGAAATTATAACATAAAATCAGATAAATGTAAAGGGGGCGACAAAAAAATCCCCGAGCAAAAAACCCGGGGAATTATTTCTTGTATCTTACTTCCTTCTTCTTTGATTCCATTTCTTATATAAATATTTTACCACATAAAACAAAACTATGGGCGCCAGCCAAATTCCAGCAATACCCATTATCAGCGTTATTAATTGCCATGCAAAATAAATACTGATAATATCAACGCCTCCATGCTCTGCTAATGCAAGTACCAGAATAACACCTAAAAAAATTGCAAGAAACATACATGTTATCCACACAGAAAGCACGGTACTCTTTACTGTATTTAAACTAATCATATATTTTTTTGTAATCCAATGAATTTCTACTAGCACCCAATAACACACAGCAATCAAAATGAATATTGAAGCACCCATTTCCCAATTATGAGGAAGCCTGGGATATGCTATATTCGTGGAAACAGTATAAAACATCCATGCCACAAACAACATCAATCCAACCAGGTAGAACACTTGGAGAAATTTAAAAGATTTAATTAAAAAATTCTTCATTTTTACACATCCAAATTCGCAACGTTCAAGGCATTTTCTTGGATGAAGTCACGACGAGGTTCCACCACATCGCCCATTAAGGTTGAGAACACTTGCTCGGCTTCGTCTTGGTGGGTAATTTTTACTTGCAACAAACGACGATTGTTTGGATCCAAGGTTGTTTCCCACAATTGCTCTGGGTTCATTTCGCCCAACCCTTTGTAACGGTTGATGGCCACACCCTTCTTGCCAATCTTAAACACTGTTTCGGCTAAAGACACTGGTCCTTGAATTGTGAACTCTTCATCTTTCACCTTCAAAACGGATGGTTTGGCATAAAATTCTCTGAGCTCGGCCGCCATTTTATCCAACTGACGCGCCTCAGAGCAATTCATTAATGTTTCATCCACAACATGCTTTTCAGTCACACCACGCAACACACGACGGAACACAAATTCGTTCTTTTCGTTATATTCGCATGTCCAACCACGTTCATATTCTGGCTCCATCATATCCAAACGTTTTGCAAAATCATTATCGTAAACTTTATTACCGCCAAACATTCCCATGATGGCCATTTGACCGATAATGCGATACGGCACATGACGGGACATTGCCAAAATCAAATTACGAGCCACACGGGCTTGCTCTACACGAGCAACCAGATCAGCTCCAGCAATTTGTGTACCATCTGCCAACTGTAACACAGCCCCTTCTGTACCAGAGCCAATCAGATACTCTTCCATAGCGGCATCATCCTTCAAGTATGTTTCGGAATTGCCCCGTTTTGCGCGGTACAAAGGCGGTTGTGCAATGTACACATACCCACGCTCAATCAATTCCGGCATTTGACGGAAGAAGAATGTCATCAAAAGTGTTCTAATGTGCGCACCGTCCACATCAGCATCGGTCATAAAAATGATCTTGTGATAGCGACATTTATCGGCGTTAAAATCATCGCGCCCAATACCTGTGCCAAGCGCGGTCACAATCGTTCCGATTTCGGCGGAAGAAAGCATGCGGTCAAAACGAGCACGCTCCACATTCAAAATCTTACCACGAAGTGGCAAAATCGCCTGGTGTGCACGATCGCGACCTTGTTTGGCGGAACCACCTGCGGAATCTCCCTCAACGATAAACACTTCGGAATCGGCTGGATCTTTGCTTTGACAATCGGCCAATTTACCGGGCAACGAGGCCATATCCAATGCTCCTTTACGCCGTGTTAATTCGCGTGCCTTACGGGCGGCTTCACGTGCAGCAGCAGCTTCCACCACCTTGCTAATCACCATGCGCGCTTCTGTTGGATGTTCTTCAAACCATTGCTCCAACTTATCACCCACCACACCTTCTACAACAGGACGCACTTCGGATGACACCAATTTATCTTTTGTCTGGGACGAGAATTTTGGATCTGGTACCTTTACGGATAGCACAACGGTCAATCCTTCGCGCATATCCTCACCGGCCAATTCCACTTTTTCTTTCTTGGCAATACCGCTGGACACAGCATAGTTATTAACAGTTCTTGTCAATGCCCCGCGTAAGCCCGCCAAGTGCGTACCACCATCGCGTTGCGGAATATTATTCGTAAAACACAGGCATGTTTCATGATAGGAATCCGTCCATTCCAAAGCGGCTTCCACAGTAATGCCATCCTTTTCACCCTTTAAGAAGAATGGTTCGCCATGCAGGGAGTTCTTGGACGCATCCAGGTATTTCACAAACTCTTTAATACCGCCTTCATATTCCATATCAATTGTTTTAGGCTCACTGGAACGTTCATCCGTCAAGCGCAAGTGTACGCCCGAGTTCAAGAAAGCCAATTCACGCAAACGGTGTTCCAACGTGTCAAAATCAAACTCTGTTTTTGTAAAAATCTCGGCTGACGGGTGGAACGTCACACGCGTCCCGTGTTTACCTTCTGCATCCGCCACTTCTGTTAAATGCTTAACCGTATTTCCATCTTCAAAACGCGCATAGTATTCTTTGTCGTTACGCCAAACAGTTAAATCCAACCAATCGGACAAGGCGTTCACGCAAGACACACCAACGCCATGCAAACCACCCGAAACTTTGTAAGAGTTATTATCAAATTTACCGCCAGCGTGCAATTGGGTCATAATCACTTCGGCCGCAGAAACGCCCTCTTCTTTATGTGTATCAACGGGCATACCGCGTCCATCATCAATAACGGTCACAGAACCGTCACCATTTAAGATCACATCCACGCGATCGCAATAACCAGCCAGCGCTTCATCAATGGAGTTGTCCACCACCTCATACACCATGTGGTGCAAGCCCGTGCCATCATCCGTATCGCCGATATACATACCAGGGCGTTTTCTAACCGCCTCCAATCCATGTAATACCTTGATTGAATCGGCATTATACTTGGCTTCTGCTTCCATCATTTCTGCGTTTTCTGTCATGTTCTTTATCCTTTCATGCAACCTTAGTCATTACCTTAGATTCTTGTACATCAAATTGAGTAAAAAGTCCAGCAAAATCTGCAAATAAATGCAAATTTGTTGAGGTCATCCATACTTGTGTCGGCCGTGTTTTTAAAATCTCAAATAAAGTGTGTTGACGACGATCGTCCAAGTGCGCCGAAACCTCATCCAAAAGAAGGAGAGGACAATGCCCTTGTTCCGCCATTTGTGCTCGCATTTCGGCCAAGATAATGGACAGCAACAATGCCTTTTGTTCGCCTGTTGAACAAAGGTCCGCCGATCGATTTTGTTGCTTATGAATCACAATAAAATCTGCGGTGTGTGGGCCATTTAAATTACCCCCTTCCGCACAAATTTTCCGAGCATTTTTAAGTTGCCCCATAAAAGCATCTTCCACCATCACGGCACTTTGACTTAAAAGCGCTTTTTCCAAAAGGCCCGTCAACTGAATTTCCGCCGCCGGAAAAGAGGCATCTTCCGTCACGTTTAAATATTGGCTGATTCGTTCCACCACATCCAAGCGCGAGGCCGAAATGGCAATACCATTTTCCACCAACTGTGTTTCCAGCCCATCCAGCCAAGCATTATCGCCACGCCCCTCACGCACCAAGGCGTTCCATTCTTTCAATGCGGCATTATAATCCGCCAATCGATTGGCGTGATTCGGGTCAAAAGTGGCCACAACGCGATCTAAAAAGCGCCGTCTTGCCGCAGGATCTCCACAAAAAAGTCTATCCTGCGCTGGTGTTAACCACAAACACCGAAAAACATTTCCCAATTCCGCTTGTTTGGATGTTGTCCGGCCATCAATACGCACTTGCCGACGTTCCGAACCTTCCACCATACCCGTTCCAATTTTGCTGATTCCGATAGGAGATTGCACCTCCGCCGCAACACTCCATAAAGGATGCACATCCTCGCCCATCCGACGCGCCACATCAGACAAGCGTGCTGAACGCAATCCTTTTCCCGGCGTCAACAATGAAATAGCCTCCAAAATATTTGTTTTGCCTGCGCCATTGTGTCCAGCCAAAAGAATTGGCTGAAAATCTGAAGGTAGCTCTAGATCTAAAAAATCATACGACCGAAAATTGGTCAAACGCAAATGCTTGATGCCCGTTTTGACCAACGCCATCTTTTACACCCGCATTGGCATTAAGACAAACAACGAAGATGTATCAGCCGCATCTTGTAAAATGACAGGCGACACACCATCTTGTAACGTAATCTTGACATTTTGTCCTTTAATTTGAGCCAAAATATCCAACAGGTAACGGAAATTAAATCCAATTTCCAATTCCTCATTCACATAAACGGCGTCTAATTCATCCTCTGCAGATCCTTCGTCCACAGCCGCAGCAGATACTTGTAACAAATTTTCACGCAAAGACAACTTGATGCCTCTGGACTTTTCTGACACAACGGACACGCGTTCAATCACATTGGCCAACGCTTTAGCGTCCGCTTCCAAAGTTTTATCATTGTTTGCCGGAATCACTTTTTCATAATCCGGATAAGTACCGTCTACCAAACGAGATGACAACTCAATTTCGTTCATTTTAAAACGGATTTGATTGGCTGACAAAGAAATGTGTAATACATCCACATTTTCACCAGCTAATTTGGCCACTTCACCAATTGTTTTGCGAGGAATAATCACGCCCGGCATGTCCTTTGCACCATCTGGCAAAGCCACCTTTGCACAGGCCAAGCGATGGCCATCCGTTGCAACAGCAACCAATTTACCATCTTTTTCGTGCAAGTAAATTCCATTTAAATTATAACGCGTTTCTTCCACCGAAACAGCAAAACTTGTTTGGTTAATCAAGTTAAGCAATTGTTCGGCAGGTAAGTCGAATGAAAACGGCGTTTCTTCGCGAGCCATTGATGGGAAGCCTTCCGGGGCTAAACTTGCCAACGCAAATTTTGAACGCCCAGAAGCAATATTAACTTGATTTGTTTCTTCAGAAAACACCAAAGAAAGTTCCGCCCCCTCTGGTAAACGACGCACAATATCATACAACTTGTGAGCTGGCACGGTTATTGCGCCCTCTTCTTCCACTTTGGCGGGAATCTTTTCGGCAATCTCTAATTCATTATCCGTTGCCTTTAACGCCACAAAATCTCCCGAAGCTTCCAACAAAATATTTGCTAGAATAGGGATTGTTTGCCGTCTTTCAACAATGCTTTGTGCGTGTGCTAACGCCTTTAATAACGTTCCTTGTTCCAAAGTAATTTTCATCATTTTCCCTAATCCTTTCTTTGCTTTGTTTCATATAGGTTTATTGTATCTTATTTTTTTTGAAAATACCACTTAAAAAAACACTTTTTTTTATATTTTTCTTTTTTTCTTTAAAAAAATGCGTATAATGGTTATTGAAAAGGGGGAATTCATGACTATTCAAATCCTTAAAGGCGATGACTTATATCGTTCCAGTGCGTTAAGCGCTACTGATATTAAACGCATTAAACCAAAATCCACAATCTTGGGACAAAACCGGGCTGTTTCCGCCCTGAATTTTGGCATTAAAATGCCTCCTAATGGTTATCATGTTTTTGCCGTTGGTCCCAAAGGGGTCGGACGCACTTCTTTAAGCTTGAATATTGTCAAACAATATGCTCAAACCCAAGCCACACCAAATGATTGGTGCTATGTCACAAATTTTGATGACTATAATCGCCCATTGCCTCTCTCTTTTCCCGCTGGACAGGGTCGTTTGTTTGCGCGCGACATGAATCACGCCGCCTTGGAATTAAAACAAGCTCTGTCTAATACCTTCAACGATGAAGCTTACAAAATTGAGTTGGCCCACATAGAACAAGAATTTGCTGCTGAACGTGAAACTTATTTTCAAAAATTACAAAAAATTGTTGCCACCGATTGTGTGACGTTATCGCGACTGCCTTCTGGTTTGGTTGTTGCTCCGGTACAAGATGGACAAGTGTTAACACCAGACCAATTTAATGCCCTGCCGCTGAAAACACGCAAGTCTATTTTGTTAGAAATGAAGGCCGCACAGGATCGTTTGGAAGAAGCTTTAAAATCAACGCCAGAATGGAAGACATTGCAAGCCAAAAAAATTGCTGCACTTCAATCACATTTAACCGAACGAGTGGTGGATGATCGGCTGAAAAAAATAATAAAAACTTATGGCGCACAAGATCAGGTTTTGAATTATTTAAAGGCCGTTAAAGAATATTTGTTGGAAAATTTAAACTTTTTAACGCCAGATAAAAGTTTGTCTTCCGAACAAATTCGTTTGTTTTGGTCACGATTAGCCGTTAATCCTTTTGTGTGTCATGATCCGAATGCCGGCGCACCGGTGGTTCATTTGGGCCGCCCAACAATTCCGCATTTATTGGGACGCATTGAACGCGTTCCTGTTGGTGCAACATTGGCAACAGATCATTCCATGATTCGGGCTGGCGCCTTACATCAAGCTAATGGGGGCTTTTTAGTAATTGAAGCCCAGGAATTCATGGACAATCCTTTGCTGTGGCTTGTTTTAAAACGCGCTCTGTTTTCTGGTTTAATCAAAATGGACGCCGCCGAAGACAACAGCATCTTTACCAATGTTGCTTTGGATCCAATTCCCATTCCATTGTCTATCAAGATTGTGTTGGTTGGCGATACTGCCCTCTTCAATGCCATGAGCGCCAAGGACAGTGAGTTTACACAATTGTTCAAACTAGAAGCACAGTTTACAGAAAAGACAACACGCACAACCGACCTAGAAAAGGTTTATATTGGTGCCTTAATGGATTTCCGCGCACGCAACAAATTGTTGCCATTTTCACCAACCACATTGAAAATTTTAGTGGAAAAAGCGGCGCGCCATGCACAAGATAAAAACAGTTTAACGATGCATGTTGTTTATATCCACGATTTAATGCGTGAAGCCGATTTTGAAGCACGTACCGTTGGTGCAAAAACCGTCACCCCCGCCCATTTGGAACACGCCCTCGTTCAGCGTTATTATCGACTGGGCGCCCCGCAAGAAGAAATGATGAAAGCTATCAAAAGCGGCACATTACAAATTCAAACAGACGGATTTAAAGTGGGCCAATTAAATTCTTTGGTTATTCATCAATATGGCACTTTTTCATTTGGTCGTCCTTCCCGTGTGACATGCCAAATTCGACTTGGACATGGCAAGGTGACAGATATTGAGCGCGAGGTGGCTTTGGGTGGTGCGTTACACACAAAGGGCGTTTTGATTTTAGCCGCTTATCTGGCCGGAACATATGGACGCGATATGCCGCTTCCTGTGGACGCCAGCTTGGTAATGGAACAATCCTACAATGAAATTGATGGAGACTCCGCCAGTACCGCAGAACTTTATACGCTTTTGTCGGCCATTTCTGATGTGCCATTAAATCAATCCATTGCCGTAACTGGCGCTGTTAACCAGTTGGGCGAGGTGTTGGCGGTTGGTTCCGTGAACGAAAAAATTGAAGGCTATTTTGATGTATGTGTACAAAAGGGATTGACCGGCAATCAGGGTGTTATGATTCCAAAGGCCGGCGTTCAATCGCTTATGTTGGATGAGCGCGTTCGTAACGCTGTGGCTCAAAAACGCTTTCATTTGTGGGCTGTAGATAATGTGGACGAAGGTATTCAAGTTTTGACAGGATTAACCCCTGATAAATTCAAAAAGAAGCTTTCAAAACGCTTGGCCGAATTCGCCGCAAAAGCAAAAAAGGCAAAGTA